>NZ_CP011387.1:2525000-2700000 GCF_001644565.1 Deinococcus puniceus | reverse complement strand
GCGGCCTGGGTGCATCACCACGCCATACCGCGCGATCAGCTCCGCATCCATTGCGTCGGTTTTCCCCCGGCGCAGGACGGAACGGGCAAAATACTTGATCTGCGCGGGATTCACCACACTGACGACACAGCATAAAGATTGAAAATAGTGTGCACAACGTTCCCAGTAGACATTGGTGGCCTCCATCACCACGTGAAGCTCTGCAAGTTCAGTCCACTTGCGAACCCAGTCGCTCACCTGTTGAAGGCCCGCGGGTGTGTTGGCCACAGGGCCGCGCTGACCGAGCGAACGTCCTGTGGCGTCCTGCAGCTGAACAAATAATTCTCGTTTTCCAACATCAATGCCAAGCACCAACATGCTGTACCTCCTGAGGTGGGCCAAGCGTGTCAGGCACAGTCTTTCTCGGCACTGTTCTTGTGGTGCAGGCTCTTCGGCCTCAGATAGGGTTCAGCGTTGCAGAGAAAGAGCCCAGGTCGGCCAGATCTAAAATGCGGCCTTGGAAGGCTGGAAAAAATCACTGGCTTATTGACCTGGGAGAGACCTGACCATCCAGAGTGTGACGGATCTGGCCCAACACACAAAAAAATCGTTGGCGACGTACCGCTCGAAACACGGCACCAAATGATTATGGATGCGCGCAGCGCGCATCCCACGGTGTCGGTACGTCGCTTGTGTGAGCTGCATGCGGTCAGCCGGTCGTGGTATCTGGGTCAGCAGACTCGGACACCGGTAGACCCGGATCTTGGGCTGGCCAAAGAGATTGAGGCCATCGCGCTGAAGTGGAGTGGCTACGGGTACCGTCGCGTCACCCATGAACTGGCCCGTCGGGGACACCCAACCAATCACAAACGCGTGCTCCGGGTGATGAGAGCTGGGGGGTTGTTATGCCGTCCCAAACGGCGATTTCAGGCCACGACGGACTCAACGCACAGCGAACGTCGTTTTCCGAATCTGTTGCCCACGGTGGTGCCGACTCAACCCAACCAAGTCTGGCAAGTCGATCTCACCTACGTCCGGGTCAAGAGTGGTTTTGTCTACCTCGCCTGCGTCTTGGACAGTTTCACCCGAGAAATCGTGGGCTGGGCCATGTCCAGATGCATAGACGCAGCGCTGGCGTTGACAGCGCTGGGCAACGCGCTGCGAGCGCGTCGCCCAGCTCCAGGCTTACTGCACCATTCTGACCAGGGGTCTCAATACGCCAGTCGCGTCTACGTGGATCGGCTTCGGGAGGCCGGGTTGATTCCCAGTATGTCCAGAAAGGGCACTCCCTACGACAACGCCCGGATGGAAAGCTTTTACAAGACCCTGAAAACGGAGGAAGTTGATCTCCAGGACTATCTTGACTTCGACGACGCACAGCGCCACATCAACCATTTCATCGGGCAGCTGTATAACGAGGAACGTCTGCATTCCAGTTTGGGCTATGTCCCACCGACCGAGTTCGCTACCCGGTATCATTCCGCCTAGAAGTGACTTGCCTGCTGGCCCGGTACTTTGGGTTCATTCCACTGTACGACGCGGTGTATGGACAGCTCGGGTACGGGAAGCGGTGGCCGCGTGGGTGAGCGTGTGGGGTGAGACGTTCCCCCGCCCTGATCTGGGCGAGCAGTTCCGGCACATGGCCGAAGTGTCCGACGAAGAAGAGGAGGCCGCACAGCTTGAGGCGCACACACTCACCCGGCAGACTCAGGCCGCCCCCCTGACGCATGCTCAGCGCCCTGCTAAGCATCGAAGAGACGTTCGCCGCTCCACTACTCGCCCAGCTTGCCCGCCTAGAGGCGACTGAGGCAGGCTACCGCGCCGGCCTAAAAGAATGCGCCTAAGCCCATGAACTAAACCAAACGTCAACCGCCCAGCCCGCTTCCAGTTGGGGCGGGCGTTTCGTTTGCCGATCCGTTGCCGGAAGTTGTAACAGAGTGTTACAAGATTGCCCGCTGGAGGTCGTGATGTTTTGCCACATCCTGAGAGGTTGTCGGTATTCTTAAAAATTTAGCCGGACTGGGGGCATGGTGAATGTTCCTAACAGAGGGCAGGCGTCAAAGCCATAAGCAATTCGTAACCGTTGCAATCTATGTCATTGCGGCACACTTTGAGGAAACTTGAGGAGCAATCTGCAGATACGTCATATCTGCTTGCACATCTGAGATTGCTGTGAGAACCTCTACACAGGTCACTCACAGCAGATTCAAGACCGCTCTCAAAGAGCGGATCTGATTGTCTGTTGTATTGCCTAAATCTCTTGCTTCAGAGGAGTTCATTATGAAACCGAAGATCAAAGCTGTGCTGTTCCCCCTGACTGCTGCTCTCACCATCGCTGGTGGAAGCATGAGCGCCAACCTGACGGCTGAGAAAGCACCGACCCAAGACGGCAGCAGGGGCAGTTGGATTAGCTCGACTGCGCCCGACAAAGCACCGACCCAAGACGGTAGTCGCGGCGCTTGGGCAGGCTGAGCTTTTAATCGATCAAATCTGTTTCCAGAGAGCGGATCTGATTATCTGTTGTATTGCCTAAATCTCTTGCTTCAGAGGAGTTCATTATGAAACCGAAGATCAAAGCTGTGCTGTTCCTCCTGACTGCTGCTCTCACCATCGCTGGTGGAAGCATGAGCGCCAACCTGACGGCCAATACTGCGCCCGACAAAGCACCGACCCAAGACGGTAGCCGGGGCACTTGGGCAAGCTGAGCTTTTAACCTACTCAATTGAGGGTGCGCTTCTGCTGTTGTGGAGGCGCACCCTTTTCATATGCCCAGCGCCCCGGCTTGAGTGACGCTCGGTAACGCTTGCCCGTGTGGATTTATCATGGGGCCGCCTTCGCACTCAGTGTGGATGAGTCATGGGGGCGTTTCGATCAGCCACACCCTTGCAGCGGGCCTCCGATGCACGTGGGCCACGTCTTCAGGACTCAAGGGAGCGCACCGCTGGAGTACCCCGCGTACTGCCCGGAGCGGGTCGGACGGCTCAGGGGTGGGCGGTGAAGGGCTGGGCGTCCACAAGTTCAGCGATACCCCCGCATGATGGGCCAACTCTTCGTGGGCATGTTCTGGGCGGTAGCCGATGGCCTCCAGAAAGGTCAGGGCGTCCCCGCTCGCCCCGTCCCCACCGTGCCGCTTCCATCTCCAACAGCGTCAGCAGGGCTTCCATGAGCTTCATTCCGCCGCCCGCGTTGCCGGGGCGCTGGGCGTCTTGCTGGGCAAGGTGGAACAGGTGCGCTAGTTTGTGGGAAGTGCTCACCGGGGACGCGGTGGGCCGCTTCATTTTGCGCCGTCGTTCAGAAAGTCTTCGATGGCGGTCAGCGGAATGAGAATCCTGCGGCCTACGCAGATGCTGCGAAGCTCTCCGGAGCGGATCAGGTCATAGACGCTTTGCAGGGGCATACACCCGGCGCAGCCAGCTGTTTACATCCTGTTGCAGCCACTAAAGAAAGGATGAACTGAACAAGATGCTCGTTATCCGGCTCGCCTGCTGACGAAATTAGGTGAGAATAGGGATCATGCCATGGGAGGAAACGCTGCAGGAGCTGACCCGGTGCCTGCCGGAGCGTGTTCGGCTGTCCTCTTCCCGCGACGCTCCGGCTGTCGAGGTGCGCTACAGCGATTACCCTTTCAATGACGGCTGGATCACGGTGGGCCTGATTACGGACACCTTCCACCCCCTGACCTCCAGTGGGCTGCTGTTTTTTGAAGCGGCGCTGAGGGAAGCCTGCGAGGAACGCGGCTGGCCTTGGCAGGTCGGTGGCCGACGGCTGCAACTGGCCCACGCCCGCGTGACCTGTGCAGCCCCGCCACGCCCCGTGACGTATGGAGCAGACGCGGCTACACCCGTCGAAGCCTTGGCGCTGGCCTTGCTTCAGGCAGTTGTCACCAGTGGGGCCGACATAGACCGAACAGAGTGAGGCGTTGGGAGAATGGTGGCGTTAAAAGACTTCCGGCGTTTGCATGCAAGCAAGACGGCCTGCTGATCAGTCCAGCCGTATTCATTGCGTCGCCAAGAGTGAATATGGAACAATGGACTATGGCGCGATTCCAAGATGTTGTGAACGCACGCATGGATCAACAGGTCGATCAAGTCGGCACTCAGGACGAACTCCGGTCTTTTCTTCAGTCTATGACCAGTGGCATAGAGGCCGAAGTTGAACAACTGCGGGGCAGTGCGACTGTTATCCAGCAGCCGATCTGGCAAGATGGCCGCCTTCTCAGCAGTCTTCAACTCCAGTTCGAGGGCAGCACCCGCCTGCCCGCCGAGACGGTGTATCTGAGCTTAGGCAAAAACGCCGACACGTCTTACACCCTGTTCGTGAACCGCTCGGCAGACAACGTTCATACAGCGCAAGAAGGCATAGAAGCCTTTTTTGAGGCGCTGATTCCCAAGCCGAACTGAGCCAGACGGCCCTGCTCCAGCAGCTCCTCTGGTGGCCCTACACTGGCCGCATGAACAAAAGAGTGTTGATCCGCTTCGTTCCGCCTGCTCCGATTAAAATTGCGGTCAGCAAGGGCGTGAGCCGCACGCGCGACTGGAACACGGAAAAACTGGTGGGCTTTTTGCAAGAAGGGCTGGAAATTTGGGCTGCCGACGCCTATCCCGAACTGGAACTGAACGTGGTCGACTCGCGGCAGGCCGAGATCCGCTTTGAGGGATGGAAGCCCGACAAAGAGCTGGCCGCCGAGATGCGGGAAGCCATCGGGCAGCAGATGGGAGTGGTGCTGGAAGGCATCGAACCCGACGAGTACCTGAGCGAGTAAGGCATCAGCGCGGGTCAGGCACTGGCGGGGTGCGGCGGAAACTGTGCCATGCTGAGGTTCCATGTCACATATGCAATTGGTGCAGGAACACGTCGGTTCGGGCCTCACGTTGCGGGTTCATGCCCTGACGCGCGTGACCCGGTTTTCGCGCACGCCGGACGGCGAACTCGGTGAAACGCGCGAAATGGATGGGCGCTTTACCGTAGAAGCCGAGCTGAACGGTTCGGGCGTGTTGCTGGAACCCGGAGCCTTTCAGTATTCGGTGGGACAAATCGAGGCCAACGTGCAGCAACAGCAGCAGGGCGGCTTCCTGCGCCGCGCGATGGCCACCGCTGGGTCGGGCGAGAGTGCCTTTGCCACGCGCTTTACCGGGCAGGGCAAGGTCTGGACGGAACCCAGCCGCAAGCATTTCGTCATTGCCGAGATGTCGGGTGATCCCAGCGACGCCATGCTGCTCGATGACCGCGCTTTTTATCTGGCGCAGGACACCATGCAGCTCGGCACGCACACGCATTCCAGCATTTCCGGCATCCTGTCGGGCAACGGACTGCGCCAGCCCAAACTGTCGGGCCGGGGCGTGTTTGCCGTAGAAAGTCCTGTGCCCGTCAGTGAAATTGAGGTGATCGAACTGGAAGGCCGCCAAACGCTGACCGTAGACGGCGATTTGGCCTTGATGTACAGCGCCTCGCTGAACGTAGAACTGCGCCCGTTGGTGCGCGGGATGAGGAACGCTATGCGAACCGGAGAAGGCTTCGTGTACGTGTTTTCGGGCAAGGGGACGGTCTACCTCACGCCCACGCACCGCACGATTTCGGGCGCGTCGTTGTAGGCGGGGAGGCCGTTGGCCGAGTCTTGATCTCCACTTGAGACGACCTTAAACGCTTTGCCACACTGCAAAAATCGTTACAAAGCTAGGGCGTTGGCAGCAGCAGCATAGCGGCGGTGCGCCCTGTTCCATATGACGCCGTGAGCCTCTGGCGGAACCGCGCACCCTAACCTCACACTTTTTCAGCCTCCTCCTCATGGGTGAGGCTGTTTTGCTGCCCTACAGCAGCACTTCTACTGTCACCACGTCGCGCCAGAGGCCGTCAAGCTGGGCATGGCGCTGATGAATGCCCACCTCGCGGAAGCCGCAATGGACGTGCAGGCGGCGACTGGGGGTGTTTTCGGTCAGGATTCGGCTGGTGAGCTTGTGCAGGCCCGCAGCTTTGGCCGCTTCCATCAGCGCCCGGAGTGCCGCCGCCCCGTGCCCCTGACCGCGTGCTGCCCGCGCCACATACACCCCGTGATCTCCGATGCCCGCATAGACCTCACGGGCGCTGTAGGGGGCGCTCCACGCGAACGCCAGCACCTCGCCCGCCTCCACGATCACCACCGCCGGATGCTGGGCCGCCTGCGGGCTGCTGAGGCGTTCCCGAAGATCGTCGGCTGTGCGTTCACGGGTTTCGAAGGTGGCGATCCGGTCTGCTATGCCTTCGTTATAAATCCGGGCAATGGCGGGGGCGTCGGCAAGGGTGGCGGCACGGGCAGGCATGGGCTCAGTGTGAATCATCGGCATCCACGAAATGGCGACCAAAAAAAACAGGGAAACCCGGCCTGAAGCGGAGTTTCCCTGTGCGGTGTCGTGTGGTATCTGAGCGAAGAAAAAAAGCATTGCCGGTGAGCAACGGCACCCGCGAATCATCCCTTATGGCTGCTGCCTTCCGGCCCTGACCAGGTTCAGGCGTTCACGCTGCGCTGCGCCAGCAATGCGTCCGGGAGTGTAGCACAGGCGTGGGGAACCGCAAGAGGGCCAGAGAAAGCAGCAACACACAGACCCAAAATGAACGCCGCCGAAATCCCGTGAAGGACTTCGGCAGTGCGTTGGTGCTGGAGATGGGACTTGAACCCACACGCCTCGCGGCGCTAGCACCTCAAGCTAGTGCGTCTACCAATTCCGCCACCCCAGCAGGTGATGAAGCGGTAGCAATGATAGGGGCGGTAGGCAGCCATGTCAAGTTTGGCCGCATTTTTGGGGCTGTGCGGAGGCTGTGCAGCGTGCCCCCGCCTGTGCTACCCTAACGTTTGCCGCCGCGAGCGGTGGGGCCGCTGAAGCCAGGTCAACACCTGTTTCAGTCTTTACTCCAACTGCTGCGTGCGGGACTCCATAACACGAGAGGTTCACTATGATCGACAAGAAACAGACCATTCAGGACAACGCCAAGAGCGACAAAGACACCGGCAGCACCACCGTGCAGATCGCCCTGCTCAGCGCCCGCATCAGCAACCTGAGCGCCCACCTGACCGCCAACAAGAAAGACAAGCACGGTCAGCGCGGCCTGCAACTCATGAACGGCCAGCGCCGCCGCCTGCTGAAGTACCTTGAGCGTACCAACTACGACGAGTACATCACCCTGACGGACAAACTCGGCATTCGCCGGGGCCAGCGCATCGTTCGCTGATCTCCGTTTCACCAAGCGCCGCCTCCCTGTGAGGCGGCGCTTTTTTGGTTCTCTGCTGCTATTCGTCGTCTGGATCGGTTTCTATCTCAATAGCCCCCGATTTCACGGCCTGCTCCAGTACCGCGTGATCGCGTTCGGCCTGATCCGCGTAGAGGGTGGCGAAGCGGGCAATGGCTCCGTCGAACTTCTCTTTTTTGCCCAGATAGGTGCCGATGGTGGCGGCGTCTCCGGTACGGGCGTGGGCGCGGGCCAGTGCCCAACCGCACAGTTCCGCGATTTCTTCCAGAGAACGCGGCGTCACCTCTTCCAGATCGAAGCGGCCCTTCATGTCGCGCAGTTGGCGCACATAAAAACAGTGTTCGCCGCGTGTGGCCCACCCCAGAAAGGGATCGCTGGCGGCCTGCATGAGCTGTTGCCCCCGCACGATCCGGTGCGCCGAGTTGCGGGCCACCGTTTTGCCCGCAAAGGGTTCCAGTACGCTGGGCCGCGCTTCCTTCACCTGCAAAAAAATCACGTCGTCGCCGTCGGCGGCCAGCAGGAGCACCAGCACCCGCCGCCCGCAACTGCCCACGCCCGTCACTTTCAACGCCCAGTCCGTCAGGTGGTAGCGAGAGAGGAGGGCGCGGCGGTCTGCGGGCACGCTGTCGAAATAGCCGCTCCGCACTTCATCCAGCCAAGAGGCGGCTTCGGGGTCGTCGGTGTGGGTCAGCAGCGGCGGATCATCGCGCAGCATCCACTGTTTGCCTTCCTTGTGGGCCAGTTTGCTCAGCGTGTGCAGTTGCGTGCGCCCCTGCGCCTTGCGGAACATTTCTTGGCCCTGTTCGCGGGCGTCGGCGGCCATGTCCTCTAGGGCTTCGGTGGCGTCTATGCGGTCATACCACACGTCCAGATGGGTCATGCAGGCATAGTCGCGAAGGTGCAGGCGGTAGGCCCGCGCCGCGCTCTGGGCCGCAAAACAGGCGTCGGGTTCGCTGTGCCCGGCCCCCCGCGCCGCCAAGACCACGCTGGCCGCCAACCGCTTGATGTCCCATTCCCACGGCGCACGCAGCGTTTCATCGAAGTCGTTCAGATCGAAGACCAGGTTGCGCTCTCCGGTGGCGAAGGCCCCGAAGTTGGCGCAGTGGGCGTCGCCGCTGGCCTGCACGCGCTCCCCGGTGGTGGGCGTGTGTGCCAAATCTGCCGCCATGATGCCCGCCGTGCCCCGGAAAAACGCGAACGGAGACGCCACCATGCGCCCGTACCGCAGCGGAATCAGGCCCGGAATGCAGCCTTTTGCCCCCGCTTGCAGTACGTCCAGCACATTGACCCGGTCTGCGGCGGGCGTAAACGTGGCGTGGCTTTCACGGGGTACCTCGGCACGGTGGGCGCGTCCCTTCTCACGGCGCTCGGCACGCGACGGCAGGGCGTGGGCAGATAACGGCTGCGCTTGGATGTGGGCCATACCTGTAGCGTGACACATCAGGCGCTCATGTGTGCACTGCCCCGCAGCTCTCCCGCAGTTAGGCCCGCAGTGAGATTAGACCAGCGTCAGCCGCCGCTTACCTGTCGCTGGGCCGGGGGCGCATCCGGTCAGGGGCTTCTCGCCAGTCGCCGCTGGCAATGGCGTCGGCTCCGGGCTGCTCTAGGCGGTCTGAGCGGGCGTACAGATACACCCACGCGGGTAAGGGTTGGCCGCCTTGCACCTCCAGTTCCACACGTTCGCGGGTGTACAGCGGCGGCGTTTCTTCGGTGCCCTCCAGCGCGTCCAAAAAGGGCAGGGCGGCGTGCCAGTCGGCGGGGGCGTAGGTCAGGGCGTGCCCCAACACGAAGGTTTCGGGGCCGCCGGGAATGACGGCGGGGTAGGCTTCCGGCGTCAGGTGCAGCAGTCGGTAACCGCGCAAGGTGGCGGGCTGGGCCTTGAATGTGCCGCCCCGCGCCGCGACTCCCGCGTTGCGTTCACCGGGCATCAGGGTGCCGTACACGAAAACGGTGGTCAGCAGTTCGGGCGTGGGAACAGTCATGGGGCACATGCTAGCGGCGCGGCCCAGCAGGGGCCTAACTCCATCTATCTCTGGCTCATTTTAATCATGAAGATCAACTGTAATTCTATGCGGTCAGGAACGAAAGCAACCCCACACACCGGGGCTCGCTCGCCGTCCAAACTGACTTATGACCTCTCAGAACGCACGCGTCCGTCCTCTAGCTTTGGCCCTCTCTGCCGCGCTGGTTGGCGGCTCTGTGCTGTTCTCCGAGAGTATGGCGCTTCAGGCCGTGCCGAAGTTTGCCCAAGCGACTCCAGCTCAGGCGACTCCGGCTCAGGCCAGCCCCGCGCAAAACGCCACCCCTGCCGAACGCCGGGCCGCCAACACGCCCGCCCCCCTGACCACCACCGAAAAAGCGGCCCTGAACGCCCTGTTCACCAAGAGCCGCGCCGCCACCCTGCGGATAGAGCAGTGCCCGCCCAACAACTGCGCCGATTCGGACGGTGTGGGTACGGCCTTCCTGATCAGTGCCGATGGCTTGGCGCTCACCGCCTACCACGTGGTGTTTCAGGCCAAGAACCTGAGCGCCCAGACGTTAGACAAAAAGCGCTACGGCGTAGAAGTGATCGGGTACGACGATCAGTTCGATCTGGCCCTGTTGCGCGTGAATGTGCCCAAGGGCACGCCCTTTTTGCCGCTGGCCGCCGCTCGTCCGGCGGTAGGAGATTCGGTGCTGGCCATCGGCAACGGCGGGGGAGCGTTCCTGACCGCCAAAACGGGCCGCCTGACGGCGCTGGACGCCGCGGCAGGCCGCGCAGACTTTCCGGCGGGCACGCTGGAACTGAACGCCCAACTGATTCCCGGCGACAGCGGCGGCCCCATTCTGAACGCCAAGGGAGAGGCGACGGGTGTGGTCAGCTATATCAGCGTGCAGGGACAGGGCGGCCTGCGCCGGATTCAGTCTTACGCCGTGCCCGTGACCACCACCGACGCCCGCGTGGCGGCCCTGAAGCGCGGCGAGAAGCGTGACGCCCCGATCATCGGTATCGGTATCGGCGGCACGCTGGCGGCCCTGACCGATCTCAGCGAGAGCGACTTTGCCGAGGCCAACCGCGTGCTGGAACTGGATTTGGGCAACACGCCCGGCGCGTTCTTTACCAGCGTCTCGGCGGGCAGTCCGGCAGCCAAAGCGGGGCTGCAACCTCTCCAGTACAACGATGAAGGCAAGCGTGTACGCGGCGACATCGTGACCGCCGTGAACGGCAAACGCATCGTCAATTTCTTGGAATTTCAGTTCGCAGTGCGCTCGTATGCCCCCGGCGATACGGTCACGCTGAGCGTGCTGCGGGCGGGCAAACCCATTGAAGTGAAGCTGGTACTGACAGGCCGCAGCACGGTGGCCGCGAACTGATCGGCACACGACTCGGCAGGCAAGAGGGGTCAGCGCAACTGGCCCCTTCTTGACGCCCGGTATTCTGCTAGGTACAGAACTATTAACCTATAATTAAGCTTGACAATTCTGTGCAGAGCAGAATACTGTGACGTATGGACTCCGCACTCAAGAAAGCAGGCGCGATGCTGGCCCACCTCGACCTCTTTCACCACATGCTGCACCTGCGCGGGCTGCTGCAACTGGCCGCACACATGGAAGAGCGGGGAGACCGCGTGACCCTCATCAGCCCCGACACCATCACGCTGATCGGCAGTGAGCAGAGCGCCGCGCCGAACGTGACGACCACCAAGGGCGCGACCATCGCTTCGGCCAACGCCTACGCCGTGCTGCGTACCCTGAAAGGCCACGACGCCCCCGAATACGCCGTGACCCGCGAGGAATTGGGCGCACTGAACGCCCGCGCGGTGGCCGACATAGAGGCCGGAGACGCGCTGCGAGCCTTCACGGACACGCTGACCCGGATCACGGCTGGTACGGCGGCTGCGGCCCCGGTTGCCTCTGCGCCAACTAACGAAACGGCCCCCGCTCCCACGCAGAACGCCGAACGCGCTGCCCGCCCCCGCCGCACCGCCGAAGCAGACGCAGGCAACAGCGATCAGCCTGCCGCCTAAGCCACTTTCAAGCATCGAAACAAATGAGCCGTCCTGTATGGGGCGGCTTTCTTGGGTTGTGGGTGTGGAGGAGTTGTCAGGCTACGGAAGCGGCTGCTCTAGCTGTCATGACTCTCCCCGCGTTCCCGCCAATACGACGACGTTTCCGTGGCGGGCAACAGGCGCAAGCTCTCCCCGTCCGCCCGGTCTGCCAACGCTTGGGCTTCCTGTGCGGCGCGTTTTTGGCCCAGCCAGCCCTTCCAGTAGGCTTGCAAGGTCTGTGTTACCAAGTCCAGCGGCACGGTGTCCGAGCCATCTAGCGGCTGATACAGCAAATCCAAGTCGGTGAGTGGGCCACCGTTCGGGCCGCCTACAGGTTGCCAATACGGAATGTCTACGGTACGCAGGCCCCAAGCGTGCAGCGCGGCGCGGCGGGCAACGGCGCTGCTGCCAGCTTTTGCCTCGGCCTCCCGGTCTTCTGCATCCTGCCGCCCCGCATATACGCTGTCGGCAAAGATGCCCGCCAAGCCTGCCGCCCGCACTTCTTCCAGCTTGGCGGCGTGCAGCGCCCAGCCCACGCCCCGGCCTTGTGCCTGCCGTGCCACACCCGTAAACGACGTGAACCCAGCCCCCGCCATCAGATGAAACACTGTGCCGCCCAGCACTTGCCCGTGCTCATCCTCGGCCACCAGCACGCGGTTTCGCTCTGCTGTCACCAGTCGCGGAAACATCTGCGGCGGCATCAGCGTGTCGGGATCGTAGTAACTCTCGTCCTGCACGCGCCCAAAGGCAGGCAGGGCCGGGTCTGCCGGGTCAAGCACGCGGCGCACGGTCACGGGGAGGGGAGAGGACATAGGGGCAGGATAGCCGGGGCTTATACGGACTTGCTCTGATTCCCGAACATCCGCAACCCCACCGGATGTTCGTCCATCGCCGCCAGCCCGTACTTTTTGCCACTCGCTCTGCTCGGATGATTTTCGCAAATCATCGCAATTTGGTATTAGTTTCGCGTGCCGACCAAGCGCAGGGTGCGGTCTAGGCGCAGGTAGTTTCTAAGGGTGCCCCGAAAATAGACGAGACAGATCAGGGGATACACGATGGTCATAGGCATATCCGGTGTACCTTGACCGATCCACCACTCCATCATCCAACTCAACCATTGCGCGACATAGATGGCAGACACTGTCCAAGTCGAGCGCAGCAATTGACGTTTGGCAAGGGGCAGGCGGGATGTCCATCCCCAAATGACTCCTGAAAAAAGCAGCACCATCAATGGGCCTAGCAACTGGCCCATATTTTCTCCTTCTGAGTGCCACACTCTCCAGCCGCCCAGTAGGGTCATTCCTGCGAGGAAGATATGGACAAAGAGCGTCCAATTCCGTTGTGGCTGCTGCCATTTGCTCCAGAGTTCGGCGCTCCCATACAGCTTGCTCAACTGGGCATTGACCTCCGCCGGATCGCCCAACACGCCCCGCACGTCGTCTGGAGTGTCGGAATCCAGTAGGTGGGCGCGGTATTCGGTTTCTAAGCGCAGTTGTACCGGCTGCGGCAAGTCGGACAGGGCCAAGTACAGCCAACTGTTCAGGGTCATCTTGGAAGTCATGATTGTGCCTCCTGCTGCGGTAAGCCCAGCACGGCCTGAACGGCCCGGATTTGTGCTTGCCAGTCGGTGCGCGTGCGGGCCAGTGCCCCCAGCCCCGCTTCGGTCAGACGGTACTCGCGGCGCAGGCGTCCGCCCACCTCGCGCTCCTCGCTCACAATCAGCCCCTCACCTTCCAGCGCGTGCAGGGCCGGATACAGCGTGCCTTCGCGGGCCGTCAAGAGTCCCTCACTGCGGGCGTGAATGGCCTGCGCGATGGCGTAGCCGTGTTCGGGCTGACGCTCCAGCACCGCCAGAATCAGCAGGCGCAACCGCTCGCGGGTGTTCATGTGGTCAGTATGCCTCTAAAGTGGATGTATCGGAAGCCGAGGCATTCGAACTTGCCCCCTGAATCCTGCGATACTGCGTGCATGACAGCCTCGCCGCACCCAGATCAGTTGGCAGACCAATTGGCAGATCAGTACCCCATCGGGCCGATTCCTACCCTGCCGGGCCATGACCGGGCCACGCTGGAGGCAGTGGCGGCACGGATGCTGGGGGCGGCTCAGGCATGGCGCACGTTGCTGTCTGGCCTGACCGAAGCCGACTTGGGCCAACGCTACCGCCCCGGCAGTTGGACGGTGCACCAACTGGCCCACCACGCCGCCGACGCCCATCTGCACGGGCTGGTGCGCCTCAGCTACGGGTTGGCCGAGCAGCCCTACACCATCCAGCCCATGAATGAGCAGGCTTGGCTGGCCCTGCCCACGACTGCCGCGCCCGTGCAGGACGCCCTGACGCTGCTAGACGGCCTGAATCTGCGCTGGACTGCCTTGCTGCTGGGCACCGATCCGGGCGCTTTGGATGTGCAGATTATTCACCCGCAAGAAGGGCAGCAAACCCTCTGGCGCTTGATTGCCAAGCACGACTGGCACCTTCGCCATCACCTTGCACACGCCCAACTGGCGCTGGGGTTGGAGGTGGCCCGATGAAACGCACCCCGTGGATGGGCGTGGCCCTGATGGTGGTGGCGGGGCTGGCCCTGTCGGTGTTGTTGGCAGCCACACGAAACACGCCGCTGCTGTATGCGGGCCTCAATATCCTGATCTACGGCGGCTTGGGCTACTGGGCCTACACCCAATGGCGGCGGGTGCGCCACGCCCGCACCGGGCAAATGGGGCAGGCCCGCTGGCTGTATATGGGCCTGATGGGATTTAGTGCGCTGGTGATCGTGGTGCGCTTGCTGGAAGCCTTTTCGGGGGCAGGGGCAACCACCGGGGCAGGCGTTTGAGCGGAGGCATCTTGGAATCAGAACCTTTGCTGGGGCCGCTGCTGGTGCAAGATTCCCGCCTGCCCGCCGTGTGGGAGTGGGTGCAGGACAGCATGACCTTCGATGCCGCCCACGACACCGCCCACCTCGCACGGGTGGCCCGCTGGACGCTGCGCTGCGCCCCAGCCTTGGCCCCCGGCCTTGCGGTGGCCGCCGCCCTCACGCACGATGTCGTCAACCTGCCCAAAAACCATCCCCAGCGGGCACAGGCCAGCACCTTAGCCGCCGATGCGGTGCGGGCCGAACTGCCCAGCCTCGGTTTTGATAGGGCGGAAGCCGAAGCGGTGGCCGCCGCCGTGCGCGATCATTCCTATTCTCGCGGGGCCACACCGGAGACGCTGCTGGGGGCCGCCCTGCAAGACGCAGACCGCCTAGACGCGCTGGGCGCACTGGGCATTTTGCGGGCCGCAGCGGCAGGCGGCAGCATGGGCCGCGCTCTCCTGCACGCCACCGATCCCTTTTGCACCGCCCGCACGCCAGACGACGCCGCCTACACCGTAGATCACTTTTTTACCAAGCTGCTCAGGTTGGAAACGACTTTTCAGACCGCTGTGGGCAAGGCAGAAGCGGCGCGGCGCACAGCGGTCATGCGGGCATTCTTGGCGAATTTGGGGGAAGAAGTGGGGGCAGAGTTTTTGGGGTAATCGCTGACGCTCACTCACCCCCTCCCAACCTCCCCCCTCAAGGGGGAGGAGCAAACAGCCCTAGATTCTTGTTTTGCCCTTTGCCCTCGTCCCCTGTGGGAGAGGGGCGCTGCGCCAGCAGCGGGGTGGTGAGCAAAGAGGGTTGCCCTCCTTAGACCCTAGACCTTTAGACCCTTAGACCAAGCCCCTTCCAGCCCAGCCCCCTCATCCCTCCAAATGCGCGGCGTCGTTGTAGCCCACCAGCGTCCAGCGCCCGCCTTTGCGACTTAGACGGGTCAGGCCCGTGTGCGCCAACTGGTACGGAAAAGGCAGTACGTAGCCCGGTTGGGGCAGGGCGGGCCACCCGAACAAGCCGCACAGCAGAGCGCGAATGGCGGCCCCGTGCGAAAAGGCGATCACGCGCTCGCCCTCCAAGCCTTCGGCCCAGTCCTGCATGCGGTCAGCCACCACGCGCAGGCTTTCGCCGCCGCCGGGTGCAGGGAGCAGCCAAGGGTCGCGCTGCCAGTCGGCGTAGTCGGAGTCATGGGTCACAGCGCCCGTCGTCACGCCCTCGTATTGCCCAAAGTGCATTTCGCGCAGGCGCACGTCTAGGTGCAGGGGTGCGCCCGGCAAACTCAGCTCGGCGGTGCGGGCGGCGCGGCTCAGGTCGCTGCTGTACACGGTGTCGAAGGTCTGGCGGCTCAGGCGGGCGGCCAGCTTTTCTGCCTGAGACTCGCCCAGCGTGCCCAGCGGCGTATCTGTCCAGCCCTGCCAGCGGCCTATGCCGTTCCAGTCGGTGGCCCCGTGCCGCACCAGCGTCAGATGCAGGGCGTCGCCGGTCATGGGCGCTCCTCGAAGTCGGGATCGTTCTGGGCCAAATCTGCGCCGTCGTGCAAGGCGGGCACAGGGCGCGGCTTGCCCTGTTCGTCCAGCGCCACGAACACGAAATGCCCAGTGGTGGCCAGTTGCACCTCGCCGCTGGCCATCGTTTCGCGGTACACGTCCACCCGGATGGTCATGGACGTGCGGCCCACGCGCACCACGCGGGCGTCCAGCGCCACGGCGTCGCCCACCCGGATCGGCACATGAAAATCCACGCCGTCCATGCGGGCGGTGACCACACTGCCTCTGGAATGGCGCACGGCGGCCACGCTGGCGGCCTTGTCCATCAGAGACAGCACGAATCCGCCGAAGGCCGTGCCGTGGTAGTTGCTGTCTTTGGGAAACACCAGTTCCAGCATGCGGGCGCGGCTGCGCGGGGCGGGGGCAATCGGAGCGGGCTGATCGTTCATCGGGGTGCAGTATCGCGCCTAAAGCATTTGACAGAAGAAGCAGGTGCCATTTTCCTGTTCTTCTGTCCGAACAGAGTGAGTGAATTTGACGGAGCAGTGCAGACTTGAAAAGCTGCGACGCAGAGAATGGAGTGGACAGGGGTGGTGTTCCCCTGCACACGTAATTCGGAGAACTGCTCTACACGGGCCAGAATCACCCTGCCCTGCCCCAGATGAGCCATTTATGAGATTTGGGGGGCCAGTTCAAACATTGGGGGCAAAGGGGCCGATTGAAACAGAATGAATTGACACCCCTATTCTTGCGTGCCAGCATAGACATTACACACAACGCTTAACAAGAGTCTGGAGCAGCCAGTGCTACGTCGGTCAATTTTTTGCCCCACGACTGTCTGTACCCGGCAGGAGGATCACCTATGAAGCAACTTTCAGGCAACAGCAGTCGTCGGCGTCTCGGCCTCAAACTCGCTTCCCTCGCCGTGGCCCTCCTCGGCGCGTCGGCCCTCGGCCAGAAAGTGGTCAGCATCGGCTTCAGCGCTCCCCTCTCCGGCGGCGCGGCGTTTTACGGCAAAGACGTGCAGTCGGGCATCGAAATGGCCATCAACGAAATGAACAAGGCGGGCGGCATCACCGTGAAGGGCGAGAAAGTGACCTTCAAGCTCGTGAGCCTCGATGACCGCTACCTGCCCAACGAAACGGCCACCAACGTGCGCCGCCTCACCTCTCAGGGCATCGACTTTATTTTCGTGCCGCACGCCGGGGGCATTCTGACGGTGCAGCCGCTGGCCGTGCGTGACCCCGAATTCCTGCTGGTGGCCTACTCCAGCGAACCCGCCATTCTGGAAGCCAAGAACGCCATGACGTTCATGCTGCCTCCCCGCTACGACAACTACCTCCAGCCTTTCGTGTCCACCCAGATGAAGGCCTTCGGCAAGAAGCTGGGCATGATCGGCACCACCAGCGCCTACGGCAAGCAGTGGGGCGAAGCGATTATGGGCGAGTGGAAAAAGCAGGGCGGAACGGTGGGCACCAACAACGGCGTGGATTACAACACCACCGTGGATTACTCCTCCGCCGTGACCAAGGCGCTGGCCGACAAGCCCGACGTGCTGTTTATCGGCGGCCCCAGCCAGCCCACCGCGCTGGTGGTCAAGGCAGCCCGCGAGCAGGGCTTCAAGGGCGGCTTCATCGTCATGGATCAGGCCAAGTTCGAGCAGATGGACACCATCGTGCCCCGCTCCTACCTTGACGGCTCTGTGGGCGTGATGCCCACCAAGGAATTCCCCGGCACACAGGTCTTCGTGAACCAGTACCAGCGGGCCTACAAAAAGATTCCTACCAGCGAAGCGGGCCTGAATTACATGGGCATGAACGTGCTGGCCAAGGCCATGGAACTGGCCGGAACCACCGAAGACCCCAAAGCCGTGCGTGCCCAGCTGAACGCGGCGGCCAAGGCCCTGCCCCTCGGCAAAACCGTGTACAAGCTGCTGGGCGTCACAGCGGGCGGCCACGTAGACGCCGAGTTCATCATCGCCAGCGTGAAAGACGGCAAATACACCAAGCTGCGCGTGACCAAGGTCTACAAGTAAAGCCGGAGTAGAGGCGCACTGAGCAACCAAGTTCGGTGGGCAGCTGTGCCTCTGCCCGCTTGACCCAGAATCCATCGCCCGCGCCCTACATCCGTGTTGGGGCGCGGGTTATTTGATGAGCTTGCCTCCCTTTCACCGCGTCTTACGGATGAGAAGCTGAGTCGTTTGGGCTTCCCATCGGAATCTGCATCAGGAGAATCTGCCCTTGTCTACATTCTTGCAACAACTGTTCAATGCGCTGGCGCTGGGCGGCGTGTACGCGCTGGTGGCGCTCGGCCTCACGCTGGTCTACGGCGTGATGCGCGTGCCCAATTTCGCTCACGGCGGGCTGTACATGCTGGGCGCGTACCTCAGTTACGCCGTCCTGACGGGGCTGGGCTGGGGCTACGTGCCCGCGCTGATCATTTCGGCGCTGGGGGTGGCACTCTTGGCCGCCTTCATGGAGCGCGTGATCTTTTATCCGATGAGAAACGCGCCGCACGTGCATTCCATGATTGCCGCGCTGGGCATGTTGTTCTTCCTAGAAGCCGCCGTGCAGTTGGTGTGGGGGCCGGATTTCAAGCAGATTACCGAGCCGGTGCCGGGCATCGTGAACGTGGGCAGCGTCATCATCACTTGGCAGCGTCTGCTGGTCATCGGCGCGTCGGTGCTGACCATGATCGGCCTGAACTACTTCCTGAAACGCACGCTGACCGGAGCCACCATCGAGGCCATGAGCCAAAACCGCGAGGGTGCGCGGCTGGTGGGCGTGAATACCAACCGCGTCGGCATGCTCACCTTCGCCATTTCGGGGGCGTTGGCGGCGGCGGCGGCCACCCTGATCGCGCCTATCATTTCGGTATCTCCCAGCATGGGCGAGGTCATGAACCTGAAAGTCTTCGCCATCATCATTCTGGGCGGCATGGGCAGCGTACCGGGGGCCATCGTGGGGGCGTTCCTGCTGGCGCTAGCCGAAGTCTTCGGCGGCTACTACATCAGCCTCGATTTCTCCGATGTGATCGGGTTCGCCATGCTGGTACTCGTGCTGGCGCTGAGGCCGCAGGGTCTGTTTAAGAGGGGAAATTGATGCTCAGCAACACACAACCGGGAAGCGCGGGAGCGGGCCGCTTCAAAGTGGGCAGATGGGGCTGGGTGGCCGTATTCGCGGTGGCCGCGCTGGTGCCGCTGTTCGGGCCATCGGGATATCTGCTCGACATCGGCATCAACATCATGATTTACGCGATGCTGGCCTACGGCATGAACGTGCTGCTGGGCTACACCGGGCAGTTGCCGCTGGCCCACGCGGGCTTTTTCGGCATCGGCGCGTACACGGTGGGCATCCTGACCCTCAAGGCGGGCTGGAGTTTCTGGCTGGCATGGCCGGTGGCGGTGGCGCTGTGCGCCGTGCTGGGGCTGCTGCTGGGGCTGGTGGCCTTCCGCACCAAGGGCGACGCCTTTTCCATTTTTACCCTCGGCGTGGGCGTCATCATCATGCTGGTCATCAACAAATGGGACACGCTCACAGGCGGCAACGAGGGCCTGAACGGCATCAATCCGCCTGCTGGCCTAGAGGCCTTGTCTCAGGGCGTGGGCATCAAGCTGTCGGCTGGGTTTTACTATCTGGCCCTGATTTCCCTGATTCTGACGGTGCTGGCAGTAGCGCGGGCGCGGGGCAGCGTGTTCGGGCGTTCGCTGATCGCCATTCGCGGCGGCGAGGATTTGGCGCGGAGTGCGGGCATAGACGTGTTCACGCACAAGCTGCGGGCCATGATGCTGTCTACGGCCATCGCAGGCTTTGCGGGCGGTGTTTATGCCGTGTACGTGGGCTTTCTGGGTTCGGCGTCGGCTGGCCCGGTCATGACCTTCACGGTGCTGCTGTACCTGTTGGTGGGCGGGCTGGGCACGCTGGCCGGGCCACTCATCGGGCCTGCACTGATGTACACGCTGACCCAGAGCCTCAAGGGGCTGCAAGACTACCAATACATCGTGTTCGGGCCGCTGCTCATTCTGCTGATCATGTTCGCGCCGCAGGGCTTGGCGGGCCTGTGGATGAAGGCGCGGGCCAAACGCGCCATGTCGGCAGTGACGGGCAACAAGGGGGCCAAGCGTGCCTGAAGTCGTCCAATCTAAAGTCGTGCAGGCCGGTTCCGAACTGCTGCGCGTGGAAGGGCTGGGGATTCGTTTTGGCGGCCTGCACGCCGTCAAGGACGTGACCGCCACCATCCCCGCAGGCCAAATTACGGCCATCATCGGCCCCAACGGTGCGGGCAAAAGCACTTTCTTCAACCTGATTTCCGGGTTTTACCAGCCCACCACAGGCCGGATCATCTTTCAGGGCCAAGACATCACGCGCCTGAAAACGCATGAAGTGGTGGCGAGTGGCATGGCCCGCACCTTTCAGACCACCACCATCTACAAGGAACTGAGCGTGCTGGAAAACGCCATGATCGGCCACCGCGTGCGTACCCGCGCCGGGCTGCTGGACGCGCTGCTACGTACAGGCCGCGAGCGCCGCGACGAACAGGAAAGCCGCGACGCCGCCATGACCGCCCTGACCCGCGTGGGCATTGCCGCACATGCCGCCCGCCCCGCCGGAGCCATGACGCAGGAGGGCCAGAAGCGCGTGGGCATTGCTATGGCGCTCGCCAGCAACCCCAAATTGCTGCTGCTGGACGAACCCGCCGCCGGAATGAACCCCGAAGAAACCGTGAGCCTGATGGCCCTGATCCGCGAACTGGTGGCGGGCGGCCTGACCGTGATTCTGGTGGAACACAAAATGAGCCTCGTGATGAGCCTCGCCGATCATATTCTGGTGCTGCATCACGGCCAGAAAATCAGCGAGGGCGTGCCTGCACAGGTCAGCCGTGATCCGGCGGTCATCGAGGCCTACTTAGGCTCTCACGCGCACGGCGGGCAGATGGGCCAAGCGACCGCAGCCTCCGCAGGAGAAACGCCCCATGCTTGAAATCCGTGATCTGAGCGTGAATTACGGCCACTTTACGGCCCTGCACAGCCTGAACCTGACCGTCAGCCCCGGCGAAATCGTGGTGATGCTGGGGGCCAACGGCGCAGGCAAAAGCACCCTGTTTCGCACGTTGTCGGGTTTGCAGCGGCCTTCGGGCGGCACGGCCACTTGGAACGGGGTGTCTCTGACGGGGGGCAAGCCAGAATTCAACGTTGCCAACGGGGTGGCGCAGTGTCCGGAAGGCCGCCTGCTCTTTCCCGAACTGAGCGTAGAAAAGAATCTGCGGCTGGGAGCCTTCGTACACCGCAAAGACCCGGCAGGCACGGCCCGCGAACTGGAGCGCGTCTACGAACTGTTTCCGGCGCTCGTGGAAAAGCGCAACGTTCAGGCAGGCAGCTTGTCGGGCGGGCAGCAACAAATGGTGGCTATTGCCCGCTCCCTGATGGCCCGCCCCAAACTCCTGCTGTTGGATGAGCCGTCGCTGGGCCTCGCGCCACTGGTGGTCGAGCAGGTCTTTGAGGCCGTGCAGCGCGTAAACGCGGCGGGCGTGGGCGTGCTGCTGGCCGAGCAAAACGCTTACGCCGCACTGGGGATCGCCCACCGGGGCTATGTGCTGGAGGGAGGCCGCGTGAGCTTGCAGGGCAGCCAGCACGAACTCATGACCGATGACCGGGTGCGGAGTGCGTACTTGGGGGTGTGAGGGGGCAGGGGGGTTCTGAGGTGGAAGGTGAACCCCCAGTCTGCTGCGCAGCCAGCCCCCCTTAAAGGGGAGCGCAAGAGCTGTTAAGTCCCCACCTCTAAGGGGGGCATTGCAAAGCAATGGGGGGATTCCCCTTCCAAGCCGGAGTGTAAGCACAGCCTTACGCTCCGCTCCCTTTTTGCCTATCCAGTGCTGACCGTCTGCCACTACACTGGGTTCAGTTGCCCTCCTATTGGGGAGAACTCCGGACGAGAGAACCGCCGTACCCGGTCAGGACAAGACGGCGCACCTGCGGAGGTGTTGGAACATGGCATGGATACTGCTTGTCTTGGCTGGACTGTTGGAAGTGGGCTGGGCCATTGGCCTGAAATACACCGAGGGCTTTACGCGCCCGCTGCCCACTGCGCTCACATTGGCCAGCATGATTGCCAGCATCACGCTGCTGGGTCTGGCGGTCAAAACGCTGCCGATTGGTACGGCATACGGCGTGTGGGTGGGCATTGGCGCGGTGGGTGCGGCCATTCTGGGCATCGTGCTGTTCAAGGAGCCTGCCACCGCTGCTCGCCTCGGCTTTATGGCGCTTATGGTGGTGGCGATTATTGGGTTGAAGGTGACGAGTGGGCACTGAGGGAAGGGATTACAGCTAGGTTTTCTAGTTGCTCCCACGTTTTCCCCCACCCCCCAGCCCCCGCCCCCAAAGGGGTCAGGGGAGTTGGTCGCTCCGCTCGGGAGGATTGATCTTGCCGCGTCCAGACTCGGCTAAATCGTTCATCTGAAGCGGAATCGCTAGTCGTCTTTGATCTGGAATTGGCCCACCCGCTGCGCGGATGACGGCCTCACACGGAGAGGGGCGGGGACGGTATGGGTTTGCTGTTGGCCCTCTCCCCTTGCGGGGGAGGGCGCTGCAAAGCAGCGGGAGGGGGGAAGTGAGCGCCAGCGATTGCCCTTCTGCCCTTCCTTAGACCCCCCTCCCTTAGACTGCCCTTCCCGCCCCTCACTTGAACCCGGTGCAACCCCTAGACCAAGTGGCGTCTAGAATGGGGAGCAAGGAGTGTTCCCTGAATGGCGTTAGATCGTTTTTTTCGCAGACGCCGCCCGCAGCAGCAAGCGGGCAGCGACATGCCAGACCTGTGGACGCAGTGTCCTGCGTGCAAGGAAAGTGTCTATAACCGCGACTTAGAGGCCAGCCTTTGGGTGTGCCCCAAATGCAGCCACCACCTGCGCCTAGAGGCGGGGCGGCGTGTGGAGGTGCTGCTCGATGAAGGCTCGTTCGTGCAGTTGTCGGGCCGCGTGCATCCCACCGACCCCCTGACCTTTCAGGATACCGAAGCTTACGTAGACCGCCTGAGCCGCGCCCAGAAGAAGACGGGCCGCCCAGACGCGATTCTGACGGGTACAGGCAGCATTCTGGGCTTGCCCGTAACCTTGGCGGTCATGGATTTCGCCTTCAGTGGCGGCAGCATGGGCAGCGTGGTGGGCGAGGAAATCAGCCGCGCCGCCGAACATTCTGCCGAAATAGGCACGCCGTTTGTGCTGGTGGCGGCCAGTGGCGGGGCCAGAATGCAGGAAAGCGCGTTGTCGCTGATGCAGATGGCAAAAACGACGGTGGCCCTAGAGAGCCTGACGGCGCGGGGCTTGCCCTACGTCAGCATTCTGACCGACCCGACCACCGGGGGCGTGACGGCCAGTTTTGCCACCATTGCCGATGTGATCATGGCCGAACCCGGAGCCTTGATCGGCTTTGCGGGGCCGCGTGTGATTCAGCAGACCATCCGCCAGAGCCTGCCCGAAGGCTTTCAGCGGGCCGAATTTTTGCTGGAACACGGCATGATCGACGATGTGGTAGACCGCCGCACCCACCGCAGCTTTCTGGCCGGACTGCTGGGCGTGCTGACCCGCCGCGCTCCCGACGCCCCTCCCGCCGAACAGCCCGCCCCACCCTCCACCGAGGCCCCCGCGTAATGACGATCCCATCCATCGACCTCAAAGCCACCCTGAAAAAACTGGAAGCCCGCGTACACGACCTAGAAGTGACGGCGCGGGAAACCGGGCAGAATCTGGATTCCACGATTCATACCTTGCGGGCCGAAGTGGAGCGGCTGAGAATGGCCCCGGCAAACGCCGTGATGACGCGCTGGGAGCGGGTGCAACTGGCCCGTGCACCGGGAAGGCCCACCGCGCATGATTACACCGAGCGCCTCGTCACAGACTTTACCGAGCTGCACGGAGACCGCAATTTTGCCGACGACCACGCCCTGATCGGCGGGCCAGGGCGCTGGCAGGGCCGCCCCGTGATGCTCCTTATGCAGCAAAAAGGCCGCGACACCAAAAGCCGCGTGCGGAGGCGCTTTGGCATGAGCAACCCCGAAGGCTACCGCAAGGCCATGCGCCTGATGGATTTGGCCGACAAATTTGGCCTGCCGGTGGTGTGCCTGATCGACACTCCCGGCGCGTACCCCGGCATAGAGGCCGAGGAGCGCGGCCAAGCGTGGGCCATTGCCGAAAGCATTCAGCGGATGGTGCGCCTGAAAGTGCCTGCCGTGTGCGCCGTGATTGGCGAGGGCGGCAGCGGCGGGGCACTGGCGATTGGCGTGGGCAACCGCGTGCTGATTCAGGAAAATGCGTGGTACAGCGTCATTTCCCCCGAATCCTGCGCGGCGATCCTGTGGCGCGATTCGGCACAGGCCCCCAAAGCCGCCGAAGCCCTGAAGCTGACGGCCCCCGACTTGCTGGAACTGGGCATCGTGGAAGAAGTGATCCCCGAACCTGTAGGCGGCGCACATCTGGATTTGGACGCCGCTGCCGCCGCACTGGGCGAGGCGGTGGGCCGTCATCTGGACGAACTGGGCCTGCTGAACGAGGGGGAGCTGAAAGCGCAACGGGCCGCACGGTTCCGGGCGTTGGGAGCGTTTACCGAGAGTTGAGGCGCTTAGACAAAGCCTCTGCTTTAGTCGCAGTGAGTTTGGCGATAGAGCGGAGGCGATCTCTTTGTACCACAGACCTTGCTTTCCGATGCCCCTTGCCTTACGATGTCACCACAACATCGGAAAGCGATGGCTGCCCAAGCAGACGCCGAGGCAGAGAGGAGCCGTATGGACGCCCAACAATTGAAAGGCCACTTGGATTTGCTGCTGCTCGCTACCCTAGAGCAAGGCTCGCGCTACGGCGGGCAGATCATTGCCGACGTACAGGCCGCTACTGACGGCTATTTCAGCCTGCGCGAAGGCACGCTGTATCCGGCCCTGCACCGCCTAGAAAAAGCCGGGTGGATCAGCGGCGCATTCGAGCAGTTGCCGCGTGGGGGCAGCCCAGTCAAGTTTTACACCCTCACCCCCAGCGGCCAGCAGGAACTGAAAGCCCAACGCGAACGCTACGAACAGTTTCGCCGCGCTGTGCAGGGCGTCATCGGGGGGACGGTATGAAGGACGTGGAGCGCCAACTTGAAGGTTATGTTCGGCAGGCCACACGGGGATTACGCGGCCCGCGCCGTCAGGATGCCCAATTGGAACTTCGCGGCGCACTGGAAGACAAGATTCACCGTCACCGCTTGCTGGGGCTGGATGAACACGCGGCGCTGACTACTGCCCTGCGCGACTTTGGCAGCGCCTCCGCCGTCGCCCGTGACCTGAACGCCGTGCATACCTTGCCTACCGTGTACCGGGGGTTGTTGCTGGCTGGAATTGGCACGCTGTTGGGCTGGCAGGCCGTCGCACAAGTGCCGATGGTGCGGGCTATTCCTGATCCGCAGGAGTTAGCCCAGACTTGCCAACATGACGAAGCGATGTTGAGCCGAATGAGCCTGTCAGATGCAGCGGCACTGCGGCTCAAGCTGGCACAGCCGGGTGCGCGGGCAAAATTGGAAGCCGACTGCCGCGCCATGATTCCAGCGCCAGTCAACACCCTCTTGTCTCTGGCCGATCTGCTAGCCGCCTTGCGTAAAGGCGGAATTATCGTCAATACAATTCCCGGCTTTGACGGCTATCTTCAGTTGACGTTTCCGGGCCGGAAAGATATTCAGGGGCTAGACCTGAGCGGAAGTACCAAGATGATCGGTGGGCAAGCTTATCTTCAGGCGGCCCCACTGGTGAGCTTGCTCAGGCACATGTTGCCCTCTGATGTCACGCTGCGTCTCAGCGGCATTGACAATCCGGTGCTGGAAATTGGCCCCGCCCGCGTGCAACTGGGAACAGCAGCCACGCCTGTGAAGGCCACAGACTTCTATCTGTTCTTGCTGCTTGAAGTGGTGGAAACGCAACTCAAAAACTTGTCCCAAACGTCTGTAGAACTGGCCTTCGTTTTTGATAACAACGATCCTCAATCCCCAAAGCTCAAGCTTGGTGCCCCGGATCAAGCCTTGTTTGCCACCATCAGCAATGCGCGTCTGGTTGCCAAGTCCAATGCCACAGCCAAGGAGTACTACTTGCTGCGGGTGCGGGCAGTATCGGGGGGCCTGCTGGCTGCCCCTAAAGGCCGAATCGTCAACACACCCGCCGAACTGATTGCGGCCACCGCCAAAGGCCAAGAAGCACTGCTGGTCTACCGCCTCAACGCCGCCGACCTGCGGAACCTCAAGCTGACCCCAGTTCCGGCCAAGAGCCTTCAACCTGTTCCCTAAATCATCTTCCCCCGCCCTATCTTGTACTCACTACAAAGTAGGCAAGTGTGGCCCTCGCTCTCTCGCTGGGGCCACCAAAGGGGTGAATGGGTGAGAATTTTAGGACGGTTGGGAAGGGGTCTGCTGTGGCTGATTCTGGTCATTCTGGTGCTGGCGTTGGCGGCGGTGCTGTGGCTGCGGAGTACGTCCAACCCGCGTACTTCGGGCAGTGTGACGCTGCCGGGGGTATCGGGCCAAGTGACCATTACCCGCGATGCTTGGGGCGTGCCGCATATCCGGGCCACCGCCAGCGATGAGGACGCCGTGTTCGCGCTGGGGTTCGTGCATGCCCAAGACCGGGCGTGGCAACTGGATTTCCAGCGGCGTGTGACTCAGGGCCGTCTGTCTGAAGTGTTGGGCGCACCCGCACTGGGGCAGGATAAATTCCTCAGAACGTGGGGCTTTTACCGGACGGCTCAGTCGGCCCTGCCCGCCCTGTCGGAGCGCAGCAAGCGCATGGTAGCCGCGTACACGGCGGGCGTGAATGCTGGCTTCAAGCAGGGCAAAATGGCCCCCGAATTCCGCATTTTGGGCTACACCCCCGAACCGTGGACAGACGTAGACAGCATCGCGTGGAGCAAGCTGATGGCCTACGATCTGGGCGGCAACTACGAGGATGAAGTGCTGGGCGCACGCACGGTGAAGCGGCTGGGCCAGAGCGGGCTAGGCGAGATCATGCCGCCGTACCCCGAAAACGGCCCCACCATCCTGAGTGCTGACGAGTTGCCCGCGGGAACCACCGCGCAGACTCGCGCCCCAGCATTGGCGGCGGCCCCCACCTTGCCAGATTCAACTCTTGCCGCCCTGCACTCTCACCTGTTGGCGGCGCGGGAACTAGGTTTGCAGGCCGTACCGGGCAAAGGCAGCAACGACTGGGTGATGGCCGGAAGCCGCACGGCCAGCGGCAAACCCATTTTGGCCGACGATCCGCACCTGTCTCTGACCAGCCCGATGCTGTGGTATCTGGCCGACCTTCAGGGGCCGACGCTGAAATCCATCGGGGCCAGCATTCCCGGCCTGCCCGCCATCGTGATCGGGCGCAATGAGCGTGTGGCGTGGGGCGTGACCAACGTGAACCCCGACGTGCAGGATTTGTACATCGAACCCGCAGGAACCAAGCTGACCGAACGAACCGAGATCATCAAGGTCAAGGGTGCCGAAGACGTGCGACTCGTGGTGCGCGAGAGCAGTCACGGCCCGATCATCAGCGACGCGGGGGCCGCCGACGTGGGGCCGCGTGTGGCCCTGAAATGGACGGCGCTGCAACCCGGCGACACCACCATGGACGCCTTTCTGGGCCTGAATTACGCGCAGAACTGGGCCGAGTTCACGGCGGCCCTGAGGAGTTACGTGGGGCCAAGTCAGAACTTCGTGTACGCCGACACCGACGGCAATACCGGCTACTACGCACCGGGCCGCGTGCCGATCCGCAGCGGCTGGGACGGCTCCCTGCCCGTGTCGGGCGACGGTTCCCGCGAGTGGGCGGGCTACCTGCCGTTCGAGCAGTTGCCGCATACCTACAACCCCGCCGACGGTCTGGTGGTCACGGCCAACAACCGCGTCACACCCGACGAGTACCGCTTCGACCTTGCCAACGAGCGCAACTGGGCCGAGCCGTACCGCGCCCAGCGGATTACCGACCTGCTGACCGCCAAAGCGCAGGGCTGGACGGTGGATGAGGTGCGGAAGGTGCAACTGGACACCCAGAGTCTGGTGTGGCAAGACCTGAAACCGCTGCTGCTGGCCGCCCGCCCTGACGGCGACCTCAGCACGCGGGCGCTGGAGCAATTGCGCGGCTGGGACGGCAACCAAACGGTATCCAGCGTGCCTAGCCTGATCTTCGAAGCTTGGCTGATGAAACTGCAAAGCATGGCCCGTGACGAACTCGGTAACGAGACCCAGATCAACAGTCTGGCCGTGCTGAACCAACTGAAAACGGACGGCGAGCTGTGCCAAAGCGAGAGCGCGGGCTTAAGCACCTGCGCCGCCACGCTGACGGCCACCCTCAAACAAGCGGTAGACGACCTCAGCACCCGCCTCGGCTCCGATCTGGGCGGCTGGAGCTACGGCAAGCTGCACACGGTGGCCAGCAAGCACCGCGCTTTTGGCGATGTGGCCGAAGTATCTTGGCTGTTCAACCACAGTGCCCCCACCCCCGGCGGCACCAACACAGTCAATGTGGCCCGCCCCGAAGTCGGCACTTACCGCCAGACGCACGGGGCCAGTTACCGCCAGATCGTCGACCTCAGCGCCCCCAACCGCAGCCTGTACGTGGGCAGCCTCGGCCAAAGCGGCAACCCGCTGGGCAACCATGTCTCCGACCAGCAAAAAATGTGGGTGGCGGGCGAATATCTGCCCATGAGTACGGACGCGAAGGACTGGGGAAAAACGGTGACGTTGACGCTAGAAGCGGGGAAATAGCGGGCAGATTTCGAGTAAACCCCCCACTCTGCTTCGCAGCCAGCCCCCCTTAAAGGGGAGCGCAAATGCTGTTGTCCTCCCCTCAAGGGGGGGCGTTGCAAAGCAACGGGGGGGTTCACCCAGAATCTTAGCCTCATTGGAATTCACATCCCAAGTCAAACAAAAAGCGCGGCCCTGTCACTCCCGGCAGGGCTTGCGCTTTTGCTTGAGTTGTCTCTTGCCTGTTGCCCCAATCCGCGCACCTCGTCACCAACTGGGGCGGCTGCTCAACTCCGAGCGCCCAAACCTAGCGCCGGAACACTTCCCGATTGGCGTAGTTCTGGCGGCCACTCTTGTCTACAAACTGCGTCATGCTCTGCACGCTCATGGTTTTGTTCGGAAACAGGTTCATGACCAGCATGGTGTTGGAAAAACCCTTGTTGTACACCGCGCTGCCCAGCCAGTGATCGGTGTCGGCAACGCTGGTGCCGTAGGTCAGCACGCCCGCTTTGCCCCAGTCGCAGTCGGTGGGGCTGCACTTGCCGAACACCTGCACATTCAGCGTGCCGTCGCCGTTGGGGGTAAAAATTAGGCGCGTAATCCCGCGTGTGGCGGCGTTGGTGTTCGTCCACGTGCCCACAAAGTCGGAGGTGGCGGCTTGGGCCGAAGAAGCGAGCGTCAGGGCGGCGAGGGCGGTCAGGGCGAAACGGGGCAAGTTGGTCATGGTGAAACTCCTTTGGCCGTGTGGGGCCGGGCGCGGAAGAAGGTAGGTTTTGGCCGTCCCAGCGGGCGCTTATGCGTTGCTCCTTCTGGTAAATCAAGCGTACTCAGGCCCCCGTGAACGGCCCATGATCGGCAGGCGGCGCGGCGTGATCAGAGGTTGTGGCGGCGTCAGAGGGGCGTCAGAGAAGCCGCCGTGTTGACGACACTGGAACCGTTCCCACCCGGCGCGTCGTATGCTGTGAGGCGTGCTAAAGACGGACTTGGCGGCGCGGCTGAGGCCCGCTTTTGATGATGACCGCGATGCGGAAACCTTTCTGCTGCGGCTGGAACGCTACGGCGCTGACCTAGAGGGCAGTTTGCGGGCGGTGTACGGCGACGCCACCGACACGCTGATGGCTGAACTGTTGGAAGTGCTGATTCACGCGCACCACACCCGCGCCCCCGACCTGAAGCGGCTGGACGAGGCCCGCCTGCTGCGCCCCGACTGGCTGCAAGCGCCCGACATGATCGGGTACGTGGCCTACACAGACCGCTTTGCCGGAACCCTGCGCGGCGTGCAGGAGCGGCTGGAGTATCTGGAGGGCTTGGGCGTCAAATACTTTCACCTGATGCCGCTCCTCAAGCCCCGTGAGGGCGAAAACGATGGCGGCTACGCGGTGCAGGACTACCGCGCCGTGCGCCCCGATCTCGGCGACATGGACGATCTGTCGGCGCTGGCCTCCAAACTGCGCGGGCGCGGCATCAGTCTGGTGCTGGATCTGGTGTTGAACCACGTGGCCCGCGAACACGAGTGGGCCGCCAAAGCGCGGGCGGGCGATCCCGTCTACCGCGACTATTTCCATATCTACCCGGATCGCACCCAGCCCGACGCCTACGAGCGCACCTTGCCTGAAGTGTTTCCCGACTTTGCCCCCGGCAACTTTACTTGGGATACAGAAACGAGTGGCTGGGTCTGGACGACTTTCAATGCCTACCAGTGGGATCTGAATTGGGGCAATCCGGCAGTGTTCCGCGAGTTCACCGACCTGATCCTGCACCTCGCCAACCGGGGTGTAGAGGTGTTCCGACTGGACGCCATCGCCTTTATGTGGAAGCGCCTCGGCACGGCCAGCCAGAATCAGCCCGAAGTGCATCACCTGACGCGGGCGCTGCGGGCGGCCATCCGGATCGTGGCCCCGGCTGTGGCGTTCAAGGCCGAAGCCATCGTGGCCCCCGCCGACCTGATTCATTACCTCGGCACGCGGGATCATCACGGCAAGGTCAGCGACATGGCCTACCAGAACAGCCTGATGGTGCAGATTTGGAGCAGCCTCGCCAGCCGTGATACCCGCCTGTTCGAGACGGCGCTGTTGGCCTTTCCGCCCAAGCCCACCAACACCACTTGGGGCATGTATGTGCGCTGCCACGACGATATTGGCTGGGCCATCAGCGACGAGGATGCGGGGCGCGTGGGCCTCAGCGGGCCGGGGCATCGCCATTTTCTCAGCGATTTTTACAGCGGCGAGCATCCCGGCAGCTTTGCGCGGGGGCTGGTATTTCAGCACAACCCCGCCACCGGAGATAGGCGAATTAGCGGCAGCGCGGCCAGCTTGGCGGGTCTGGAAGCCGCGCTGGACGCAGGACACGCCGGATGGACAGACCACGCGGTACGGCGCTTGCTGCTGGCCCACGCCGTGACGCTCGGCTTTGGCGGCGTGCCCCTGCTGTACATGGGCGACGAACTCGCGCTCCTGAACGACTACACCTTCGAGGCCGACCCCGCCCACGCGCCCGACAACCGCTGGGTTCACCGCCCCAAAATGGATTGGGCATTGGCCGAAGCCGTGCAGGATGATCCGGCCACGCCAGCCGCACGGGTCAACGCTGGAATTCGCGCCCTGATCGCTGCCCGCCAGCGCACGCCGCACCTGCACGCCAGCGTCGAATCCCGCGCCGTGCCCAGCCCAGATTCCCGCGTGCTGCTGCTGCGCCGCGATCATCCTTTGGGCGTCATGCTGTGCGTGTATAACTTCAGCGAACACGAGGTGGCCTTTCCCACCTACCTGCTGCGCGATCAGTTGGGCGAACACGCCACCGACGCTGTGGCGGGCACGCACTTTACTTTGCAGCGGGCCACCACGCGCCTTGCTCCCTTCCGCGCCCTGTGGCTTACCCAATCGGAGGCTCCACGATGACCCACACGCCCCCACCCGGTCAGCGCCCGTCCCGCATCAAAATTCCCACCGAGGCCCTGCTGAACGCCGCCCGCAGCGCCGCCGGAAAACTGGCCGACCTGAGCCGTGACCCACAGGTGCGCGAAGAAGCAGACAACGTGGCCCGTGCCATTGCGAGGCTGCTTCAGGCCGTGAAGAACGCCCCCAAACACCGGGGCGGGGCAGGGGAGAAGAAAGGCTAGAGCAGGAGTCATACTGAAACCGACTTGAATCCTGCGCTTTTTGGGATTCAATCCGAGCGGACTGGCACAGCACGAAGTGAGCGAGTAGGAAAGAATACGGGCTACGCGTTATGGAGCCGTATTCGGTGCGGTTCCGGGTATGGCGGAATGGAGCGGAGTCCGTATGAAAGGGGGGCAGACCAATCGCGCGTCTGCCCCCCTTTTACTTCCGGCTATTTCACATTGACCCGGAAACACACGGTTCCTGTCTCGCCGCTTGCGGCTGTGCCGACCACGTAACTGAGTGCGGTCTCCAGCGTGCCCGCATCGCTGTCTGCGGCGTTGCTGGGATGGAGGGCATCGGGCGTGGGCGTCCGCGCTGGCGTTCTGACAAAGCGGATGCTGCTGCCGGGAAGGTAAGTGGCGTTGGGAGACTCCGGCGTTGAGGCGGACATGACTTTCGTGCTGGGGGGCAGCGGATCGCTGAGGGTCAGATTGGGCAAGGGCGCACTGCCGATATTGGTGTAGGTGACGCAGTATTCCAGCGTTTCGCCGGGTTTGCCCGAACTGGTGGTGCCCACGCCCCCGCCCGCCGAGATGTTCTCCACGGTCTTGCTGAGGGTCAGGTTCACGGTGTCGGTGGTGGCGGCGGCAGAGTTGGTGAGGTTCACGAGGGTAGGATCGGTGCGGGTGCTGGGGGCGGTGGCCGTGGCCGTATTCACGATCTGACCACCGTTGGCCGCTGTACCACTCAGCGTAATGGTCAGTTTGCCCAGCGCCGGAAACACCGGAATGGTGGTGCCTGCCTGCAACGTGCCCACCGTCAGGCCCGCCGGACAGGTGGCGTTGCCGCTGGACACGCAAGAGACGCCCGTGGCCGTGAAGGCGGCAATCGCAGGGTCTTGCAGGGCCGCGCCGTCGGCATCGGCTGGGCCAGCGTTGGTCACGGTGATGGTATAGCTCAGAGGCCCGCCGCCGCGCACCACCGCCGGGGCAGTTTTGCTGATCTGCACGTCGGCGCTGACGTTCACGGTGGTACTGGCCTGCGATTCGGAGTTGGTGCCGTCGTTGTTGGCGCTGTTGGGATCGGACACCGGGCTGCTGGCGCGGGAGCCGTTGACCAGCGTGCCGGACGTATTGGGCGCACCCAGCACCACCGTGTAAGTCTGGGTGGCTCCGCTGGCCAATGCAGCCAGTGTCCAAGTGATCGTGCCGCCGCCGCCCGCGCCCGCCGTATACGTGCCGCCGCCCAGATTTTGCCGAGTGGCTCCGGCAGGCAAAAGATCGGTCACGGTCACAGCAGTCGCAGGACTCGGCCCCGCATTCAGCACGCTGATGGTGTAGCTGATGTCTCCGTTCGGCAGCACTGTCGCAGGCCCAGTTTTGCTGACCTGCACATCGGCCACCGGAACAATGGCGGTGTTGGCGGTGCTGGAATTGTTGCCGGGGGTGGGATCGGTGCCCACGCTGCTCACAGAGGCTATGTTGCTGAGAGTGCCCGTGGCAGGCGTCAGCACGGTCACGGTGTAAGTCAAGTTGCTGTTTGGCCCGGTCACGTCGAGGCCCGCCGCCGTCCAAGTCACGGTGCCGTTGACTGCGTTGTAGACCCCGCCCCCGGTGTTGCTGACGTAGGTACTGGTGGGCGGCAGGGTATCGGTTACAGTCACGCTTTCGGCGGCACTGGGGCCAAAGTTAGCCACCCGCACCGTGTAGGTCAGGTTGGCGAGGGGGGCGAAATTGGCCGCGCCCTCCTTGCGAATTTCCAGATTGGCGCGGGGCGTGACGGTCAGGGTAGAAGCCGCGCTGTTGTTGCCCGTATTGCTTTCGGGTGTGGTGGTGCTCACAGTGGCGGTATTCACGACGTTGCCGTTCAGGGGCGGCGTGACCGTGACGGTGCGAGCGACAGGCGTTCCCACATTGAGGGCGAAGGCGGGCCAGGTGACCGTGCGGGTAGCCGCGTTGTACGCGCCGCTGTTGCTGGAGCTGACATACGTGACGTTGCTGGGGAGCGGGTCAGAGACCGTGACGCCCGCCGCATTGCTGGGGCCAGCCGTAGAGGCCGTTAGGGTATACACGATGTTCGTGCCCGCTGTGACCGCCGTGTCTGTCGGCGTTTTGGTCAGTTGCACGTCGGTGAGGCTGCTGGTAGGGACGGTGACGCTGCTGCTGTTGTTGGCGGAAGCCGAATCGCCGCCGCCGGAGATGGTGGCCGAGTTGGACACGGTGGCTCCGGCACCTTGGCCTGTCAGCACGGTCAGGGTTATCGGGTTGCCACTCGCCCCGGCCGCGATGGCAGCAGTGCTGCTGCAGGTCACGTTCTGCCCGGCGGCGCTGCAAGTCCAGCCGGTGCCGGAGCCACTCACGAAGGTCAGGTTGGCATCCAGGGGGTCTGTGATGGTGACCGTGCCTGTGGTGGGCTGCAACCCGATATTGCGTGGCAGCAGACTAAAGGTGCCGTTCTGCCCACGAATCAGGGCCGTACCCGTTTTTTCTACCACTAAATCGGGGCCGTTGGTGGGCTGCACAGTGGTGGTCACGGTGCTGCTGCTGTTGCCCCCCACTAGATCGGTCTTGTTGCTGGTAAAGCTGGCCGTATTCACGCTGTTTCCCGCCGTGCTGCGTACCTTCGACACCACCGTGCGGGTCACGCTTTGCCCGTTGGCAAGGGTCACGGCGGGCCAAGTCACCACGCCGCCTGCCGCCGTTCCGCCGTCGCTGGCACTCACGAACGTAGAATCGCTGAAGGTGTCGCGGGGCGTAACAGTGGCGCTGGTTGGCCCGTTGTTGGTGAAGACCAGCGTATAGGTGATGTCCGAGAGCGGCGCGGCAGTCGTGAAGCCCGTTTTGACCACGCCCACATCGGCCACGTCTATCGGCGCGACATTGGTGGCGGTGTTGTTGCTGAGGTTGGGGTCGGTGGTGTCTCTGCCGCGTGCAACGGTGGCCGTATTGCTGATGGTGCTGCTGCCGTAAGTGCTGCTCAGGGTGCCCACAACCGTAAAGGTGGCGCTGGTGCTGGGCGGCAGATTCACGATGGTGCTGATGGCATTGCCGCTGCCGCTGACCGGAGCGCAGACGGCGGCTCCTGTCGGCACACATGTCCAAGTGACGCCTGTGATCGCGGCGGGCACAGTATCGGTGACCCGGACGCCGTTGGCCCGCGCGAGCGCCGAAGTGTTGGTTACGGTGATGGTGTAGGTCACGGGTTGCCCCGGCACCAGCACGGCGGGGCTGTGTGTTTTGGTCACCGACACATCCACGATGCCGGGCGTCGCCAGATCCTGAAATAGGGGCCGCCCGGAGGGATACAGCGCCCACGTGTCGATGCCCCGATTGTCGCCGTAATTGTTGGGGTACCGGTGTGACCCACCCACGCTGCTGGTGCCCTGTGTACCCAGCGGTATGGTTCCAGAAACAACCGGACTCAGAGAGGTATCGTCCCAGTACACGGTGTACTTGTTGGCATCCGAAAAAGTCAGGCGCTCGATGATCAGACCGTTGGTGTTGGTTTCACCGTCTATGTAAGGGAAATGCACGTCGCCCGCTGCGAGTTCGGCCCGCACGCGAATGGTGGCGGTGGTGGGGGCGGCCACACCCTGCGCGTCTTTTCCGTCCCAGATCAGGGTATTTGTGCCAATTTCTGCCGTGCCAAACAGCACCCGGTCATTGGCGTTGCCGTAAATCCCGTCGTTGTTGAGGTCGAGAGCAAACTGCACCGTCCCCGTGCCGAGGGCGTTGTAAGAGAACGTGCCGCCTGTGCCGGGCGCAAACTGGCCGGGCGTGCCGTCTTGCCCCGTAAAGGTCACGTTGTTGATATCGCCGGGCACGGCAGTCGGGGGATTGAGCCAGATGGTGCCGCCGGGGGCCGCCGCCGTGGTAGGCAAGCTGGGATTAGGCGGATTGAAGAAAATCTTGTGAAACGAATTCAGGTCGGTGACGTTTTCATTGCCCACCTTGTAGCCTGTGGGAATGGTCGCGCCGTTGTCGGCCAGTTGTAAGGATTGAAAAGTGGGCTTGCCGTTCAGGGTGAATCCGGTGCGGTTGGCGACCAGAATAAAGCCGAATGGGTCTACACCATTAAAATCCACGCGGTACTGGTAGCCGTCCCGCGTTTGTACGAAGACGTTGCTGCTGAGTGATTGCCCGGTGTTGCCCATATTGACCGACAGGTAGGGCGTGAAGACCCGTCCGGTGAAGGCGACGGCTCCACTTCGTACCGTCACGTCCCAGGCGGTCACGGTATTGCCAGCGGCAGCAGTGGTGATCTCGGCAGTCGCGGCTTGCGGCGTCGGGTTGCCGCCTGTCGCCCCATGAAATTCGATGAGGTACACACCCGTTTCGGTAGCGGTGACCACGCAGGGTGTGTACCCGCCCGCGTTCGGCAGCGGCCCGGCGAGTTCTTTGGCACGGGTATCGATCAGGCCGAATCCCCCAGCCAACACGTCGCACACGCCTGTCTGTGCCCCCGATGGGCTGGTATACACGATGTCTTTGCTGTCACTGCTGTTGCTGACGCTGGAGCCGAGATGGATGGTTTCGCCTGCTTGGGCATACACCAAGATTCGGGTGCGCCGTGCCAGATCACCCCCCAACAAGGCGTTGGGATTCCACTCCAGAAACACGCGGTTGCCGCCGCTGCTGTTCAGTTCTTTGCTGCCCTCGGCATGGGCGGCGGGAGAGGCCAGAAGCAGGCTGCACAGCGCCACTACACAGCACCATTGGCGTATCAGAAGGGGAAAAAGGTTCAACTTAGACTCCAAAAAATCAGAACTGGGAAGGTAGAACGGGTAGCTGAGGGGCCGAAGAGCAGCGTCTATAGATTGAAAGTGAGCGATACGCGGGGTTCGATATGTACGAAGTAATGAAATGAATTTTATTCTTAGTGCCCATACGGTCTTATGACGCTCATCTGATCTGCGCTTTCCCGGTCTGGTACCCGATTGGGGGTCTGCACGGCGACCAGCGAGTCATGGAAATGTACGGTGATGCCCTGCTAGATCGACCACCCAGTCAAAGCAACAAGCAGGCATCCACCGATACGGGGACGCCTGCTTCCCGAACTGACTGTATAGGTTTTATGATCTGACCGTAAAGTCATAACCGTCTGCTCCCCCAATATCCGATGGAGAGTGCCTGACTTGTCACAGAAATCTGACAACTGATCATGCAAATAGCCCGTCAGTCAGAAATGTGATGCTGAAATCAGACCAACAGAGAAATAATGGCAAGAGGAAGGCCGCCAGAAAACGGTTCCGAGGCGGCCTTCAAAACTTCAGTGAGAACAGCTTCAGCGTCTGCGCCGTCCCATCAGGAACCAGCCCGCGGCGGCGGCCAGGAAGCCGACCCCCGCGTAAGTCCAGAGGTTGGGGCCGCGCTGTGCCGGGATGGCCTGCACGTTTCCGGTCTGCACGTTGTTGACCACCACATCGGGGGTGGCCGCGTTGGCGATGCCGCTGACCGCCGTGTAGATCAGGGCGTATCTGAAGATGTCTGCACCGATATTTCGGCTCTTGTAATAGCTCTGGGGGTACGGGTAATAGCGCCCATTTTGCAACTGGTACGGGTAGGTGCTGCTTCTGGCAGGGCTGTAGGTCAGGGCGCTGCGGGGCACGCCTGCCGGAAGCCTGACATTCCTCCACGCGCTGAGTTGCGTGGCTGTGACTTTGGGTATGACGGCGGTGTTGGGTGTGCGCGTAGGCGTGGCAGTCGTGCTGCGCTGCGTGGGGGCGGGAGTGCGCGTGGCCGGAGCCGGGGCACGGTATTGGGGAGCCGTGTTTTGCGGGGCGCGGTACTGCGGTGTCGGTGCCCGGTACTGCGGCGTGGGAGCGCGGTAGGTGCTGCTGCCACTGCTGCGGCTGCCGCCAAAGCCGCCCCCAGAACGCCGGGCAGCGTCGGCCACGCCGGAAGCCAGCGTCAGCGTGATCAACAGGGCAGAAAAGACAGAACGGGACGACTTCATATGCTTTAAATACGGTTGATTTGGCCCGGAAGTTCCTGTAGTCGCAGTGATTATGCGCCAGATGAAGGCTCTGTACTTCCGTGCCCGACTAGACCGCCCCGGCCCACCCACACGCGGCGCGGCGTACACTGCCCGGCATGAAGTTTTGCCTTGCAGCGTTTTTTTATTGGTTCGGGAGTCGCCGGGCCTAGCGTTGCATCGAGTGTTTCCCAGACCGCCCGGTCAAGCCAAGAGCTTCCGGGCGGTTCTTCTTACCCTCTCATTTCTGTCCCTCAGTGTTTAGGAGAATCCATGACCCCCACCGATCAAGCGCCACATCCGATTATTCAAGCGGGCCGCACCGAAAACCTGAACGTCACGGGCTTTACGCCGCTCCTGACGCCGCGTGCGCTGAAGGCCGCCTTGCCGCTGAGTGCCGCCGCCGAGCGCGTGGTACTGGCAGGCCGCCGCGCTTCGCAAGACATTCTGCATGGCCGGGATGACCGCCTGCTGGTGGTAGTCGGCCCCTGTTCTATCCACGATTTTGATGAAGCCCTGGCCTACGCCCACAAGTTGGCTGCCCTGCGCGAGCGTGTGAAAGACCGCCTAGAAGTGCAGATGCGCGTGTACGTGGACAAACCCCGGACGACGGTAGGCTGGCGCGGCTACCTGATGGATCCCGAGATGACGGGCACCAACGACATCAACAAGGGGCTGCACCTTACCCGTGACCTGATGATCCGGGTGTCGGAATTGGGCCTGCCCGTCGCCACGGAACTGCTTGATCCCTTTGCGCCGCAGTACCTCTTCGACGCGGTGGCGTGGGCCTGCCTCGGCGCACGCACCACCGAATCCCAAACGCACCGGGTCATGGCAAGTGCGGTCAGCGCCCCGATGGGCTTCAAGAACGGCACGGGCGGCGGCCTGAAATTGGCGGTGGATGCCATCGTGGCCGCGCAGAATCCGCACGCCTTTTTTACCGTAGACGACGATGGGCAGGCCTGCATCGTGCATACGCGGGGCAACCCCGACGGCCACGTGATCTTGCGCGGTGGGCGCGGCGGCCCCAATTACGCGCCGCAATTCGTGAAAGAAGCCGAGGGCCTGATGCGGGCCGCAGGGCTGGAACCCGCCGTGATGGTGGACTGTTCTCATGCCAACAGCGGCTCGGATCATACCCGCCAAAGCCTCGTGTGGCGCGACGTGATGCAGCAGCGTTTGGCAGGTCAGACGGCCATTCGCGGCCTGATGATCGAGAGCAACATCAACCCCGGCAAGCAGAATATTCCCGCTGACCTGTCTGACCTCAAAGCGGGCGTCAGCGTGACAGATGCGTGCATCGGCTGGGCGGAAACCGAGGGGCTGTTGCTGGAAGCGCACGCCAACTTTAAGTTGAGCCGCGTGTAAACCCCCCAGTCCCTCCGGGCCAGCCCCCCTTAAGGGGAGCGCAAAAGAGCTTTTGTCCTCCCCTCTAAGGGGGGCGTTGCGGAGCAACGGGGGGGGTTACACGCCAACCCCAACGCCCAAAACCTACCCACTTCCTTCATTCGGGCAGCAACCCCACCTTCCCGCGCCGCGCCAGCCGTCATATTGGCCCTATGGCAAGGCGCACGAGCGGAGAAAAAACAGCAGAAAAGACAATGGGTGGGGGCCGCAAACCCAGTGAACGGCCTTCTAAAATCTGCGTGGCCTGCGGGCTGCCCTTCAGTTGGCGCAAAAAGTGGGAGCGCGACTGGGAAGGCGTCAAATATTGCTCGGATCGTTGCCGCATGTCAGCAAAAGGTGCGGGCGCGGGGGCCAAGGCATGAGCTTGCACACTCCCGCGTATGGCCTCGTGTGCATGACCATCGGGCCGGAAGTGCGCTTCCGCACCATTACCCTCACGCGCTACCGGATGCTGAAGCCCGAAGAACGTGAAAGTACGCTGCTGAACCTGTACGCCGACAACATTACGCGGGTGCGGGCAGCGGCGGCTTTTTGCGCGGCGCGGGGCATCCGGCTGTACCGCCTCAGTTCCAGCCTGTTTCCGATGTCCGATCTGGTGGGCGACGACACGGGCGCGGCGGTGCTGGATCATTTGAAGCCGCAACTGCTGGAAGCGGGCCACGCCTTCGAAGACGCTGGAATCCGTGTGCTGATGCACCCTGAGCAATTCATCGTGCTGAACAGTGACCGACCCGAAGTGCGGGTGTCCAGTTTGCGGGCGATAGAAGCCCACGCGGGCGTGATGGACAGAATGGGACTGGCCCGCAGCACATGGAATTTGCTGCTGCTGCACGGCGGCAAAGGCGGACGCGGTGCGGAACTGGCCGCCCTGATTCCCGATTTGCCCGATGGCGTGCGGCTCCGATTGGCCCTCGAAAATGATGAACACGCTTACGGGGTGGCTGACCTCTGGCCCGTCTGTCAGGCGACGGGTGTGCCGCTGGTGTTCGATGCCCACCACCACGTCGTTCACGACAAGCTGCCTGACCTTGATGACCCCAGTGTGCGCCAGTGGACATTGGCCGCCCGCGACACGTGGACGCCCCCCGAATGGCAGGTGGTTCACCTCAGCAACGGCATAGACGGCCCGCAAGACCGCCGCCACAGCCACCTGATTTCGCACCTGCCCAGCGCTTATTCGGATGTGCCGTGGATAGAAGTGGAGGCCAAAGGCAAAGAGGAAGCGGTGGCGGCCCTGATGCGGGGAGAGTTGGCGGAGTTGGCAAGCGTGATTCAGCCCGTTGCCGTGCCAGCGGGAGCGGAAGACCTGTCTGCCGAAGCTGCGGCACAGGCCAGCGCCACCAAAAAGCCTACCAAGAAACGGGCCAAGAAGGGCGCGGCGATTTCAGAGGCTGCGATTTCAGAGACGGGGCTGCTGGAGCCTGCGAACTAGCTTCGGGGAGTCTGTTCCATCTCACCCGGCGAGTCTCCCCCTCCCATTCCCCGCCGCCTAGCCCCCAACCGCGCTCCCACCCACGCGCCCGCCGTATCAAAAAACCAATCTATGATTCCGGCTTCCCGGCCCGGCACGAAGGCCTGATGCACCTCGTCAATTGCCCCGAACCACACGGCGATGACCCACGCCACTTGCCAGCGCCCCGTTGCGCGGCCCAACGCAAAGGCCAGCGCCAGATAGGCCAGAAAGTGAGCGATCCAGTCCAGCGGATGGCGCAGCGGCGGCCCCGGCGTGTCGCTGCTGGCACTCAGGAGCCAGATCACGGCCATGATGATCAGCGACAGCACCCACCACAGGCCGCGCCGCGCTGGGCGGGGGTTGGCGGTCATTCGGCTGCGGGGTGTGCCGGGTGTTCTACCAGTTCTATCAGCGTGCCCGCGCCCCATTTGGGATGAAGAAAGGCCACCCGCGTCCCTGCCCGCCCCGGTGTGGGTGCGTCCTGCAAAAAGCGTGCGCCTAAGCCCCGCAGCCGCGCCATTTCTGTGTCCAAGTCGGCCACGCGGTAGGCGGTGTGGTGCAGCCCCGGCCCGCGCCGCGCAAGGAAGGTGGCAATCGGGCTGTCCTCGCGGGTGGGAGCCAGCAGTTCTATCAGCGTCTGCCCCGCCCAAAAGGCCCGTACCCGCACCCCCTGAGAGCCTACGTCTTCGTCGGGGCCTTCTGGGATAAGGCCTAGCGCGAGGTAAGGCAGGCTGCCTTCATTCAGGTCAGGCGTGGCGATGGCGACATGATCGAGCGTCAGGTCAGCGGGTGAATGTGAAGGGGGCGCGTGTGACATAGAGCAGCAGACTAGACCATCAGGCGGGAGCAGCGGCTGGGGCGGGTGCGGTCAAGTACGTCGGCATTATCATTCCGCTTTATTCCAAACGACGGGATAAAGTTCGATTCCCACGACAACGCACTTTCTTCGATATTCGCTTCGCTCGGTTCAGCTAGAGGTGAATTTCGACTTCCTTAAGCGGATCTTCAGGGCGTCGGTGTGCACCCGGTTCCGAGTGGAGCCTGCTTCAGAAACTGATTGCCGATACCTGTTGATTGGCTCCCTCTTGGTTGGACACCTCTTGGTTGGCCACTTCCCGGCTGGCCTTGCGTTCGCGCTTGTGGGCGTACATGCGCTGATCGGCGGTTCGCAGGGCAGATGTGGCGTCGGCGGCGTCGTGGGGCACGCCCGCTACCCCGGTGCTGGCACTGGCCGGATACCCCGCCTTGCGCACATGGGCCGAGGCCCGCGCGACCAATTCCAGCAGCAATCCTGTGCCCGTTTCGGCCCCTTGCAGATACAGCAGCGCGTATTCGTCGCCGCCTAGGCGGTAGGCCCGGACGGCGGGAGAATGCAGTTGAAGGGCGAATTCGCGCAGCAGCATGTCGCCGCTGGCATGACCGAGGGTGTCGTTGACCCGTTTCATGCCGTCCAGATCAATGATCGCCACCGTGTACGGCTGCCCCGACTGTGTGGCCTCGTCCAGCGCCATATCCAGTGCGCGACGGTTGCCCAGCCCGGTCAGCGAGTCGGTCAGGGCGGCCCGCTCCAGCGTCTGCATGTGCCCGGTGCGCTCCAGCACCACATGAACGCTGTGGGCGGCGGCTTCCAGCAGGGTGCGTTCCTCGGTGGCCCACGCCCCGCGTTCTCCGAATCGCACCAGCGCCAGCACGAAGGCCTGTTGGTGGGAGGAATGAGACAGATGCAGCCACGCCGCCTGCTGCACGCCCGCCGCGATCAGTTCCGCCGAAGCGTGTTCGTAGACCGGATAGTCGTCTATAAACCGCACGGGCTGCGTCAGGATCGCCTGAAGGGCCAGCGGCTGTAGATTCATGATGCGCTGGTGCAGCAGTTCCAGATGCTGCTGCCCTTGGCTGCTGGTCAGTTCATGCAGGCTGGTGCTGCCGGTGGGGGTCAGGCACATCAGGGCAAACCAGTCGAAGGTCAGCCGGTCTTTCAGGATCAGCATGGCCTGATGCGCGGTGTCTTCGGGGGTCATGGGCCGCTGCATCAGCTGGGCCAAATCTCGCAGAGTGGAAGCCTGATCGCGGGCCAGAGTCAGGTCACGGGTGCTGGAGCGCAGGGCCAGTTCGTCCATCACCACTTCGGCCAGTGCCGCCATCACGTCCAGTTCCCTTTGCCCAAACTCGCGCACTTTATAATCCAGCACGCAGAGGGTGCCGAGGCTCAGGCCCTCCTGCGTTTTCAGGGGCACGCCCGCGTAGGTGTGCAGGCCGGGGCCAGCGGGGGGCGGGGCCGCCATCGTGTCTGCAAAGCGGGAATCCCCGGCCATATCGTCGATGATCAGGGCTTGGCCGCCCTCCACCACCCAGTCGCACGGAGCAAATCCACGGGGCACGCTTCCGCGCGGCATCCCGTGACAGGCCTTGGCCCACTGCCGCGTGGCGTCCATGAAATTAATCGCCGCGTAGGGCACGTCCAGCACCCGCGCCACCAGCGCCGTTATTCGGTCAAACCCCGCCTCTGGAGGCGTATCCATGATCTGCTGGCGGGCAAGCGCCGTCAGTCGTTCAGCTTCCGAAGCGGGGATGGGATGAGACACCTCAGCAGTGTATCCAATCCCTCCAACGTTCCTCTGACGGCGCGGCGCAGCTCGGTTTATAAAGATCCGGGCGGACAGATCGGCGTCCCGGTCGCTGGGCGGTTCCGTGATCTCTGCGGCCCGAGCTTCTCTGCTTCGCCCCGGCGTTAAGCGTCTTCCCAGTCCTCCTCATCCAAGGGCTTCAGCTTGGGCAGCGTGGTGTAAATGCCGGGATCGCTGGGATTGCTCGCGGCGATCAGGCGGCCCACTTCTCCGGCGTCCGGTTCCGCCAGCACGCGCACAAAGTCCGAGGAGTTGAGTACCGTTTCGCGCACGGGCCAGTCGCGCTCGTGTGCCCACTTCACCAGTTCGGCCAACGCTTCTGCGCCGGGGCGGCCATAACGCGGGCCGAACGCGGGGGCAGCGATGACGGCCTGCCCAGCCTGAACGATCAGGGCCGCATACGCCGCGTTCTGGCGGTCTCCCTGACGGTCTGTGACCAGAATGAGGCGGCCCCCGGCCCGCGCCGAGTCTGCGAGGTGGGCCTGCACCGCGCCCCACGTTTCCTGCGGCGCACCGGGCACGCCCAGCGGGTCAGAGACTTGCAGGTCTGTGGGTGAACGGTGGATGGGCTGCATAGGAGCAGTGTAGCGGTGCGGCAGCCAGCGGATGAGCCAGCATGCCTATGAACTGTACCTATGAACCGTGCTTATGGGCGGCCAGCCCACTGGGGCGCTATCTTGCCCTCATGAAGCAGAAACTTGGCACATTGGTGGCGCAGGCGCGGGGCGGGCGCGTGGTTCGCACGCCATTTATGGACGGCGACGAGATAGACCGCCGCCTGCTGCAAGACGACGAGGTACGCCACAAGATCGCGGGCGGCTTTCCCGATGCCCGCCGCGTGATCCTCACGATCTATCCGGCCCATATTCCCGATGTAGACAGCGGCATAAGCGTGCTGCGCCTGATGCCCGAGGAAGCCGCGCCCGTATGGGACGTGCAAGACCTGACCGTGCAACTGCGCAAGCTGGAGCTGAACGAAGACCAGATCGGGGATGTGAGAGAAGACCGGGGCGCGTTTCTGATCGCCGCGACTGGCAAAGCCGCGCAGGCCCTTGCTGCCCTGACCGAACTGGGCGGGCGCGGCCTAGACGTAGAAGACGTGGGCGAAAGCGCGGGCAAAAGCAGCCGCGTGCGTGAAGTGGTGGTGCCGTCTATGCGCGTAGACGTGGTGGGAGCCAAAGGCTTCGGCGTCAGCCGCGCCTATTTTCAGCAGGGCATAGAGGGCGGCAAAGTGCGCCTGAACGGTCAGCCTGCCCGCTCCAGCAGCGATATTCGGGAAGGAGACAGCCTGAGTGCCGAGGGCTTAGGCCGAATTGACTTCAAGCGCGTAGTGAACGAGACGCGGCGGGGCAATTACAAGGTGGAGCTGGATGTCCATAGGTGAGGGCGACAGGTGGAGTGCCAACCGCAGCAACCGCCCCCACAGGCTGAGCCTCTGCCGTGATTGATCTGCTGGCCCGCAACCCCAGCCTCTCGCCGGAGGCCCTCACGGCGGGCCTGACGCCCAGTGCCCGCTTTCAGGGCGTGCGCTTCGAAAACTACCGGCCCAATCCCGATTTTCCCAGTCAGGCACAGGCGCGGGCCAGTTTGCAGGCGTTTCTTCAGGGGGCACAGGTGCGGCCCGGCGGCTTCCGGCTCTTCCGGCGGGCCACACCCGAAGGCCGGGGGCTGTATTTGGACGGCGGCTTCGGCGTAGGCAAAACGCACCTGCTCGCCAGCACGTATCACGCGGCACACGGCATCCGCGCCCTGATGAGCTTTCAGGATTTGATGTACATCATCGGGTCTCTGGGTATGGTGCGGGCGGTGGAAGCCTTTCGGGGCCACCAACTGCTCCTGATAGACGAATTTGAATTGGACGATCCCGGCAATACCCACATGGCGAACACCTTTTTGGGCCAACTCATGCCTGCCGGAACCAGCGTCGTCGCCACCAGCAACACCGAACCCGGCGCACTCGGTCAGGGCCGCTTCAATGCCTCCGATTTTCAGCGCCAGATTCAGGGCATCGCCAGCCGCTTCGAGACCCACCGCGTCGACGGCCCCGATTACCGTCAACGCGGCACGGTGTCCGAAGGCCCGCTGTCGCCCGAAGAATTCGCCGTGTGGCAGGTCAAACAAGACCCGGCAACGTTTGCGCTGGTGTCTCACCGTGACCTGAACCGACACCTGCTAGAAGTGCATCCCAGCCGTTTTACCCCGATGCTGGCGGGCGTGGGCGCGGTGGGCCTACACGATCTTGCCCCCATGTCCGATCAGAACGTGGCGCTGCGCTTCGTGCATTTCATAGACAAGCTGTACGACTTGGGCCTGCCCGCCGCCCTGACCGGAGTGCCCCTGAACGCCCTGTTCAGCGACGAATACCGCCACGGCGCGTATGCCAAAAAGTATAGCCGCTGCCTAAGCCGGGTCAGCGAGTTGCTGCGGGAAGCGCGGGCGGGGTAGGGAACGTAGATCGTAGAACGTGGAAACATCTTTGACCACGATCCACGATCTACCCTCCACGATCAGATCACTTCAGCGCTTTCGCCTGAGCCTCGTCCAGCGCCGCTTTCGCCGTCATTTTGCCCGTCGTGGCCTTCAAAATCGCGTCTTCCAAATACGTGGCCCACTGGCCCGAATCCGGCGTACTCAGGCGGGGCACGGCGCGGGCCAACTGGTCATGGGCGGCGCGGAGTTGGGGATTTTTGGCGTACCAGTCGGCCAGCAGCGGAGTCACAGCGCGGCGGGGCGGGGCGTAGGCGGTGGTCTTGACCCAATCGGCCAGCCTCGGCGCTTCCATCAGGTAAGCCCAGAACGCCAAGGCTCCGGCCTGCTCAGTGGCAGGCGTACCACGCGGAACCGCCAAGTTCGCCCCGCCCAGTGGTACGGTGCAGTTGCCCACCTTCTCGCAGGGAAACGGAGCGATGCCCAGGTTGAAAAAGGGCAGTTTCTTGGCATCCACCCAGTTGGCGACACTCGCCAGCACGAAGGTATTCTGGCCGCGTGCAAAGTCGAAGGCGGCGCGGGTGGCCTCGCTGAGGGTACGGGGTTGGGCCAGTCCAGCGGCGCTCATGCGGGCCAGTTGGGTCAGGGCTTCTACCGCGTCGGGGCCGTTCAGCGTGGGCTGCGTGCCGTTACTCAGGCTGCCGCCGCGTGCCAGTACGTTGGCCTCGAATGTCCAAGCATCGGCGGCCACCACCAACGGACGCTTGCTACCGCCTGCCAGTTTGCGGCTCGCGCTTTCCAGTTGTGTCCACGTATCGGGGGCAGTAATTTTAACCCGGTTCAGTGCGCCCGCGTTGTACATCAGTACGGGCACGCTCACGTTCCACGGCAGGCCCAAGCGCCGCCCGCCTGCCTCGCCCGCCTTCCAGACGGCGGTGGCAAAGTCGCGGGTGAGTGCGTCGGGCAGCGCGTCTACGGGTCTGGTCAGGTCAGCCAGTTGCCCATCCTCGGCCATGCGCGAAAACTGGGTGTATTCCAGTTGCACCAACGCCGGAGCCTTGCCCGTTTTCAGGGCCGTTTGCAGGCGTGGCAGCAACTCACGGTAGTTGCCCAGCGATGTCGGTACTACCTCATATTCCGTCTGAGAGCGGTTGAATTCGCGGGCATAGTCACCGACTTTGGCCTGCACGCCGTCCATCGCGTGCCAGAATTCCACCCGAACGGGCGCGGCGTGGGCAGAAGCGGCGAGCAACACGGACAGGGGTAGGGCGAAACGCAGCATGAACCGAGTCTAGCGGGGCAATGTGACGGGGGGTTGATGCCAGGGCGTTCAGATTTGGGGGGTGTGGGCGGCGGAGTTTGGTGGGGTTTGGTCAAAGGGTCTGAGGGTCTAAGCAGGGCAACCCTTTTTGCTCCTCACCCTTGAGGGGGGAGGCTGGGAGGGGGTGAGTGAGCGTAGCGAATGCCCTTCCTTAGACCTTAGACCACTAGACCGCCCCAACCCTCACCCGTGCGAATGCAGCAGCGCCACACTGCCCAAAATGATGGCCAAGCCTGCCCAAGCTGTTGGCGTCAGGCGTGTGCCGTCTAGGCGGCGGCTCAGGAGGGCGGTGGTCACGATGCCCAGCCCGCCCCACGCGGCGTAGGCCACAGCTACAGGCACTTCCCGCACCGCCACGCCCAGCAGCGTGAAGGCCAGCAGCACCAGCGCCACCGCCGCCATGCCCAGCCCCTTGTGCCGGAATCCATCCGAACGCTTGAGCAGCAGATTCGCCAGCACGTCCAGCGCCACCGCGCCCACGATCAGCAGCAGGGCAAAGGGAGTCATGCGCCCTCTCCATTGAGAGTGGTCAGGCGGGGAATGTTGGCAGGCTGGGCCTCATGTCCAACGGTGCCCCGGTGCAGCAAGGTTGCGCCCAGCAGCAGGCCCACCAGTGCCAGCAGATGCGTCGGCGTCAGGTGTTCGCCCAACAGCAGCACGCCCAGTCCGCTGATGAGGACGAGGCCCACCGCTTCCCACACGGCAAACGCCACCGCCACCGGAATCTGCCGGAAGGCTTTGGAGAGCAGCACATACGACGCGGCGAGGAACGCATAAGTGATGATGAGTTCCAGCCCCGGCGTATGCATAGAGAACAGCTTTAAAGACAATGTGCCCGTCACTTCAAATGTGATGGCCGTAAAGAGCGCGATCCAAGACCGCATAACTACACCAATCCTTTGCCTGAATCCTCGGTTGATGGGATTCTAGGCGACTTCTAAAAACGTTTGATAATTTTGTGTGCCCGCCGATTATCGTTGCGGCAGGCTTGACTGCAAGGTTAAAAACCCGCTAAGTCCAAGAATGGACGTAGAGCCAGTCAATCAGTGCAGCCGGGAACAGTGGTTGAGAACACAGTGGAACCCGTTCGTTCTGCTCAAAAGAGATTGTTACCAACACGTACTTTCACGCTTCCTTGTAGGCCATACCCGCAAACAGGGGCTTGGGCTGGAGGGGAGAGCAGACTACACAGTCTCACCGCACGTATTTCGTGCAGGAACGGTCACGGGGCTGGGCGCTGTATTGGCGCGTGACCCACGTGCAGCAGTCCGACGCCCTTATTCTAGCCAGTTGGTGTCAGGGCGCGGTGAGCCGAAGCTGATTTGAAATACATGTTGAGCAGTGTGCCGGGTGGCCTTGTTGGGGGCAAGCGGCTGAGGCGTAACTTATACGCCCGCTGCCCCATACCGCCTTCTGGCCCGTATCCTGATCTGATGGCCGCGCCCGCCTCCCTGTATTCGCTTTGCTCGGTCATCAAGCAGGGCAGTCCATGACCGATGTTTTAGAAGGCTTCCGCACTATTTTTGCCGGAGATTATCCGCGCCTGCTGCTGTCTGGGCTGGGGATTACGCTGGCCGTCAGCCTGTGTGCGTTGGGCGTGTCGGTGGTGGTGGGCACGCTGTTGGGCGTGGTGCGCGTGTTCCGCGTTCCGGTCTTGGGCGTGCTGGGCAACATTTACGTCGAAGTGGTGCGCGGTATTCCGCTGATCGTGCTGCTGTCGGTGGTGTATTACGGCCTGCCCGCGCTGGGCCTCACGCTGGACGGCTTTCCGGCGGCAGTGGTAGCGCTGGGCCTGTATTCGGCGGCCTACACGTCCGAAATCGTGCGCGGCGGCCTGAACAGTGTGCCGCTGGGCCAACTGGAAGCCGCCCGCAGCTTGGGACTGTCGCGGGGGCTGTCGCTGCGCTTCGTGGTACTGCCGCAGGCGTGGCGCGTGGCCCTACCCGCCCTCGGCAACGAATTCATCAGCCTGATTCTGGGCAGCAGCTTGGCGAGCGCCGTGACCCTGCAAGAACTGTTCGCGCAGGGCAAATACATCACGGGCGTCACCTACCGCCAGTTCGAGGTGTACGCCGTGCTGGCGGTGGTGTATTTCCTCCTGACTTTCATTCTCACGCGCCTGATTCGGTTGCTGGAGCGGCGGGTGAGCCGGGGGCAAGTGCTGGCGTCGCGCCGGGTGATTTAGGGGTTGTGGGGTGTGGTCAGGAGGAAAGGCAAAAGAGCAGGGCTGCAACTTGATTCTCGTTGCAGCCCCGCTTTTCCCACTCACTACTCACCACTGACCACTTACAGCTTTTCAGCCCACGCCTGTACCGCCGCATACTGATAGGCCGCCAATCCCGCCCGCGCCTTGTCAATATTCTTCGTGAATCTCGGATCGTTGACCCACATTTCGCTGACGTTGGAGAACATTTCGGGTGAGGAATCGTAGTACCAGCGGCACTGGTGCGCGTGGTGCCGGGCAACCATAGCGCTGGCTTCGGGCGAATCGGGCGGCGTTCCGGCGTCCATCAGGCCGATGTAAGCGGCGTTAATGGCACCCATTTCTGCCTTGATGCTTTCCCAGTCCTGCTTGGTGTACCGCTTCACGCGCTCGGTACTCTGCTTGTAGGCGTCGGTGTCGCCCCAGCGGTCTTTGGCTTCCTGCTCGTACTCGGCGGGATCGAAGCCGTCGAACAGTTTGCTCAGGTCTTCTTTGTTCATGTCGGTCATGGTCTTTGCTCCTTCGGCGGCGGCCAGTAGGGTGTCTAGGGCGTCCAGCATGGCCTGATTGCGTCTGGCCCGTTCCTGCAACAAACTCCGCTGAAGCTTCAGCGTTTCTATTTCGTCGGCGTCAGGATCGTCCAGCACGGCGCGAATCTCGTGCAGGGGCAATCCCAGTTCTCGGAACATCAGAATGCGGTGCAGGCGTTCTATATCGCCCGCCGAATACAGGCGGTAATTGCCTTCCGTGCGGGCCGAGGGTTTCAGCAGCCCCAGTTCGTCGTAATGGTGCAGCGTGCGAATGCTGACGCGGGCCAATTTGGACAGTTCGCCCACTGTCCAGCTCGAATCCGTTTCTGTAGTCTGTTGCGTGCTGATGCTCGTTCACCTCCTGACCACAGCGTAGGGGCTGACCCCGCGTGAGGGTCAAGTGGGCCGAATGGCTGAGCCTTGATAATTCGTTTGTTGATAAGATCAAGACGAGTGGTGACAATTTTATCATTAGCCATAGTGAAAGAAAATTGCGGCAGCCGGTTAAGAAATAGCTTCTAAACCTTACTAAGCGGTCAACGCCTTGTTTTTTAGAGGATTTGATATTACATACTGCTCTATCCCCGGAAAACTTTAATAAAATAGTGAGGCGAGCTGTAGATGAGCGAGAATATATTACGTATTGAGCTGGGAAACTATAAAGAAGACCTTGAATTGTATGGTGCTTATCAAGTGCTACTTAGAGCATTGATTGAATCGAAGTTTTCGGCACGTTCTTTTGATGACATGATAATTGGTAGCTCTACCCTTGCAGAAATGGCAAGCGAGTTGGTAGTTAAGATGGATCTATTGGGTGACAAAATAGGGATAGGGACAAACGGAGCACAGCGGAAATGGTTAACCGTGAAAGGGAGGGGTGATAGGGCATACAATACAATGCTCAGAAAATTAATTCAGCCTACGGATGCAAATAAAAGTTTGCTGGAATGGTTTAGAAGTATGAATCATAGCGACAGAGTGTTACATTTAAGCATAATATTTTCACCTTATATTATTCAGGGTGCAGCCGCTGAGCTTTTCCTTGCGGATCTAGGCGTAGATCTGAAATCTCTGACTAATCCATCTTCAAGCTAAACAGAGAGTAAGGTGGCTCGGCCTATCCACCCAACAGACCGGCTTACACTCTCGGTCATGACCTTGCCCACCCCTCCCTTACCCGCCTTCTGGCCCCCGTTCTGGCGCGGCTTTCGTGCCTTGATGCCCCTGTGGTTGGGCATGGTTCCCTTTGCGGTGGCCTACGCGGTCACAGCGCGGGCGGCGGGCCTCAGCGTGCTGGAAACGCAACTGATGAGCGTCACCGTCTTCGCGGGCGCGTCCCAATTTGCAGCGGCGGGTCTGTTTGTCAGCGGAGCCAACGCGCTGGGCATCATCGCCACCACTGCCCTCCTCAATGCGCGGCATGTGTTGTACGGCCTCAGCCTCTCGCGCACGCTGCCGCTGACCCGGCCCCAGCGCGTGCTGGCCGCTCAATTTCTCACCGATGAAGCCTACGGGGTGGCGGTGGTGCGCGGCCCGCAGGAACCCGGTGGCCTCAGCTTCGCCTTCCTGCTGGGCGCGGAACTGAGCCTGTATTTCATCTGGAATCTGTCTACGCTGGTGGGTGCATTGGCAGGCGCGGTGCTGCCCGATCCGGCGGCGTTGGGTGTAGCCGTCGTCTTTCCGCTGGCCTTTCTGGGTCTGCTGGTGCCGCTCCTCAAAGACCGCCTGACCGTGCTGGTGGCGCTGGCTTCTGGACTGGGCGCCTGGGGCCTGTCGCGTGTGCTTCCGGGCGGCTTGGTCATTTTACTGGCCGGAATCGGCGGGGCATTGTTGGGGGCCTTCCTGTCTACCCGCAAGCAGAACACGGAAACCCCAGCATGAGCGTGCTGCTCGTTATTTTTCTGATGTGGGCCGTGACCTACCCGGTGCGCTGGCTGGGCCTGAGCCTAGGCCGCCTGCATTTGCCCCCGTTCTGGCTGTCGTTCCTGCAATTTGTGCCCGTCAGCGTGTTCGCCGCCCTCGTACTGCCTGAAGTGCTAAGCAGCCCCGAATGGCCGCGCCGCCTCGTGGCCTGCGTGGTGGGCGGCCTGCTGATGTGGCGCACCGGAAGTCTGGCCCCCGGAATCTTGGGCGGATTCGCGGCGTATTGGGGAGCGCGGTTGCTGGGGCTGTAGGGGCGGTGAATCGGAAGCGTGTGAATCGTGGAGATGTGGAATGAATCTTTAGGGCTGTTGCCCCACGCCCTTCCCACGTTCCACGCTCCCCTGTGTGCCCACTCACCCCACCCTACTGACCACTCACGGTTCCCTGCGCTATGCTATTCCCCGCATGACTGGCCCGGAAGCGCGTTCACAATCAGACCTTGGGGCGCTGCCGCCTGTCGCAGTCATTGACGGCAAATATGAAGTCGTGCGCGAACTGTCCCGTGAGGGCAACGTCACGGTCAATGAGGTGCGGGCGGGCGAGGGCGTGACCCGGCGTGTGGCGTGGTTCGATGTGACCACGCCCGCAGATCGGCAGGGCTTTCACGCGTACCGAACGGCGCTCCGGGCGGTTCAGCCTGCGGGCCTGACCGACGTGGTGGCGCGGCCCGGAGCGTATTACGCGGTGTGGCAACCGGTGGCCGGACTGCCATTGGCCGATCTGCTGGCCCAGCCCAAAAAGCAGGAAGAAACGGTGGAAGCCCTGCGCGAACTGACCGCGAACTTGGCCGAAAACGGCTTTGCCCTCAGCGACGCCGATGTGGTGCTGGACGGCCTAGAGCCGCGTGTGGCTTACCTGCGCCCCGCCCCGCCTACCCGCACACCCGAAGAAGTCATTGCGCTGAATCAGACGACGTTGGCCCCCTTGTTGGGCAGCAAAATCAAGCGCAAGCGGCAACCGGGGGCGTGGCTTACCTTCATTCCCGGCCTGCTGTTTCTGGGCGGCGCGGGCTACTTGGGAGCGCAGGCGGCGCAGGTGTACCTCAACCCGCCCGTGCGCGAGGTCTCGGCGGTGACGGGCCAGAATGCCCAGACCGCAGCCACCGCGCTCGCCAAAGCCGGATTTCAGGTGGAATACACCGACGGCGAGAGCGCGGGCCTGCCAGTGGGCGCAGTCATTCGTCAAGACCCGGCTGCTGGAACCAATCTGCCTGTGGGCCGCCAAGTCGTCCTGACGGTCAACAATCCGCCGCCGCTGACGGTGCCCCGGTTGGAAGAACTGACGCCCGATCAGGCCCGCGCCGCCCTGCGTGACCTGTCGCTGACGCTGGGCAAGGTGGTCAAGGTCGACGGCAGCCTCACCAATACCCCCGAAGGCCGGATTATCGCGCAGCTGCCTGAACCCGGCGCGACCATGCAGCGCGGTCAATCGGTGCAGATCATGGTGTCTACGGGCGTGAAAGGCAAACAGACGTGGATTGCCGACCTGACCGGCATGACCTACGCGCAGGCCCGCGAACACGCCCGCGCCGCCGGATTGGTGGTCACCAAGGTGACGCAGCAGCCCAGTGACCGCACCGAAAACACTGTGCTGGAGCAGACGCCTGCGCCTTATGTGCGCGTGTCGGCGGGCAGCCCGGTGACCCTGACCGTCGCCACCGCCCGCTATACCGCCCCTAGCCTGCCAGCGGGCAGTTTGCCCCTGCCCCCGCCTTACGTGCCGCCTGTGCCCGTACAGCCCGAACCCCCGGCAGAAGAGCCTGTGCAGCCGGAGCCGACGCCTGAACCCGTGCCCGATCCTGTGCCCGAAGCGACACCCGATCCGGTCACGCCCGACGCCGAACCCGTGACGCCCGACTCCATCCCCGCCACCCCGCCCACCAACGAAATTGCCCCGGATGCCAACGCCCCGGCTTCCCGCAGCATCAACTTCCAGTACACCTTCCCCGCCGATCTGCCCGCCGGAAGCTACACCATCGTCGTGCGCGATCAGGACGGCGAGCGCGAGGTGTTGTCGGCCACCGACAGCGGGCAACTGGCCGGAGCCACCGCCAGCAAAAGCGACCTAGCCGTGCGCGGCGACACCGTGTTCGTGATCCGCCGCGACGGACAGGAATTTGCCACCGTTGCGCCGTAAAGTTTGGCGCAGACTAAAGCCCAGATGATTTACCTCGATTACGCGGCCACCCACCCCATGACCCCGGAAGCGCTGGCGGCCTACGCGCAGGCGGCGGCGTTGCCGGGCAATCCGGCCAGCGTGCACGGCGCGGGGCAGGCGGCCCGTGAGCGGCTGGAAGAAGGCCGGGCGCGGGTGGCCGCCGTCCTGAACACCGATCCGCGCAACCTGATCGCCAACAGCGGTGGCACCGAGGGCGATAACCATGTGCTGCTGGGCATGGCGCGGGCGTGGCAGGAACAACATGGCAGCCCCGGCCACCTGATTACCACGCCCACCGAGCATTCGGCGGTGCTGGCCCCTTCCCGCGCCTTGGCCGCGCAGGGCTGGGCCGTGACTTGGCTGGCCCCCGATTCGCATGGCCGCTACACCCCAGACCAACTGGCCGAAGCACTGCGCCCCGACACCGCGCTGGTCAGCATTCACCACGCCAACAACGAGATCGGCACCGTGCAGGACACGCCCGCGCTGGCCGCCGTCGCCGCTGCAAGGGGCGTGCCCTACCACTCCGACGCGGTGCAGGCTCCCGGCGTGCTGAAGCTGGATGTGGCCGCGTGGGGCGTGACTTTTGCCACCATCAGCGCCCACAAATGGGGCGGGCCGCGTGGCGTGGGCTTCCTGTACGTGCGGCGCGGCACGGTGCTGCCTGCCATCACGTTGGGCGGCGGGCAGGAAGGCGGCCTGCGCCCCGGCACGCAGGACACGGCGGGCGTGTACGCGGCGGGTGTGGCTCTCACTCAGGCCGAGGCCGAGCGGGACGCCACGTTTGCCCACCTGTCGGCCCTGCAAGCGCGGTTCATGGGGCGTATTTCAGCCATTCCCAACCTGCGCGTCAACCATCCACCTGACGGCAGCCCCAAAGTCGTGTCGGTGACACTGCCGGGGGCCGATGGAGAAGCCCTGCTGATGAATCTGGACATGTTGGGCATCGCCGCGAGTGCCGGGAGTGCCTGCGCCGCCGGAACCATGCAGCCCAGCCATGTGCTGAGCGCTATTGGCCTGAGTGAACCCGACGCCCGCGCCAGCCTGCGCTTTTCTTTTGGGCGGGCCACCACCGATGCCGAAGTAGACCAAGCGGCAGACGCTTTGGCACAGGCGGCGGCATGGAGCCGGGGTTGACCCTTCCGAGTGCTGCGCTGCCGAGTCCTGAGGTAGCCGAGCAATTGTTGCTGGACGCCGAAGCTCTGAACCCCGGCGCGTGGGTGCCGCACTCGCGCTATGTGGCGCTGGCCGCCCAGTCCATTGCCGAGCGGCATCCCACCCTAGACCCGGAGCGGATGCATACGCTGGGGCTGCTGCACGACCTAGGCCGCCGCACCGGGCCGAATAAAGACCGTCATATTCTGGACGGCTACGACTTTTTAACGGCGCTGGGCTACACCGACGCGGCCCGAGTTGCCCTGACCCATTCCTTCGTGATTCCCGAACTGGACACCCTGCAAGGCGCGTGGGACGGCACGCCGGACGATTTTGCGCGGCTGGGGCAACTGCTGGCTTCCCTCACCCTGTCGGAAGAAGACCGCTTGCTGCAACTGTGCGACATGTTGGCGCTGGCCGACGGCTTTTGCACCATGCAGGAGCGGATGATAGATGTGGCGCTGCGCTATACCGTCAATGACCGCACGCCGGAGAGGTGGCAAGCTCAACTGGCCCTCAAAACCCATTTCGATGGGGTCTGCGGCGTCAACATCTACCGCCTGCTGCCGGGACTGGTAGAGCGGTTTCTGGGGTAAGCGGGAGCTTCAAAACGGCAGATAGCCATCCATCAAATAGATGCTGCCAGAACGTCCGGGCTCCCTTTGCAACTGGTTGAATCCCTCAATCTGGCCGTCAATGCGGCAAAACTGTGTTCCCTCTCTCTGACTGCACTGCACGTCATGTCCCTTGCCGTCTGCCGTCGCCAGTCGTCCGGTAGAGAGTGTAGGAGCGACAAATGTATTGGCGAGCGCAAATTTTCGGGCCTCCGGTGAACTCAGAAACGCCTCTATTCCTATCCCTTTGCTTGCCAGATCACGGGCCAACATCGCCTTGCTGTCAGCGTCGGATGCGTTGACCAGAACAAAGGTCAATTCTCCGCTGAGACTGCCTGAGACGTTGTTCAGAGCTTTGCAGGCTACGGCGTCGTAGCCACGCGCACAGGACGCCACAAAGTCTCTGGAGTCGGGTGGAGTGTACAAATCAAGGCCGAGGCTACAGGCTCCCAACAGCAGCAGGGCCGCAACCGCAATAGAAAGACGTTTCATCGTTGCCTACCAGTCTAGGGCACCGGTGATTCATAGATTGATAAAGAGACCGGCTTCAAACCAAACAACCCCCGACACCTTGCGGCGCGGGGGCGTATCTGTACTGAAAATGCTTAAGCGAACTGCGCCAGCACGCCTTCCAACCGTTCTTTCTGCACGCCGAAGTCTTGTACCCGGCGCTGTTCCTCTTCAATCACCTCGGCGGGGGCGCGGGCCACGAATCCGGCGTTGTCCAGCTTGGCCTGCGCCTGCTTGATCTGTTTGTCCAGTTCCGTCAGGCGTTTGCGCTGCTTGCCCAGCCAGTCCTGCACGTCCACGGTGCCTTCCAGCGGAGCGCGAACCAGCACGCCTTGCTCCACGGCACTCAGGGTGCGGCCTTCCAGCGAGGGCACGAGCGTTACGCGGGCGATGGTTTCCACCACACGGGCATTTTGCGTGACCAGCGCGGCCTGCTCGCCCTCCACCGTCATGCCGAGGCGGTCTTGCGGGGCCAGTCCCAATTCAGCTTTCAGGCTGCGGGCGGCGCTCACGGCTCCGCGTAGGGCGGCAAAGGCGCGGGTGGCTTCCGGGTCGTGCAGCGCGGCATTTTCCTTGGGCCACGAGTGCAGCGCCAGTTGGCGGCGGTGACCCAGCGCGGCGTACACCTCCGAGGTAATGAAGGGCATAAAGGGATGCAGCAGCTTCAGAATATGCTCCAGCACGGCCTTGAGGGTCGCCAGCGTGCCAAGGTTGCCGCTGCTCAATGTAGGCTTGGCGGCCTCGATGTACCAGTCGCAGAATTCATCCCACGTAAACGAGTACAGCGTGCGAATGGCCGCGCCGATGTCGAAGGCGTCCAAGTGTGCCGCCGTTTCGACTGTCACCGCGTTCAGGCGGCTGATGATCCAGCGGTCTGCCAGCGTGAGGTCGGCGCGGGCCTTCAGCTTGGTCAGGGCGTCGCCGGAGCGCAGCGGGTCGGAGCCGTGCAGGTCGTTCTGCTCTGTCGCGCTCCGCACGTAGCGGGTCAGGTCGTCAGAGCCGGTCAGCGCGGGCGCGGCTTCCCCAATTCGCATCAGCGCAAAGCGGGCCGCGTTCCACAGCTTGTTGGCAAAGTTGCGCCCCTGCTCGAAGCGGCGCGGATCGTGCTTGATGTCCTGCCCGCCCGTGCTGAGGCTGGCAAAGGCGAAGCGGCAAGCGTCCACGCCGTACTGGTCGAACAAATCCACCGGGTCGATGCCGTTGCCCTTGCTCTTGGACATCTTCTGACCCTTGCTGTCCAAATACAGGCCGTGCAGCATCACCGTGCTGAAGGGCGCTTGCCCGGTCAGGTGGTATCCGGCCATTTCCATGCGCGTGACCCAGAAAAATAGGATGTCGTAGCCCGTCACCAACACCTGCGTCGGGTAGAATTTGCGGAAATCCTCGCTGTCGGTGTCGGGCCAGCCCAGCGTCGAAAAGGGCCACAGGTTCGAGGAAAACCAAGTGTCGAACACGTCAGGGTCACGGCGCAACGTCAGGTGGGCGTAGCGGGGGTCTTTGTCGCAGTCCAGTTCCGGGTTTTCCGGGTCAGGCACGTACACCTTGCCTTCCTCGTCGTACCAAGCGGGAATCTGGTGGCCCCACCACAGTTGGCGGCTGATGTTCCAGTCGCGGATATTCTCCAGCCAGTCGCGGTTCACCTTGGCGTAGCGCTCCGGCGTCAGCTTGATTTCGCCCCGGTCTAAGCCCTCCAGCACTTTGGCGGCCATCGGTTTCACGTTCACGTACCACTGCGTACTGATGATCGGCTCCACCGGAACCTTGGTGCGCTCGCTCAGGCCAATGGCGGTCACGTGGTCGCGCTCTTCGATCAGATCACCGCTTTCGATCAGGGCAGCAGTCACCGCTTTTCTCGCCGCGAAGCGTTCCATGCCTCGGAAGGCTTCGGGAACCAAGTCGCTGGTCAGGTTGCCTTGCAAATCGATGACGCTGGGGCGGGGGAGACTGTGCCGCTCGCCCACCTCGAAGTCGGTGGCGTCGTGGGCGGGCGTGATTTTCAGTGCGCCGACGCCGAAGCCCATTTCCACGGCCTCGTCGGCAATAATCGGAATCAGGCGGCCCGTGAGGGGAATGCGGGCTTGCTGGCCCACCAGATGCCGGAAGCGTTCGTCTTCGGGATGCACGGCGATGGCCTGATCGGCAAAGATCGTTTCCGGGCGCACGGTGGCGATCCGGATTTCGCCTATTTCACCGTTGCTGGCGGGCTGGGTCGGGTCTTGCAGCTTGTAGGCCAGCGTGGTCATCTTGCCCTTGCGTTCCTCGCGGTCGACTTCCAGTTCGCTCAGGGTGGTCTGGGCCGCCGGATCCCAGTTCACAATCCGCTCGCCTCGGTACGCCAGCCCCTCGTGATACAGCCGCACAAATTGGGCACGCACGGCGCGGCTCAGGCCCTCATCCATCGTAAAGCGCTCTCGCGTCCAGTCCACGCTGACGCCCAAGCGGGTCAGTTGGCTCAGAATCACGCCGCCCGACTGCCCTTTCCAGTCCCACACGCGCTTCAAGAACTCCTCGCGCCCTAGGTCAAAGCGCGACTGCCCCGCTTCCCGCAACTGCTTTTCCACCACCACTTGCGTAGAAATGCCCGCGTGATCCATGCCCGGCAGATACAGCGCCTCGAAGCCCTGCATGCGTTTGTAGCGGATCAGCGTGTCAATCAGGGTGTTGTCTAGCGCGTGCCCCAAGTGCAGGTTTCCGGTCACGTTGGGCGGCGGAATCACGATGGTAAAGGGAGGTTTGCCGCTGTTGGCATCGGCCCGGAAGGGTTCGCTGCGCCAGCGTCCGGCCCATGCGGGTTCAATGGCGGCGGGGTCGAATTGCTTGGCAAGGGCAGACGTGTTTTCGGGGGCTTCGGCAGTAGTGTCGGGGGCGGTATCGGCGGGGGCAGTGTCAGCAAGCGTGGGGTCAGTCATGGGCAAGGCTCCTGTTGGGGCGGTTCGTTTTGGTAAGGAAGGAATATAAGTGCGGGAGCGCGGCGTCCATCTCCCAATCCAGTTCGGGGCGGTTCAGGTCAGCCCAGCGGAAGGCGAACCGGTGGCCGTCTGCGTGCTGAATCCAACTGTGGGGCAAGTCGTCGGGTGCGGTAAATGCGAAGGCGTAGCAGACTTGGCGGGTGAACCGTTCGGGCGTCTGGGCTTCCCAGCGGTAAGCAGCCAGAAAGTGCGGGTTGCTGAGCGTCAGGCCGGATTCTTCTCGCAGTTCCCGCACGGCGGCTTCGGCTGGGGTTTCGCCCGCTTCCACGCCGCCCGCAGGGACTTGTACACCTGCGTCGGGGACATCTGCATGATCGAAAACCAATAGCTTTTGGCCGTCATGCACAAAGCAGAGGACTTTCTCGCGCAGGCCCAGAGCTTGGGCGTCGGCCCGCGCCTGTGCTTCAGAAGATTGGCCTTCGGAATTGTAGAATGTGACCACCGATCCACCTCCATCCTTTTGGCCCTCACAGACAACAAAAAACGCCTCGTCCGCCGGAATTTCTCCCGGACGCGGACGAGACGTGAAGCTCTGTATCCCGTGGTACCACCGCACTTCCCTGCTGAATGCAGGGCGCTCTTGCTGCGCTGTAGCGGGCGCACCCGGACGGGTCTACTGTTTCCACCGCTAGAGTGGAAAGTTCTACCGTCTTGCTCGCGGGCGACGTTCTCTGGTGGCCTAACCGCCCCGGCTCTCAGTCTCGGCGGGGCTTCCTGTGGGGGCCGAACATTCAAACAACAGCCAGATACTCTTCCCGGTCACTGCTCCATCAGTATACGGCGTGGGGCGGGCGAAAGACGTGCCTTTATTCCCCAGCGGGCGCAGAGGACGAATCAGCACTCGGCAAAGCGGCACTAGGTAAATCAGCACTCGGCAAATCGGCAATCTCGAAGCGGTACAGCAGCGGCTTTTTCATAAATCCACGCGGCACGGCCACCGTGACGGTGCGGTACGGCACACCTGTTACGGCGGCCCCCACCGGAAAAGTCAGCACTTCGCCGCCTACGCGGGCGCTCCTGTCTCCGATGTCCAATACGCCTTCAGCACGGCTCAGCACGTCATACGGGTGCTGAATCATCACCGTCAGCTTGACCTGCTGGCCCACCAAGCTCCGCAGCGGATTGGCGTCTTGTTCAAAGGCCGTGCGGATTTCGTCGGGCAGGCGCTCACGGGTCACCTTCACGGCCAGCGCGTATTCACCGATGGGGAACACCACTTCGCGGATCAGGGTCACGCCGTCGCCCTCGGCCTCCCGGAAAGCTTGTAGCAAGGCGGCGCGGCGGTTCTTCATCAGGGTCACGGGGGCGGTGGTGCCGCCGGTGCTGCGCTGTCCCATCGGAAAATCGCCGCGTTGAATAAAGCGTTCGGCTTGCAACAAGGTTTCTTCGCGGGTGCGGAAGGTGCGTTGCAGCACGGGTTCATGGGGTTGCCAGTGGCCGCCCGAACCGCGCTGCATCCAGTCCACCCAGAGTTCAAAACGGTCTTGGTATTGCCAACTCGGATGCGCGCCAGCAGCTGGCGTTGCCGCGCGCTCCGTCATTTCCTGTTGGGTCTTCGGCTCTGAACTGTGCGTGCCGGGTCTAGACGTGATCGCGCTCATGCGTATCCTCCACTCCCCCCATCATGCCTGAGCTTGCGGGCGCGTGGGCAAGAGCGGTTACATAACAAGCTCATCTTGGGGGGGCGGCTTGGCCCAGCAATCAATTTTTCGCAGAGTTCGGCACATTCACACACAGGCGTGATGCCCAAGTTTATCGGCCACCACGCCTGTCTCGCGCCCTACACCCTCCAGCCCACCACCCTACCGTCAGCCGACTTCGATCAGGCCCGCCGTCATAAAGGGTTTGAGGGTATCCATCACCTGACGGGGAGGCAGGCCGCTGCGGTCAAGCAAGACCCTCAACGTCACGCCGTCGGGAATGAGGCTCAGGGCGCGGTATTGGTTGCGGGTCACAGGCTGGGTATCGTTCCAGCGGGCCGTAAAGCGCACAGGCTTTTCCCAATCCGGAAAGGAGCGTAGCAAGACGATCCACGCTTCATTGTCGTCCAGCATGCGCCTGAGGGTGGCGTCGCGCCGCAGGGCCAGCGTGCGCGAGGGCGGAATCAGGTTCGGCTCGAATTGAAACTGGCCGCCGTCCAAGCTCGCCAGCATTTGCAGGGCCGCCTCGCCGCTCAGGCTCCCCGCTTGGGCGTGAATAACCTCGCCGGGATCAAGCCACAGCGCCCCGCCGCGTGGGTGCTCGACGCTAAAACGGCCCGCCCGCCCGCTCGACAGCAGCATCTGCATAACCGACAACAGGGGAAAAATAGCCAGATCGCCACGTACCATGAGTAAACGCATTCTAAGGGCTGGGGACTTGAAAGGGCAGGGGTCAGCTTGGGGTGGTAGGGGGGGTGGGGCAGAGATGAGCAGTGGACTCGGCGTCGGCGTGTAAACCCCCCTTGAAGGGAGCGCAACAGCCTATGTCTCCACTTCTAATACGGGACTCATCTGATTCCCGAATATCCAGAACTGCGCCGGATATTCGTCCATCTCCTGAGTCCCGTATGTTCTCGTACTCGCGTTGCTCGAATGATTCCAGACACTGCACTGGAATCATCTGAGTTTGGTATAAGGGGGGCGTCGCGCCAGCAACGGGGGGGTTCACCCACAATCCCGGAACACAACAAAAAGCGGGGCACTGTGCCAACTCGACACAGCGCCCCGCTTCGTTCTAGTGAAAACCTGTTCTCAGTCGATGCTGGCGCGCCAACGCCACTCGCTGGCCCGCTTCATCACGTGGGCGAGGCCGCCCGTAATCGCCAGTTTCTGGTTCCACGGCAGTTTCATCCAGCCCACCGCCATCAAGCCGCCGAGGCTCACGAATTCGCCCAGAGTGGTGGGTTCGTAGGCTTCGGCTTCTTCCCCTTTGGCAAGGCGCATCAGGTTTTTGCCCGTCAGGCGGCCCTGCTGTCCAGCGTGCTGCGCGGTAGTGGGCACCGGCTTGCCTTCTTGGTTCAGCGCGAGGCTCATGTCACCGATGATGAATACGTCGGGGTAGCCTTTGGCCCGCAGTTGGGCGTCCACCGCAATGCGTCCGCCGGGGCCTTTTTCAACCTTGTTGCCCTTCACGATGTCGCGGGCCTGAATGCCGCCCGTCCAGATGATCTTGCCCGCCGGAATGACCTTCTGCTCGCCGTCGGCGGTCTGCACGGTCACGCTGTCGGCGGTGGCCTGCATCAATCGGTGGCCCACCAGAATGTTGATGCCGTACTCTTCCAGCGTTTTCTGGGCTTTCAGGCGCAGGGCTTCGTCCAGAATGGGCAGAATCTTGGGGCCAGCTTCCACGAGGTGAATCTTGAAGGGAGGGAGGCCGCGCTCTTTGCTCAGCAGTTCGGCCCGCTGCGCGAGTTCGGTGACGAGTTCTACACCCGTCAGGCCCGCGCCGCCCACCACGATGTCGCGGTTGCCGTGGTAATCGTTGGCGAACACGCGGTTCACGTAATTGAAGATTTCGTCGGCGTCGCTGAGCTGCTTCAGTTCGCTGGCGTTTTCAGCCAAGCCCGGAATGCGGTAGAAGTTGGTCACGCTGCCGAGGCCTACGACAAGGGTGTCGTAAGTCAGCACGCGCCCGTCTTTCAGGGTCACTTCCTTCTCATCTAGGTTCACGCCTTCCACCTGCGCCTGCTCCAGATGCACGCCTGTGCCTTTCAGCAGGGGCGCAAGCGGCATGGTCACGCGGGTGTTGTGCGCGGCGGCTTCGTGCAGGCGCGTCTCAAAGGTATGAAAGGCGTTTTGCTCCACGAGCAGCGTTTCCAGATCAGGAAGGGGTTTCATTTTGGTGGCGACTGCGAGGCCTGCGTAACCAGCGCCGAGGATTAGGGTCTTCATATGCTTGCTCCTGTGGGGGAACCGCTGGGGCAACCCCCAAGATTCCTGTGAATTGATTCACGAGGTGGGTTTCAGGCAGACTCCCGCCTGTCTAACGTTCCACAGTGTACACCTTACACCAACTCTCCGGGCCTCCCTGAGAGGGGTGTTTTGGTTGCCTCAAGGCGACACGCGGCCACATATTCAGGGCCAAAACACTGTGTGGATCGGCGTTGTTCTTCAGCGCCTTCGCCTCAGCCCAGTCTAGATGCTGTTACGGCCAGCGTTGCAACTTTTGATGCAGTCCGGGGCCACAGCGGCAGGCGGGCAACGTCCCCGGCTACCGGGGGTCGCCCTTCCTCCCGCTCACGTTCCGCCCCTCAGTACTGGCGTCCGAAAATCACCCGTTTGCCATAGGCCGCAGGCTTCCCGGTATGCACGCACACGCCTTCTTCAGCCTCGGCAAAAAATTCGGCGTCGTCCAGTGGAATGTTGCGGGCGGTGGCTTTGGTGTCATCCTTAATGGCCTTTTCGCTTTCCGGATCGCCGCAGTGGAAGGCCCGCACCCATTTGCCCGCTTCTATGGCAGCCTTGAATTCCTCGTAGGTGTCTACGTTCACGGTGTTGTCCAGCATGAAGTCGGTGGCCCGTTTCAGCAGCCAACCCTGAATTCCGGCCAAACGGTCTGTCATGCCGCCTACGGCTTCGGCGCGGGGCAAGGTTTCCTTCTCGGCGCTGTTACGGTTCTTGACCACCACCACACCCGATTCGAGGTCACGGGGGCCAAGTTCCACACGCACGGGCACCCCCTTCAGTTCCCAGTCGTTGTACTTGAAGCCGTTGCTCACGCCGTCGCGCTTGTCCACCTTCACGCGCAGGCCCGAGGCCCGCAACTCGGCGGCCAGTTTCTCGCCTTCGGCCACCATTTCATCAAAGTTGTCTTTGCGGCCTACGGGGATCACCACCACCTGAATGGGGGCAATGTTGGGCGGCATCATCAGGCCCTGATCGTCGCCGTGCGTCATGATCAGTGCGCCGATAATCCGGCTGGAAATGGCCCAACTGGTCGTGTGCGCCCAGTCTTCCTTCTGCTCGCGGGTCTGGAATTTCACGTCGAAGGCTTTAGAGAACTTCTGGCCCAAGTAATGCGACGTGCCCGATTGCAGCGCCTTGCCGTCGCGCATCATGCCCTCGATGGAGTACGTGGCGAGTGCGCCTGCAAAGCGTTCGGACGCCGTTTTTTCGCCGCGCACCACAGGTAGGGCCAGAATGTCGCGGCAGAACTCGTGGTAAATGTCCAGCATCTGCCGCACCTCCGCCCGCGCTTCCAGCTCATTCACATGCGCCGTGTGGCCTTCGTGCCAGTAAAACTCGGAGGTTCGCAGGAAGGCTTTGGTTCGCAGTTCGGCCCGGAACACGCTGCCCCACTGGTAGTGCAAAAAGGGCAGATCGCGGTAAGAGTTCAGCCAGCCGCTCCACATATGACCGATGATGGTTTCACTGGTGGGGCGCATGACATACGGCTCGGTCAGGTCTTCGGTGCCGATCTTGTTCACCGTAAACAATTCGGGCGCAAAGCCTTCCACGTGGTCGGCTTCCTTCATGATGAAGCTCATGGGAATCAGCGTGGGGAACACCAACGATTCGTGTCCGGTGGCCTTGAAACGGTCATCCAGCCAGCGCACGATGTTTTCCCACAGCGCCGAGCCGTAGGGCTTGATGACCATCGCGCCCGCGACGGGGCTGTTGTCGGCCAAGTCCGCCTTTTTCACGACTTCGTTGTACCAGTCGTTAAAATCCACGCTCTGGGGCGTCACGCCGTATTGCTGCGCCTTCTTGTCGTTGCCTTTGTCGCTGTTGCCCTTGCCGTCCTTAGTCATTGGCAGCAGGATAACGGGTTCGGGGCTGTTCTAGGCTTCCCAGCTTAGCGAGGCGGGAGGCCGGGTGGGAATGAGGGGGGGGGCGGGCTGAGCTATTCAGCGGGTGCGGTGGTAGAATCCGCCGTTCCCCATGACGCGCCCCCCACGCAATGACCCCCCCCCGCCTCCGCCGCCGGAAGGCTCCCGCGCTGGCTCCAGCCTGAACGGCTCTGGTCTGAGCAGTTCCGGGCTGGGCAGTTCCGGCATCGGCGGGGCAACGCCCGGCGGCATTAAAAAGCCGCTGCTCTCACGCATCAGCCCGCCGCAATTGATCGCGTTGTCGTTCGCGGCGGCCATTTTCGTGGGCGGCTGCCTGCTGTCGCTGCCGATCATGCATTCGCCGGGACGCAGCGTCAACTTTTTGCAGGCCCTGTTTACGGCCACCAGTGCGCTGTGTGTCACGGGCCTGAATGTCATCGATCCCAGCAAGGATTTCAACCGACTGGGGCAGGTGGTCATCATGCTGCTGATTCAGGTGGGCGGACTGGGGATCATCACCTTCGGTACGGTCTTTGCTCTGCTCATTGGCCGCCGCGTCAACTATTCGGAGCGTATTCGCTTGGCGCAACAGGTCAGTGCCTTCGATGTCGGCGGCGTTCTCAGTCTTATTCGCAACATCTTCTTGTTTACCTTCCTGATAGAACTCACGGGCGCGGTGTTGCTGTCGTTCCGCTTCGTTCCCCTAGAAGGGTGGGGGCCGGGCCTGTTCTATTCCGTCTTTCATTCGGTCAGCGCCTTCAACAATGCTGGATTTGCCCTGTATTCAGACAATCTGGTGCGTTTTGTGGGCGATCCGTTGGTCAGTATGACTATTGCAGGCCTGATTATTCTGGGCGGCATGGGCTTTTTGGTGCAATTGAATGTGGTGGCCCATCTGGTCAATCCGCGCCGCAACCGCATGTTGGTGCACAGCAAACTCGTCCTCACCATGATGGGCGTCTTGCTGGCGGTGGGTACAGCCACCTACCTGCTGATGGAATGGAGCAATCCCAAAACACTTGCACCGTTGGGCTTTGGCGACAAACTTCTGGCTTCTTTCTTTCAGAGTGTCACCACCCGTACCGCCGGATTCAATACGCTGGACTACGGGGTCATGAATTACGCCACCCTGTTCATGACCATCATCCTGATGTTTATCGGAGCCAACCCCGGCTCGACAGGCGGCGGGATTAAAACGAGCACCTTCTACGTCATGATGGCAAGTGCGTGGAGCATGGTGCGCGGGCGCGGAGAGATCAATCTGTTCCGCCGCCGCATAGACCAAGACACGGTTATCAGAGCCATGACGGTGGGCCTCCTCAGCATCGGCCTCGTCAATGGCATGTTCGTGCTGTTGCTTGTCTTCAACATCAATCCTGAGATCACGTTCGTGCAGATGTTTTTTGAGACGGTCAGCGCCTTTGCCACGGTGGGTCTCAGCATGAATGCCACCCCGATCATGTCGCCTGCTCAGCATGTCGTTCTTATTTTGCTGATGTATCTGGGCCGCATCGGGCCACTGACGTTTGCTGTGGCTTTCAACTCCAGCCGCCGCGCCGATCTGGTCAAATATCCGCCCGAAAAAGACATCATCATCGGCTGAAGCGTGCTAACAGGCTTTATTTGATCAAAGGAACCTTTCTGCTATGAAAACCAAACAATGCCTTGTCATTGGCTTAGGCCGGTTCGGAACCGCCGTTGCCACCACCCTCTACGAAATGGGCCATGAAGTCGTGGCCATTGACCAACACGAAGAAAACGTGGAGCGCGTGATGAACCTCGTGACCCACGCGGCAGTCGTAGACGCCAGCGACGAGCGGGCGTTGCGGGCCATCGGCGCATCCGATTTCGATGTGGTGGTGGTGGCCATCGGCACCGATGTGCAGGCCAACATTCTGGCCACCATGAATGCCAAGAGCCTTGGCGCACCCTACGTGGTCACCAAAGCGATTGACGAAATGGCCCGCCGCGTGCTGGAGCGCATCGGGGCCGATCTGGTCATCCGGCCCGAACACGATATGGGCGTGCGTTTGGCCCGCCAGATTGCCACCCCCAACATCGTAGATACGCTGGACTTGGGCGGCGATTACGCCATCGTGGAAATTGAGGCCAATGAACGGCTGCGCGGCACGCTGCGTGACCTGAACCTCACGGGCCGCTTTAATGTGCAGATTATTGCCATCAGCCGGGGCGGCAAGGTAGAAGTGACCCCCCGCGCCGAGGATGATCTGCGTCCACACGACAAATTGGTGGTCATCGGCACGGCACATAATTTGGACGATTTGCGGCGGTATTTGGGAGAATGAGACGAGTGGATCGTGGTCGGTGGATCGTGGAAATGTAAACTGAATCTCTAAGGTCTTCCCACGGCTCACCACGATCCCCTACCGCTGTTCCTCCCGGATGATCCCGCACCTCAAATCCCCCCGTATTTCCAGCGCCTCGGCGATGCTCTGCGGCGGCAACTGGCCCTCCAACTTGGTGGCCTGAGAGAGAGGAATAGGGGCCAAGCCCGGCACCTGAAGACTGGCCCGCGTGGTGGACGTCATCAGGCGCAGCGTTCGCTCCAAGCAGGCGGCGTCGTTGGTGTTCAGCGTCACCGGGCGGGCGTCGGTGCCCCCATCTGCCGGATTGACCAGCGTGACGGTCAGGGGTTGGCTGCTGAAACCGCTGAGGGTCTGGTTGGCCCGCGCCTGCCCGGTCAGGGCCGCCGATACTGCCGCCAGCACAGGCAGCAGCGCCGCTACCGCCCACACCACCCCTGCCCGCGCCGCGCCCGGACGCAGCAGCAGCGTGCCCAGTCCTGCGGCACAGATCAGGGTGAGCAGGAGGTAGAACAGAGGCAGCGCGGCAAACGACATGACCGTCAGTGTAAGGCGCGGCGGCCCCCTCATACGGATTCCGATTGAACAGTTATGAAATAACTGCGAAATCCGACTGGAAGGACTAGGAAAAGTACGGATTCCAGAATGGAGTTAGCTTTCGGCGCTGTTCTGAAAGATAACGGAATGGCCGGCATCCGTATCAGTGGTTCCGATCAGCGGGCGCGTTCCCAGCCCAGTGCCCCCTCCCGAGTGTCGTCGGTGTGGTCAGACAGTTGGGGGGCGGGTGGGGCCAACAGGGAAGCGCTGAGTGGTTGCGGCTGTGTCCACGGCACCGGCCCGCACACGAAGCCGCCTGCTTTGCCCAGATACACCACTTGGCTGCCCGCGTCCAGCCGCCCGGTGCAGCCTTCCAGCCGCCGCCCAGCCTCGGCCAGAACTCCGGCCATATAGAGTTCGGCCTGAACGTGCAGCTCCCCGGATTGCAGCGCGGGAAGGGCGTACAGCGCGGTACACACGCTGCTCAGCAAGTCGCTGACCCCCTCCGGCCAAGGTGGGAGCCGCCGCATGGAGTCGGTGCTCAGGAGGAGGCCGCCGCCCGCCGCATCTTCGAGCAAAAAGACTTGTTGCACAACGCCCGCTTCTTGTTCGCCTGTGAGAAAATCGGCCATGCGTGCAGCTTAGGCCAGCTGGATGATCGGCCCGTGATCGGCAGCGCCGTTACAGTTCGGCAGTTCAAAGGCCCGGCTGAGCGGCCTTTCCCCAAGTTACTTAGAAGTGAGGGTAAACGTCAGCAGCGGCTCGGAATTTCCACCGGGGCCAGTGTCCACAAAACTGACCGGGATGGCGAAGCGGGCCGTGCCCTGTGTCAGCGCCTTTTTCACGTAGTACACGTAGGTCAAGGTGGAGCCAGCGCCGCCCACTACCGGAGGCGAACCCGCGGGCCGGGCGGGAGGTGGCGTGTTGGTTTTGTCGATCAGCACCAGATACTGGGCTTCCACCTCTACCGCCCGCCAGCTATAGCCGGTGCCCGCCTGCGTCGGCAAATGAAAGCGCAGCACGTCGCCCGCCTGCACGGTCAGGGTACGGGTGGTCTGGGTGGCCGAGATATCCAATGTGCGCGTCATGGTGGCCTTTGCAGGGGCGCTGGCTGGCTGTGCGGCGGCCAACAACAGGGGAGAAGTGAGGGCGAACACAGACAGCGCGGCCAGCAAAGGTTTCACCCCTTCATCCTGCCTGAGTTTGTGGGTTTGGATGTGTCTATACAGCACAACACCCCCATAACATGAGGGGGCGCTGCAACAGAGGGCGTGTTTGTGGTGCCGAGAACGGGACTTGAACCCGTATGGTCAAAGACCGTCCGATTTTAAGTCGGGTGCGTCTACCGATTCCGCCATCCCGGCCCAGACGACTGCTGCGAAATACGGACGCAGTATACCAGCAAAAATCGAAATTTTTATCCAGAAAGCCAGCCATTCAGCAGGCCAGCACAAAAAAACCCTGCCGGGAGGGGCAGGGCGGGTGGTGGAGGTGGGCGGAGTCGAACCGCCGTCCAAAGGTTCGTTCAACGTGCGTCTACGTGTGTATCCCGCTGTTTAATTGTCGGGTCTTGGGCCACCAGCGGGCGGGTTTCCCTTGACCGTAGTCCCACTTATTTTCGCCGTCAGCTATGGAACCTCGCTTGGGCTAGCCTTCTTTTGTTTCAGTTCGCGCCTCGCCAAAGGCCGGGCTAGACGGTCACTGTCTCACTTAAGCAGCGAGAGCGTAGTTCTGGTTGCCAGTTAAAGGCTTTGCCGTTTTTTTACGAGGCCCACGGCACCTCGACACGCAGCAGCGCCTTCAGTTCCCCTGTCGAAACCGGGTCACCCCCAGCGGGTGTTCTCGCCTCGCAACTCTGTTCGGGCTGGCCGTGCAGAGTCCCTCAGCGACGGCAAGTATAGCACTTTGACGCTGATCTGGGGCTGACGATTCATAGGGGCCAGCACTCATGCAAATGGCCTACGCTGAGGCGTGCGTCTCACTGTTCTCACTTCCCTGCTTGCTCTGAGTTTCACTGCCTGCGCCGCGCCGTCTGTACCGTCTGGCACGGCCCGCACCGCCTTTTGGCTGCGGCCCCCCGCCACCGCTGCCGAGCTGGAGCGCACCCTGAATGCCGCTGGGGCCGCCGGATTTACCGATGTGCTGCTGGAGGGTTTTTATCATGGGCGCGTGGCGTGGAACAGCACGCAGTTTCCGCGCAAGCTGAACTATGACGCAGTAAAAACGGCGCTGAACGTGCAAGAAAGGGGTGGGCCGCGTGTGAACGTGTGGATAGAAACGCTGTACTGGCGGCCCGATGCGTCGTTTGGCATTCCAGTCACGCCGCTCTGGAAAGACAGCATGGCGACCCTGAGCTTGGAGGGCCGCCCCAGCCTGAGCTTCAGCAAACTGGGCTTCGTCGACCCTGCCGACGCCGAGGTGCAGGCCACCCTGACCGCCCTGACCCGTGAGGTGGCGACCCTGTATCCCAGCGCGGGCCTGCATCTGGACTACTTGCGCTACCCGCGCGAAACCGACTTCGGGTATCACCCCACTGCCCTCGCCGGATTCGCCGCCCAAACGGGCCTGGACGCCCGCACCCTGAAACGCCAGAACGAGGACGGCACGGCCACCGAGGGCTGGCGGCTCTGGACAGACTACCGGGCGGGCCTGATTACCAAACTGGCTGGAACCCTCAGCAGCACCTACCGGGCGGCGGGCGGGCGCGGCCTGATCAGCGCCGCCGTGTTCTATACGCACGATCCGCTGCAACGCTGGCAGGCGTGGCCGGGGCTGGAAGCCGCCATGCCGATGGTGTACCTGCCCTATACCGCCCTCACGCGGCTGGCCTTGTTGCAATTTCCGCAGCGGCAATTGGTGTGGCCGGGCTTGCAAGTCGGGGCAGGGTCGCCCACGCTGGCCGCGCAACTCCAAGCCGTGCGGGCCAGCGGCTACGGCAACGCGGCAGTGTTCGGCTGGACACCGGGGGTGAAGTAGAGCCTCGCTGTCTCGCCGCAGTTATCCACGCCCCAATTTCCCACGCAGCACGCGCCATTGCTTGATGCCGTAAGCCTGCACCGGATGCGTCCAGCGCCCGCCCACCGTGCCTTCAGCGAGTGCGGCCAACAAGTCGGCGGGGGTATGAATGGGCCTAAACGGAGCTTCCACCCACGCCTCCCCGATGTCTTGCAGGGTATGGGCGTCGCTGCCCGCGCACATGGGCAGGCCGCGCTCCTGTGCCCACGCCGCCGCCGCCCGGTTCCAGCGGGGCCGCGACACACGCGAGTTGAAGACTTCCACGAGATCGATGGAATCGGCAATGCGGGCGGTGGCCTCAGGCTTCAGGCGGTAGCGTTTAAGGGGATCGAAGCCGTGTTGAAGCATGACCAAGCCGCCCTGAGCGTGAATGGCCTGCACGGTGTCTTCGGGCGACAGCCGGGGTGGAATGCGTTCCGTCAAAAACAGCCCGATCAGTTCGCCCTCAGCAGTCGTAATTTCTTCTCCGGCAATGATATTCAGGCGCTCCGACAGGCCCATGTCGGCCACGATGGCGGCCAATTCCGGGCCGCCGCGCTGCTGGTCGTGATCGGTCACGGCAATGGTGCGTGTGCCCCCGCTCAGCATCCACGCCGGAATATCGCGCAGGCGGGTGCGGCAGTCGTGGCTGACCTCGGTGTGCATGTGCAGGTCTATTTTCATCTGTGGTCTGTTCATCTGCGGTCTTTAGGGCTGGCGCTGGGGCCGCAGCATCTGCAACGCGCCCGGCCACGCTTCGATGCTGACCCTGCCGCCGGGGGCCGCCTGCCGCGTCTCGCCGTCCACATGAAAAATCTGGCCCACATAACTGATTTCCGTCACGCGGGCGTCGTGGCTTTGCACGCTGGGACGGTCTTCGAAGGTGTCGGTCAGCAGCGAAGTCAGGTAGGCCAGCATGCTTTCGCGGTCAGAATGCGCCACCCGGATCACGTCCAGCGTGCCCTCGGTGGGGTCGGCGTGCGTCGAAAAGCGCAGCGTGGGGCCAGTGGCGCTGGTGTTCATCACTTCCAGAATGGTGTAGGCGTCGTCGGGAAAGGCCCGCCCGTCCAGCGTCAGTGACACGGTGGGCGGCGCGAAGCCCGGCATGGCCCGGATCATGGCCTGCACTGCCCGCAACACGCTTTTGCCCTCGTCGGGGCCGTATTCGGCCATCACGTCGGCAAACAGGCCGCAGCCGCACGCTTCCAAAAACAGGTCTTGGCCCCAAGGCCCACGCACCCGCCCGACATCAAAGGGCACGGCCTGAGCGCCCGCGTAGGCCCGAATCACTTCTAACGGGTCGCCCAAGACACCGAGCGTGCGGGCCACATTGTTGGCCGTGCCCATCGGGATCACGCCCACCCGCAAGGCTGCCCGTTCTTCTTCGGGGCGGGCCAGCAGATGCAGCGCCACCGCCCGCAACGTGCCGTCTCCGCCCGCCACGAACAGCGTGCCGCGTGCCCCTTCCAGAGCTTGGGCAATATCGTCTGGACTGGCGGTAGCGCGGTAAATCGGACGGTAGCCGATGGCCGCTAGTTCCTCGACCAGATGGTCAGGGCTGGCCCGCTCGCTGGTGCCCGCCTTGGCGTTGTAGATCAGGGTGGCTTCGGTGGACTGCGCCAAAGACTGAGATGTGGCCTGAGCTTGAGGCTGTGCCGGGACGCCTACGGTGTGTGGAACGGGGTGCAGCGTCATGCTGCGAGTGTATAGGTTCAGACCGGAACCAGAGGCACTTATCATTCCTCTACTCTCCGGTTTGGGTCAGCGCGTACTCCACCAAGAGCGGCAGATGGTCACTGCCCGCGTCGGGCAAGACTTGCACCCGCACAGGCTGTAGCCCGCGTGCCATCGCATGATCTATTCGTAGGTACAGGCTGGGAAATGTCCACCCCGGCCCCCGTCCGGCCTGATCGTGGGCGCTGGGGCCGTAAGCGCGGGTCAGGCGGCGGTACAGGCGGCCACGCGGTGGGGTGTTCAGGTCGCCTGCCAGCAGCAGTGGCCCGGATTCTGCGGCAGCAATCTGCTCTAGCGTTCGCACCTGCTCTTCCCGCACGTCGCGGGTGCGGCCCACGCTGTCCCAGTCGCCCGCCAATGCACGCGACAGCAGCACTGTATTCAGATGGACATTGACCACGCGCAGGCGTTGGCCCCGCCAGTTCAGGGTCGTCTGCAAGTACTGGCGGTTGCTGCCGGGGGCCGCGAATGCTTGTGTGCTGAGTACAGGTAACCGTGAGAGCGTCATCACTTCACCCGCCGAATGCACCGCATACCCCGGCAGGCCCGCGAGCAGGGCGGCGCGGTAGCCGGTATCCATGAAACGGGTTTCTTGCAGCAGCACTACATCGGCGTTCATGGCCCGCAGGTTGGCGGCCATTTTATCGGCGCTGATGCGGGTGCCGCGTGCCGTATTGAAAGTCACGACGCGCAAGGTGTCGGCGGAGTTGGCCGGAGCGAGGGCAAACGCGCCGTCTGCCAGCCCAGCGCCCCACGCGGCCAGCGCACTTGCCAGCACCGCAGTGGCCCACCCGCGCCGCCGCCCATCCCGCCGAAGTAGCGTCCAGCACAGCACGGGCAGCGCAGGCAACAGCCACACCACCGGGGGAAGGTAGGCCAGCAACAGCGTCGGCACACTGGCTTCGGCTGCCCACTCGCCCAAGGCCCAAGCGAGGGCCACCACTGCCAAATACAACCAAGCCAACCGCGAACGCCACATAGAGAACACGCAGCCTGACCGATGGGGCGGCAGGCTGCGACAGTCTAAAGATGGAGAGTGGTGGGTGGATCGTAGATCGTGGTTGAGCTGTTTCCACGATCAACACTCCAAGTTCTACGTTCGGTTTACTGCCACTCCGCCGCCCGTTCCCGGACTTCTTCTCTCGCTGCCAATTCCTCGCGCTGCACCCGGTTAATCGCGTCTGCGAGGGCTTCCCGCAGTTCAGTTAGGCCTCGGTTGTTCAGGGCGCTGGTGGGAATAGACGGGGTTTCTTCGCCCACCGTGTCCAGAATGCGGCCCTGCTCGCGGCGCAGGGTGTCTTCATCGGTGGCGTCGGCTTTATTCAGGGCCACCACAGTCGGCATATCGCGGAAGCCGAGGTCTTCCAGAATGCGGTTCACGGCGTCGAAGCGGGTGTCTGCGCCGGGGCTGGCGGCGTCCAGCACATGCAGCAGCACGTCGGCGTCTCCGATTTCTTCCAGCGTAGACCGGAAGGCCCGCGTCAGGTCTTTGGGCAGGTCGCGGATAAAGCCCACCGTGTCGGTCAGCACCACCGGGCCAATGCCCTCGATGAAGCCTTGACGGCTGGTGGGCCGCAGCGTGGCAAACAGTTTGTTTTCGGCCAGCACGCGGCGTGGTTCGTCGGTGGCGTGCGTAAAGGCGTTCAGCAGCGTAGATTTGCCCGCGTTGGTGTAGCCCACGATAGAGACCACCGGAACCTCGTTGCGCGAGCGTTGTTTGCGGCGTTCCTCGCGGCGCATGGCGACGTTTTCCAATTGTTTTTCCAAGAAGCTCAGGCGGTCATTGATCCGGCGGCGATCCAGCTCCAGCTTGGTTTCGCCGGGGCCGCGAGTGCCGATGGCCCCGCCCGCCGCGCTGCCCCCGCCCCCGCCGATACGTGAGAGCTGTGCACCCGCACCTAGGAGTCGGGGTTTCATGTAACGCAACTGCGCCAATTCCACTTGCAGGCGCGATTCCACGCCCTGTGCGTGCAGCGCGAAAATATCCAGAATCAATTGCGTGCGGTCAACGATCTTCAGGCCCGTGGCAGCCTCGATTTCGCGGGCCTGCGCTGGCCCCAACTCTTGCCCAAAAATCAGGAGTTCGGCGTCCAGATGGTAGGCGCGGCTGGTCAGTTCTTCCAGCTTGCCCGCGCCCACCAGCGTGCCGGGTTTCAGGTTGCGCCGAAACACCAGTTCTTTGTGAACCACGTCTGCGCCAGCGGTGCGGGCCAGTTCGGCCAGTTCGGTCAGGCGTTCGTCGGCGTCAAATTCGCCCTGATCTATTTGCACCAAAATGGCGCGTTCGCGGTCTTTGGTGGCCTGCCGGGTGCGGGCGGCCCGCGCAATTTCTTCTTCCAGCGCCGACACCTGCGCCCCCAGATCAAACTCGTCGATCTGAAAGGACGGCACAGGCGGCAGGATGCGCCAGTCTTCTTCCTCGCCCACCGTGCCGGGCGGGGTCAGGTGGGCCGTGTGAACGAGTCCGGGCTGGCCCTCGCCGTTGGCAGCGCGAACCTCGATGGCGCTCATGGCGTCCAGCCGTTTCAGAAACAGCGTGGACAGGTCGCCCTTGCTGAGGCCGCCGCCTTTGGGGTGCGCGTGCAGCAGATGGAATCCAGCGAGGCGGTTCTCGCCCATGCGGAGTTCGGGCAGTTCGGCGGCTTTGGCATCGGCCACCGACACGCTGATGACGCGGCCCCGGCGGTCAATGAGGACGCTCACTTCACGGCGAATATCGAAAGCCAATTCGGCCAAGTTGCGGGCCAATTCCGGCGAACCCACGCGCCCCGGCTCGATGCGGCGGCGGTACAGGTTGCTCAGCGATTTCAGTTGTGCAGGACGCAGGCCGGAGGTATTCCCTAGGACTTTATCTATGTGTGGTCACTTCCTTAAAAGTTCCGTTTGAATTCTAGATTCAAACCGAGCAGGGCGAGTGAGAAGAGGAAGGCTTTCACGGAATGGACGGCTTTCCGGCGTTCTTCTGGAAGGCTGGGCATGCAGTGGAAGCCTATGGGGGAGGGTGTGGGGGTGAGACGTGGGACATGCCCCGTTCGGCGCAGGTGGCAGCAATCATCGTGTTGTTCAAAGCTCATGACTCAAAGCCGCCTGAAGGCCACCGGAACAGCGTTCGCGGGGCGGGGCACAGCACACGTCCGGGCATCGCCTCAGAATATCCGAGGGAGCCGCAGGGAAACGTGTGCTTTCACTTCAGGAAGTTGATCATCGTGTGGGCAGTTTAGCGGCCAGCCGGGGCGGGGGCATCGGCAAAGTGGCGTAGTAGGAAGGGGCGGAGTGGGAAGGGCCGAGTGGGGAGGGAAAAGACAGAGTCGTAAGCGCAGCTCTGCCAACCGTTAAGCCTATTCGGGGCGGCCATGACACAGTCCGTCTTTCCACCTTTATTCTCAAGTCCTCCCACCCGCTTCCGTCTGTGCTTTGCCCCGGCCCGCTAGGAGGAAGATGATGAAATCGAGTTTGCTGCTGGCTGCTGGTGTGCTGCTGCTGTCTGGCTGCGCCGCCGTCAAGAACGACTACGGCTTTCAAGGCACGTTCAGAGAAAGCTGGGACGGGCAACGTTGGATGATAGAAGGCGTGGGCACCCGCTTTGCCCGCGAGGGCGACATAGAACGGGCGCTGGCTTTTCGGGGCGCAGAACTGACGCTGGGCAACGGCCAGAAGTACTTTTATATGACTGCGCCGTTCAGCTTTCAGCATATAGAAACCACCACCGTTGCGGGCAGTACCACCATTTCGGCCATGCCCTTCGGCGCACTGATCAGCACCACGCCATACAGAACCCAGTCTTACAACGCTGGAGCCTATTCGCGGGTAGTCGTGGAACCCATCCCAGACAATGAACTTGATCGCTGGCGCTCCCCCCAAGACAGCGCCGGGGTCTACAACGCCCTCACGGTCTACAACACGCTGGGGCCGCTGGTGCGCGGGCCAACCTTCGTTCGTCGGTAGAAGCAGTTTTACCCCGTCCCACTCTGCCCCCGGCCTCTGCCGCCTCGCGCTACGCTACCCCATGACCCTCTACGCGGTACTCACGGTGGTGGCGGCCCTCTGGCTGGGCTGGACAGGCTGGCAGGCGTCCGGCGCGGCGCGGGCGCAAGTCGTCATGATTGCAGCGGGCCTCTCCATTGCGGGCGCGTCCATGCTGATTTTGTCGTACACAGCGGCCTTTGCCGTCGGCGTAGGCACACTGCGCGGTGGGCCGTTCGGATGGCCCAATCTGGTCACTATCGTGCCGCCTGTCGCTTGGCTGGCCTTCGGTTTAGTGGCGTTGGTACTGGCCGAGTCGTGGGCGGTGCGCTTTCAAATTTTCGGGCTAGGGGTACTGGGATTTGTGCTGGGGCTGGGGTTAGGCGGCGGATTTATCGGCTTGGGGGGCCGTTAGCGGGTAAGTTTCACTGCGTCCCCGTTTGATTTCTCGGTCAATTGCCTCACGCTAGCTTAGGCCATGACCATTCTGGCTCTGCTGCTTCCCGTCATCGCCGCTTGTTGGCTTGGTTGGGTAGGCTGGCATTCATCCGGGGCAAAACGATTGCGAGTGTTTCGGTGGACTGCCGGACTCTCTATCGCAGCCGCTTCTATGGTGATTCCAACGTTTGTTGTAATAGTCGGTCTCGGGATGGGTGCAAGCGGTGCAGAAGGGGTGCCAGATTGGTTGCTGCTTTCGTTTTTCTTGTTTGTTGCCACTTGGATTGCCTTCGGTTTGGTGGCTCTTAGGTTGGCCGACTCTTGGAAAACTGGCCTTCAAATCATCGGCTGGGGCGTGTTATGTGCTGTGCTGTGTCTTGTGCCGGGGCTACTTCTGCTGTTTGGTGCTGCGTAATTGGCCGCCATCTGACCTTCTTCACTCCCCCTGCAACGTCAGCACCAGCCGTCTGCTTCCGCCCTGATCGCGGTGTTCGCACAAATAGATGCCTTGCCACGTGCCCAGTGCCAGCTTCCCCGCCCGCACAGGCAGTGTCAACGATGGCCCCAGCAAGCTGGCCTTGATGTGCGCAGCCATGTCGTCTGGCCCCTCCTGAGTGTGTTCAAAGTCTGCCCAAGCGTCAGGAACCGCGTGGTTGAAATACCGCTCGAAGTCGCGCCGCACATCGGGGCTGGCGTTCTCATTCAGGGTCAGGCTGGCTGAGGTGTGCTGAATAAAGACATGCAACAGGCCCGTGCGGATGCTTGCCAGTTCCGGCATGGCGGCCACCACCTCCCGCGTAATCAGGTGAAAGCCCCGGCGCATAGGACTCAGCGTCAGTTCGTGTTGCGTCCACATAGGCTTAGGGTACGGCTTCTCACGCGCCCGCTTTAGCCTGACCACAATGCGCCGCCTGCCTCTCACCCAACAAACAAGAACAGTTCTCATGCCCGCCGTGTTGACTGCGCTCATGAGTGCCGCCCCCGCCGAAGCTGTGTCTAGCCTGAGTTTGCCCATTACCGTGCCGCTGGCGGGCGTGCAGGGCGCGGCCAATGCGCGGGTGCCCGCCGAGTTTGCGCGGGTGCAGCAGACCCAGAGCTTTCTGGGCGGCCTGCTCAGCGTGGACTTGGCGGGCACGGTCACGCGGGCCGGACACGTCAGCGTGAAGCCTGCGCCGGAAGGAGACGCATTGATCGTCAGCGTGCCTATTCGCGCCGACTTCCGGGCCGCCCCAGCGGGTATCGGTTCGTTTCTAGCGCGTGACTTTGGGGGCGCGGCCACCGTCAGTCTGCGGGTGTCGCCCTTCGTGACCCCGGACTGGGAGGCAGGCGCAAAGATTTCGGGCGACTATGCGTGGACAGACCCGCTGAGTGTGGAACTGACGCAGGGTGTGCGGGTCAGCGTGCAGAGCCTTGTGGACGGTCAGGTGCGTGCCCAACTGGACAAAGTGGCGGCAGATGTGGCGCGGGCCGTGCGCGACGGCGCGAATCTTCGCACACGGGCCGGAACCCTCTGGGCGCGGGCGCAGCAGCCTTGGACACTGCCCACTTCAGACCCCGCCTACGCCCGTGTCACGCCGCGTAACCTCAGTGTGTCGCCCTTCCGCTTCACGCCTGACGCCCTGAAACTGACGGTGGGGGCGGCTTTCGACCTGACGGTTGGGTTGGGTCGTGCGCCTGCGGTGGCCTCTGCGCCGTTGCCCGCGCTGACAGTGGCCGCGCCGCCCACATCCGGCGTGCAACTGAGTGTGCCCGTGCGCCTGCCCTACGCGGAACTCTCGCAGGCGGCCACCCGCGCTGCCGCCGCACAAGTGTTGCCGCTCCCCGTGCCGCTCAGTCCCAAACTCAAAATCAACCGTGTGACTGTCCAGCCCAAAGGCTCCAAGTTGCTCGTTACCGCCGAACTGACCATCACCGCGCTGGGCCTGAACGTGAATGCCACCGCCGACATCTCTGGAACTCCTGTGTTGGACAGGACGGGCCGCATCGTGACCCTGAGCGGCGTAACCGTGCAGACCCGCCGCAACGGAGTCACAGGCCGCGTGCTGGGCTGGCTGGCCGACAGCCGCGCCGAGGCGTATCTGGCCCGCGCCGCCCGCTTTGACCTTGGGCCAAGGTTGGATCAGGCCCGCACCGAAGCTCAGGCCCGTTTGCCGTATGCGCCCACAGCGGGAATCAAGCTAAGTGGCACAGTCGGCCCGCTGAAGCTGATAGCGTTGACGGTAGCCCCCGACGCCTTGACGGTGACGGCGGCGGCATCGGGGGAACTGACGGCGGGCGTGGATGCGGGGGCGATTCGGTAAAACGGAATTCAGGCTGTAGGCGGTAGGAAAACCACTGCCCACTGCCTACGTCCTACACTCTTACTTCACCCCAGTCAGATTCCGCAGGGGTAAATACTGCGGCGTCCAGATGCGCGAGCGGATCAGGCTTTCGAGTTCAGCGTCGGTCAGGTTGCGAATCCGGCGTTCGGCACACACGCCGTCCGTGATGGTCTGGCGGGCCACGCGCACCGCCACTTTGACGCTCACTTCGCGGATATGGCTGATGGGCGGATAGACCCGGTTGCCGTGTGGAATGGTTTCATCGGCCAGCGTTTGCGCGGCTTCCATGACCATGCCGTCCGTAATCTCGCGGGCGCGGCTGATGATTGCGCCGAAGCCCAGGCCGGGGAAAATGAAGGCGTTGTTGCCCTGCCCCACCGGGTAAATCTGGTCGCCGTAATGAATGTCGGCAAAGGGGCTGCCCGTCGCCACAATCGCCGCGCCGTTCGTCCAGCGGATCACGTCGCCGGGCTGAGCTTCCACGTTGCTGGTGGGGTTGCTGAGCGGGAAAATAATGGGCCGGGGCGTATGCTCCAGCATGGCCTCGATGGTGGGCTGGCGAAACAGGCCGGGCACTCCGGTTAGGCCCAGCAGCGCGGTGGCGCGGGCATTTACGACCGTCTCATGCAGGGTCGGATACTCGCCCTCAATTTTCCAACCCAACAGGTCGGCGGAGTGGCGAGCAAAGCTGAATTGGTGGTCTTCTAAACCGGGTTGCCCGTGCATCAGCAGGCCGTGACGGTCTACCACGTACACATGCGCGTTGGCATCGGCAAAGCTCAGGCCACTTCTCATCAGGCCGCTGCGAATGGCGCTCGCCACGCCAATCCCGCCCGCGCCCGCGCCTACCACCACGAACCGCTGGTCTTGTAGGCGCTCTCCCTTCAGGCGGGCTGCGCTCATCAGTCCGGCCAAAGCCATCGCGCCGGTGCCCTGAATATCGTCGTTGAAGCTGGGCACCACCCGGCGGTAGCGTTCCAGCACCCGGAAAGCCGTGCCACGCGCAAAATCTTCCCACTGAATGATGGCTTTGGGGTAGCGGGCCGAGACGGCCTCCACAAACCGGTCTAGGAACTCGTCGTAGGCTGGCCCGGTCAGGCGCGTGTGATGCACGCCCAAATACAGCGGATCGTCGATCAGGTCTTGGCGGTCTGTGCCCACATCCAGCTCGACGGGCAGCGTCTTGTCTGGCCCCACGCCGCCCGCCGCCGTGTACAGGCTCAGCTTGCCGATAGAAATTGCCATGCCGCCAAAACCCTGATCCCCGATGCCCAAAATGGCGCTGGAATCGGTGGCCACGATCATCCGCACATCGTTCAGCGGCACGTTTTCCAGCAGTTCGTCGGCGCGGTCTATGTCCTCGGTGCTCACCGCGAAGCCGCGTGGGTAGCGGTAAATGTGCGAGAACACCCGCACCGCCTCGCCCACTGTCGGCGTGTACAGGATGGGCAGCATTTCCTCCAAGTGGTCTTCCAGCATGGCGTAAAATAAAACCTCGTTGCGGTCTTGCAGCGCCCGCAAATACTCGTGCTTGCCGAGGTCGGTGGTCTGCTGGAGGTAACGCAGATAGGTTCGGTCTTTTTGCTCCTGCAAGGTGCTGGTATGCGGCGGAATCAGGCCTTCGATGCCCAGTTCGCGCCGTTCATCACGGGTAAAGGCCGTGGTTTTGTTCAGCAGCGGATTTTGCAGCAGGGCCAGCCCAGTCACGCGCACATCCAGATAACGCTGGCCTTGTTCGTCGCGCTTGACATCGTAATAACGGGACACGGGAAGCGGTTCGGGCATATCGCCCCAGCATAGCGGGACAGGAGTGAACGCGGTTCAGCGTGTCTGACTTGCCTGTGCTCCGGCCCACCGCACCCGCAACGCTTCAAAGTTGGCATCTATGCGGGTCTGGGGCAGAGCCATCTGGGTCGTTGTGCCCGTGCCGATGGGGTCGCCTAGCGCGTTTGCGGCTTCCATCCGGCACACCACGCGGCGGCCTTCCATACGCTCGAAGGTAGCGGTAATCGTTACGGTCATACCGGGCAGGGCGGAGGCGGTGTGCTGCACGTCTACCTGCGTGCCAATGCCGCCCTCGCCCTCTTCCAAAAAAGGCAGGATGATTTTGCGCCCCGCTTCCTCGAAATGCCGCGCCATCCAGTAGGTCGCGTACACCGGATGCACTGCGCCGAGTTCTTCAAATTGTACGGTCATGGCGTCAGTGATCAGCACGGTCAGGGTCTGGGAAAAGCCGGGTGGAATGGGCCGCATGGGGGAAGGCTAGCAGGGGAGGAGCGTCTAAGGGTCTAGGGTCGAAGGGAGGGCAATCGCTTTGCTCACTCACCCCCTCCCCGGCCCTCCCCCCTCAAGGGTGAGGGAGCAAAGCCCACAATTTTTGCCCTTTCTTTTCGCCCTCGCCCCTTGCGGGACTGGAACAGCTCGCAGAGAGAGGGGCGTTACCTAGCAGCGGGGTGAGGGGTGGTGAGCGAAGCGATTGCCCTCCCTTAGACAAAGCCTCCCTTCAACTCAGCCTCCACCCCAAACTCCACAGCCAATCACCCCGGTCATGCTCTACCCTCAGGCCATGCGCCCACTGCTGTTGCTGTTGCCTGTGCTGTTGCTGGGTCAAACCTCTGCCCAGACCGTGACTCCACGCGGCGCGGTGCAGGTGACCGGGCACGCGGCGGGCACCTTTGGGGGGGCAGGCAATATCGGCGGGCCATCGGGCGGGGTGGCGTGGGGGCCGAATGGCACGGCCTACACACTGGACGGCGCACGGGTGCTGTACCGCTGGAATGTGTCTACGGGCCGTTCCCTGTTCCGGCAGGTGCTGTGGCCGCCTGCCACCTTGCCGGGGGCGCGTGATCCGGCCTTCGGCCCGCGCCTGTTTTTAAACGCAACAAGTGCGGGGACTCTGGGTGCAGCGGGCCTGCTGGTACGGGTTGAAGGGGTTCAGAACGCTCAGCCTTACCGCACCGCCTTCACCCTCACCCCTGACGGGCGGCGTGTGCTGGGCGATCCCTGCCCTTCATCGGAACGGGTACCGAGGGGATGTGTTCAGGTAGGCGGGAGCAAGGTGCAAGACCGGACGCAAGCAGGCGCGACGGCCCCCCAAACGCCGCCGCTGGAACTGACTTACAAAGACCCGGCGACGGGAAAAACGCTCACGACTCGGCCAGAACCGCCCCCGGATGGAGCGCGATTAATTTTGGGTGAGTTGGGCAGCGGAGCCAGCCGGATTCCTTCCAGCACCGTGACCCTGCCACGCGGCGAAGTCCTGCGCGTAGTGCCCTCTCCCGACGGTTCGCGCACGGCGGTGTTGCGGTTGGTGGGCGAGTCTGGTGGTGCAGGCACGGCGTATGTGGATGTGGTGCAGCGCAAAGGCGGCAAGCGCGTTTTTTGGGCGTTACCGGGAACCACGCTGGCCGAGGACGCCGCACCCGACTTGCGCTGGGTGGGCAATTCGCGCCTGCTGACTGCTACCGCCGAGCAAGACCCTGTAACGGGCGGCGCAATCGGTGGCGGTCAGGTGGTAGCCCTGCGCGACGCCCTCACAGGCCGCGCCCGCTGGAAACTTTCCGCCACTGCTGGCTTAGTCGGTGCAGTTCCTTCCCCCGATGGCCGCCTGTGGCTGACGGTGCGCGGCGGCAGCGTACCCGAGGTGCGCCGGGTCAGTGACGGACAGTTTGTGCGGGCGCTGGGGCGGGCGGTGGTGGCGTGGGTTCCACTGGCGGGCGGTGCCTCGGTGGGCGGCGCGTCCAGCAGCGGGCGGGCAGCGGTGGCCCTCAGCGTAGGCGGCGGAGCCGGGGCACTGAGCTTGCTAGACCGGGCAGGCCGAGAAGTGCCCTTGGCCGGGGGCGCGGCCCGCTGGCGTTTTGCCGTTCCCAGCGTGCCCGACGCCCTCGCCGCTACCTCCGACGGCGGGCGATTTGCATTGGCGGTACCGGGGGCGCTGTATCTGCTGGACAGCACGGGTAGGCTGCGGCAAGCGCTGCCTTTGCCGGGGCTGAGGGTCAGCACATTGAGTTTTGCTCTAGGCGGCGTGCTGTCGGCGCGGGCCACCGATGCCGCGCTGGGCGGCGAACGCACCCTCGTTTGGAAGCTGGACGGGGCGGGCCAACTCAAACCCCTCACCCTGCCTCCCTTGCCCGACGGAAGCCGATACAGCCTGCCCATTTCTGCCCTGCTGCTGCGCGAAGATGTGCGCCGCTCTGCCCAGAATACGGCCCAGACTGGCCCGCTTCAGTCGCGCCTGAGTGTGCTGAACCTTGGGGGCGGCCTGCGCTGGCAAGAGGCGTGGGGAGCAGAAGCTGCCGCCCTTGCCAGCGCCGATGGACAAACGGTGCTGCGGGCCAGAGGAATAGCCATTCCCGGTCAGGCAGAAGTGGGGGCCTTGAAGCTCTGGCTGGCCGACGCCCGCACCGGACAGGCCCGCCCACCGCTGACTCTTGCTCCGCGTGCCCTGCAAGTTTACCGGGGCCTTGCTGTGGCCGACTTTGCCCCTAACCGCCGCCATGTCCTGCTGACCGAAGGGCAAGGCGACGGCTGCGGCGGGGCGCTGTACGGCGTGCGCTTGGCCGATCTTCAGATTCGGCAGGAAGTGCCCTTGCCCGCCGCGTTCGGCACAGGCCTGACCCGCTTTTTCGGCTGCGGCCACCCGCGCCCGGTGCCCGAAACCGCCTTCGCGCCGGACGGTAAACACATCCTGATTCGGGACGGCAACGCGCTGAACTGGTGGGCGGGGGCGTTCGGGGGCGGGCGTTAGAAAAAAATAGTTCTGATCTCTCAAATCCAGTACGTGGCCCCTGCTCTACACTGCCCGCGTGAAACCTGCTCTCACGCTGGCCGACTTGCTTACCCTGATCCGCGAATCGGCGCTGGCGTTTGGGCAAGACAAAGCGCCCCGGCTGGCGGCTGCCATCGCCTACTACGCCATTTTTGCGGTGGCCCCGATGCTGTTTTTTGCGTTGGCCGTCGCCAGCCGTTTTCTGGCAAATGTGGACGTACAGGAGCAGTTGTTCAGCTTTCTGTCTCAAAACATAGGGGCAGACGCGGTGGATTTTGTTCGCACCCTGATTCCCACCGACGATAGCCTGCAAAAGTCCAGCACCGCCGCCACCATCATCGGCTTCGTCACGCTGTTCTTGGGGGCCACCGGGCTGTTCGTGCAGCTACAAGACGCTCTGAACAGCTTGTGGGGCGCGGAGCCGGGGCCACCGGTGGGGCCGCTGGCGATCATCGGCTCACGCCTGCTGTCGTTCGTGCTGGTGCTAAGTTTCGGCGTGCTGATCATCGCTTTTCTGGTGGGCAATACCTACCTGTCGGCGGTGGCCGAGCGCATCGGTGACCTGATCGGCGCGGGGGCCTTTTTCGTGCGCGTGGGCACGTTTTTGCTGTCTCTGCTGCTGCTGACGCCTGTGTTTGCCAGCGTCTACAAGCTGCTGCCCAGCGTCAAACTCCAGTGGAAAGACGTGTGGGTGGGCGGGGCCGTGACCGCGCTGATGTTTACGCTGGGGCAACTGCTGATCGGCCTGTATTTTGGCCGTGCCGCACCCGGCAGCGTGTTCGGGGCCGCCGGATCGCTGGTCATTTTGCTGCTGTGGATCTATTACTCCAGCATGATTTTCTTTTTTGGCGCAGAAGTCACGTGGGTCTACTCCCAGAAGTATGGCACGCGGGCAGGCGGGGCCGCCAACGTGGCTAAAAAGCAGCAATTGGCTGCACAGGGCGCAGAAATTGACGCTGCCCCCAGCACGCAAGAACTGGAAAGCGCTGCACAGAAAGCCGCCCGCCCGCCCCGCCGTGTGTTTGGCCGCCCGCTGCCGCAGTTGCCCCAGTTTTTATCCAAAGTCGTCCGGCCCAAACCAGCCACACCCGACGTGTTGCCCAGCATCAGCGCCGCCGTCTGGAACGCGGTCTTGGCCCTGCTGGCAATTCCCGCCGTGATTGTTCTGAAGCTGATCGGGTGGCGGGGGGGGCCGCGTCAATAGGGGAGAGGCAGATTTGAGCGCAGGGGGTTGCCTTTGACCTTCCTTAGACCCTATGATCCTAGACCCTTAGACAACTCTTTTAAGTACGGCGCATTTAACATCCGCTACCCTACCCCCATGTCTTCTGCTCAACCGCGTACTTTCCGGGCCATTGCCGTGCAGCCCAAATGGAGCGCCGACGATTTTGTCAGTGCCGAGGCCTTCCGGGCGTGGATGCGCTCGCAACTGGAGCTGGCCCGCCCGCATCTGCACCCCACGCGGCCCAATCTGGTGGTGCTGACCGAACTGAACGGCCTGCCGCTGGTGCTGCGCGGTTCGCCGTTGGCGGCGCGGGCCGGAACCTTCGAGCGGGCGGCGTTGCTGCTGTTCCTGAGCCGCTTGCCCAGTGTGCTGCCTGTGCTGTTGCGGGAACGGGTGTCGCCGATTCGGGCGCTGCAACTGGCGGCGTGGCCCATCAATACGCGCCTGTACCTGCATACCTGCCGTGATCTGGCGCGGGAATACGGCGTGTACCTCTGCTGCGGCTCCACGCCCATGCCGCGCCTGAGTCTCCGGGCGGGCCGGATAGTGCGGGAAGCGGGCACCCTAACCAACCAGACCGTCATCCTCGACCCCGAGGGCCGCCTGATCGGGGCCACCGACAAGGTTCACCTCACGCCCGCCGAGGGAGCGGGCGGGGTAGACCTGACCCCCGGCCCCCTCTCCGAACTGCGCGTGTTTCCCACCCCTGTCGGTGATTTGGGTGTGGGCATCAGCCTAGACGCCTTCCGCGCCGACGTGATCGGCAAGCTGGAAGCGCAGGGCTGCACGGTGCTGCTGCAACCCGATGCCAACGGCGCACCGTGGACGAGTTTGGAAGGTCTGCCGCCCGACCCAAACAATGTGCGTGACCAAACGGTGGCTTGGTTGGAATCGGCATGGACGGCCACCACGTCTGGGAAATCCATCCGCTACGCCGTGAATCCGATGGTGGTAGGGAATCTGCTTGATCTGTCCTTTGACGGCCAAAGTGCCATCACCGGACGAGCTGAAGACGCGCCCAAGCTGCAAAGCTACGTGCTGACCGATCCTCGCCCCGGCTTTCTGGCGCTGGCCCCGTGGGTACAAAATTCCGGCACGCCCGAAGAACTCCGCCAACTGGGGCTGAATCTCGCGGTCCGCAGCGGCCATCCCCGCGAGAATGCCTACCGCACCGACCTGCTGCACGCCGACCTGACCCTCTCCGCCATGACGCTTACTCCGCCGCCTCGTACCTCGCACGAACTGGCATTGGAAGCCCTGCTGGACGAAGCTTCTGCGCCTGTGATGACAGCTGGGCGCTGGCTGCCGCTGGCCATTGTGGCCGGATTGACGGCGCTGTTGCTGAGGCTCTGGCGGCGCAGACGTTGACAACCGGGGAGGGCGTCCGTATACTTCCTATCGCGCTCAGGACGCCCAAGCCTCTCACCGGGTAAGGACACGCCGAAAGTGCGCCCGCCGTAAGGGGGGTTGGCCGAGTGGTTGAAGGCAACGGTCTTGAAAACCGTAGTAGGGCAACCTACCGGGGGTTCGAATCCCTCACCCCTCGCCAAGACATGACAATCGGTGCCTCATGGAGAGGTGGGTGAGCGGCTTAAACCAAGCGTTTGCTAAACGCTCGTAGGCCAAAAGCCTACCGCGAGTTCGAATCTCGCCCTCTCCGCCACCGCACCGACTGTTCATGACCAGTTTCACCCTCATCACCAAACACCGTGTGCCTGTAGCTCAGCTGGATAGAGCGTCTGACTACGGATCAGAAGGCCAGGGGTTCGAATCCCTTCAGGCACACCACCACAAACCTCGTCTCCGGGCGGGGTTTTTCGTTGGCTGTACTGGCCTGCCTTCCTCACGATCCACTCTCAACAATCAAGGTTCCGTGCACCCTATTGATCCCCACTTCTCAACTGCCCAGCCCAAGTCTGCTAGCATTGGGGGATGATCGCCACCCGCACCACCCGTCAACGTGATGTGATTGCCCACGTGCTGGAGGGCGCGGAAGGCCCGTTGGCCGTAAACGACGTACATGGCCGGGCGCTGTCCGATTTGCCCGGATTAGGTATTGCCACGGTGTACCGTACCCTCAAACTGCTGACCGAACAGGGCCGGATTCACCCGGTTACGTTAGACGGCGAAACCCTGTACGAGGCCAGCGGCAAGGGGCACCACCATCATTTTTCCTGCACCCGCTGTGGGCGCGTGTTTACCCTGCACACCTGCCCGGTGGCCCTGCCGCGCGGCACGGTCTATCCGGGCGGATTTATCGTGGAGGCGCACGAGGTCACGCTGTATGGGCAGTGCCCGCAGTGTGCCGCCGCCCCCGCCTGAGCCACATGCTTGCCCATCCCCTTGTCAGCTCCGCCCCGACTTGATACCTTAAGTCAGCTTCCGCGTGAAGCTACCCCAATCCAGAGCGCCCGAGAGAACTGGCTCGTAGACGGCGCGGCAACCGGACTTCATTACGTCACGGTGCCAAGGCCAGCCCAACGGCGCGTTAACGATGACTGCGCCCGCCGGGAACGATCCGGGAAGGTCACGCGATGAATATTTTCGCCCCTTCTCTTTTTCCCCAAGAGAGGGGCGTCGCCTCTGTGTAGGCCGCCCCACCCATTTCAGACACTTGCTGTCTGGCCGGAGGGCCGCACAATGACTACCCCCAAAAAGCTGCACTTTGACACCCTGCAAGTTCACGCCGGACAGCGCCCAGACCCCACTACCGGCGCTCAGGCCGTGCCTATTTACGCCACCAATTCCTATGTGTTCGAGTCGCCGGAACACGCCGCCAACCTGTTCGGGCTGCGGGCCTTCGGCAACATCTACAGCCGGATCATGAACCCCACCAACGCGGTGTTGGAAGAACGGATCGCGGCGCTGGAAGGCGGTGTGGGCGCACTCGCGGTTGCCAGCGGGCACGCGGCCCAGTTCCTCGCCATCACGAATGTGGCGCAGGCCGGAGACAACATCGTTTCCACGCCCAACCTGTACGGCGGCACGGTGAACCAATTCCGGGTGACGCTGCGGCGATTGGGCATAGAGGTTCGCTTTACCGGCAAAGACGAGCGCCCCGAAGAATTTGCGGCCCTGATCGATGACCGCACCCGCGCCGTGTATCTGGAAACCATCGGGAATCCGGCGCTGAATATTCCCGATTTCGAGGCGATTGCGGCGGCGGCCCATGCTCAGGGTGTGGCGGTGTTCGTGGACAACACCTTCGGGGCCGGGGGGTACTACTGCCAGCCCCTCCAGCACGGCGCGGATATCGTGCTGCATTCCGCCAGCAAATGGATCGGCGGGCACGGCAACGGCATCGGCGGCCTGATCGTGGACGGCGGCAAATTCGACTGGGGCAATGGCCGCTACCCCCTGATGACCGAGCCGAGTCCCAGCTATCACGGCCTGAATTTCTGGGAAGCTTTTGGCGAAGGCAACGCGCTGGGGCTGCCCAACGTGGCCTTCATCACCCGCGCCCGCACTGAGGGCCTGCGCGATCTGGGGCCGACTCTGGCTCCTCAGCAGGCGTGGCAATTCCTGCAAGGCCTGGAAACCCTGAGCCTGCGGGCCGAGCGCCATGCCCAGAATGCCCACGCGCTGGCGGTGTGGCTGGCGGCCCACCCCGACGTGTCCCGCGTGACCTATCCCGGCCTCAGCAACCACCCGCACTATGACCGTGCCCAGACCTATCTGCCGCGTGGGGGCGGCGCAGTCCTCACCTTCGAGCTGCGCGGCGGGCGTGCGGCGGGCGAGGCCTTCATCAGTTCGGTGGGGTTGGCCCAACACGTCGCCAACGTCGGAGACACCCGCACGCTGGTCATTCATCCGGCCAGCACGACACATTCTCAGTTGGATGACCAACAGCGCACGGCGGCAGGCGTCACGCCGGGGCTGGTGCGTGTGTCGGTGGGCATCGAGCACATAGACGACATCCGCGAGGACTTCGCGCAGGCCTTGGCCGCCGCCCTCGTGGACGCGGAAGGCGTATGACCGCCGTGAGTTTTGGCCCGGAACTGTTGCCCCCGCCGGAAGCATTTCAGCCGGACGAGGCCGCCCCGGAGCGATGTCTGCCGCGCCGCCACACCGTCACTCTGTTTCGCAAAGAGCCGCTGTTGCTGGATTGCGGCCAGCCCATGAACCATGTGCGCGTGACCTATCACACCTACGGCGAGGCCCGCCCAGACGCTACTTTGGTGCTGCATGCCCTGACTGGAACCAGTGCGGTTCACGAGTGGTGGCCCGACTTTTTGGGTGAGGGCAAGCCGCTTGACCCCAGCCGCGACTTCGTGGTGTGCGCCAACGTGTTGGGTGGCTGTGCGGGCAGCAGTGGGCCGTCCGAATTGCCGACAGTGGGCGGCGAACCGGTGGCCCTGACCCTGCGCGATATGGCCCGCGTGGGCCGCGAACTCCTGCGGCATCTGGGCGTGGGCCGCGTGCGCGTGATCGGCGCGAGCATGGGCGGGATGCTGGCCTATGCGTGGCTGCTGGAGTGCCCCGATTTAGTCGAGCGGGCCGTGATTATCGGCGCACCCGCCCGCCATTCGCCGTGGGCCATCGGCCTGAACAGTGCCGCCCGCAGCGCTATTGCCGCTGCACCGGGCGGAGAGGGGCTGAAGGTGGCCCGCCAGATCGCCATGCTCAGCTACCGCAGCCCCGACAGCTTGGCGGCCACCCAGAGCGGCCCCAGCACGCGGCGGCCCGGCGTGCCTGCCATCACGTCCTACCTCAGTTATCAGGGCGAAAAGTTGGCCGAACGCTTTTGCGAGCGCACCTATGTCACCCTTACCCGCGCTATGGACGCCTTCCAGCCGGGCGACGCCGAACTGGCCTGCATCGGCGTGCCTGTGTTGGTAGTCGGTATCAGCAGCGATGTGCTGTACCCGGCGGCAGAAGTGCAGGCCCACGCGGCCCAGTTGCGGCGCGGCACCTACTGGCAACTCGATTCTATTCACGGCCACGACGCCTTCCTGATGGATGCGGGCGAATTGCCGGAGAAGGTTGGAGCGTTCTTGCGGGTGTAATCGGGCGTTTCGGGGGCTTTGTCTAAGGGTCTAAAGGTCTAGGGTCTAAGGTGCTGGGGCGGTTGGGGGTTTGGGACGGCAGAGATTGACCCCCCGGTTGCTTTGCAACGGCCCCCCTTAGAGAGGGGCGGGAGAAGATGGGTCTTGACGTTATTAGACCCTTCGACAGCCCCTCACTCCACCGCCTCCCCCCGCTGCATCTTCACGGCCCGCACCAAATTCTGATACATCAGGGCGCTGGTCAGTGGGCCGACGCCGCCCGGCACAGGTGTGAAGGCCCGCACCACCTCGGCCACTTCAGGCGCGGCGTCCCCGACTACGCCGTTGGGGGTCACGTTGATTCCCGCATCCACCACCACATGATGCGGCTGCACCTGCTCTGGGCGCAGCAATCCGGGTTTGCCCACCGCAACTACGATGGCGTCTTGCGGGGCCAGCACCGCCGCAAGGTCGCGGGTATGTTCGTTGCACACGGTCACGGTCATGCCCCGGTTGCCCAGCATCCACGTCAGTGGGCGGCCCACAGTGCGCCCCGGCCCGATCACGGCCACGCGCAGGCCGCGCAGGTCGTCGCCCAGCACCGAACGCAGCAAAAAGCGCACCGAGCGCGGCGTGGGCGGCAAGATCGCTTCAGGTTCGCGCCCCGCCGTCACGAGGGCGAGGTTGGCGGGCGTCAGGCCTTCTACGTCTTTGCGGTGGGCCAAGTGCAGCAAGCTCAGGTCAGGGTCTAGCCCCGCTGCCAGCGGCAATTCCAGCACGATGCCTTGCACGTCGTCCCGCTCCGACAGCGCCCGCAGTTCGGCATTCAGGGCGGCTTGCGTCAGCCCCGGCCCCAGCTCCGCGCCCAAGTCGCGCACCGTAAAACGCACGCCCAGTTGCCCCGCCCGCCGCGCCTTGCTCTGCACATACACCCGCGAGGCCGGGTCGTCGGAGGCCAACACACTGACCAGATGGGGCTGGAAGCCTTCTTGCTGCCAGATGGCGAGGGCCGACTTGACACCCTTGGTCACGGTGTCGGCCAGCGGTTTGCCGAGGATGAGGGTTGACATGGTGGCTCCTTATTCGCAGGGGTTGGAGGTGGAGGTTTTGGGGCTTCTCCCACGCTTTCCCCCACCCCCCCCAGCCCCCGCCCCCAAAGGGGTCAGGGGAGTTGGTCGCTCCGCTCGGGAGGATTGATCTTGTCGCATCCAGACTCGGCTGAACCGTTCACCTGAAGCGGAATCGCCAGTTGTCTTAACGCTGGAATTGGCCCGCGCGTTGCACGCACGACGGCCTCACACGCATTCGGGCGGGGACGATGTGGGGTGGCGGTGTCGTGGGTTTGCTCCCTCTCCCTTGAGGGGGACTCGCAGAGCTGCGCAGCAGAGGGGGTGAGTGAGCAACGCGATTGCCCGTCCTTAGACCCTCAGACCCTAGACCCTTAGACCTTCCGCCACCCAACTTAACCTAGTGCCGGAAGTGCCGCGATCCCGTGAATACCATGCTCAGGCCCAGTTCGTTGGCCGCCGCGATCACTTCCGGGTCACGTTTTGCGCCGCCGGGTTGCAGGATGCTCAGCACTCCCGCGCCCGCTGCCAGTCGCACCACATCGTCGAATGGGAAGAAGGCTTCCGAGGCCAGCACCGCGCCCGCCGAACGCTCCCCGGCATTGGCGACAGCGCGTTCAGCGGCCCAGATGCGGCTCACGGCTCCGGCCCCTAGGCCCACCGTCACGCCGCCGCGTGCCAGTACCACCGCGTTGCTGCGGGCATGCTTCACCACGCCCCAGGCAAAGCGCAGGTCGGCCCATTCGGTGTCGGTGGGTTGGCGGGCGGTGACCACTTCGGGGCAGAGGTCGGCCCAGGGGCGGGCGTCACGCTCCTGCACGGCGAATCCGCCTGCGATGGGGCGCAAATCCAGCACACTCACGGCGGCGGCGGAGGCCGCGATCAGCACGCGCAGGTCGGGCTTTTTGGCCGCGAACCATTCCACCGCTTCCGGCGTCACGTCGGGCGCGATCAGCACTTCCAAGAAGGTGCCGCGCATGGCCTGAGCTGCGGCCAGATCCACCGTGCCGCTGACGGCCACAACCCCGCCAAATACGCTGAGGGTATCGGCGTCGCGGGCCTGCTCCCACGCGGCCTGCACGCTGTCTGCCACCGCCACGCCGCAGGGGTTGCCGTGTTTGACGGCCACGCACACCAGCCGGGGGTCGCCCGCCTCGGTTTCCTGCGCGGCCAGTTCGCTGCACAGGGCGTAAGCGGCGTCTGCATCGGCGTAATTGTTGAAGCTCATGGGTTTCCCGGCCACCACGCGGGCATCCAGCACTGGCCCCCGCGCCGCGCCCCAGCGGTAAATCGCGCCCGGCTGGTGGGGGTTTTCGCCGTAGCGCACTTCGGCCACCCGCGAGAGTTCGAGGCTCAGCGTTTGCGGCAACCGAGTAGGAATCGCATCCGATGTGCCGTCCAGATAGGCCGTAATCGCCGCGTCGTATTCGCTGGTGTGGCGGTAGGCTTTGGCGGCGAGGCGGCGGCGGTCTGCCTCCGTCACGTCGTCCTGCAAGGCTAATTCGTAATCTGCCGGGTCAACCAAGATCAGCACGCCTGCATGGTTTTTGGCGGCGGCCCGGATCATGGCGGGGCCGCCGATGTCTATGTTTTCTATCGCTTCGGCAAACGCGGCCCCACGTGCCACCGTCTCGCGGAAGGGGTAGAGGTTCACGCACACCAGATCAATCGTGCCGATGCCGTGCGCCTCCAGTTCGGCCAGATGGCCCGCGTCGCGCCGCGCCAAAATACCGCCGTGAATGCTGGGGTGAAGGGTTTTGACCCGGCCATCCAGAATTTCCGGAAAGCCCGTGATGTCGCTGACGGCGGTGGCTGCCACGCCCGCACCCGTGAGGGCCGACAGCGTGCCGCCCGTGCTCAGCACCTCCCAGCCGCGCTCCACCAATGCCCGCGCAAAGTCCACCACGCCCGCCTTGTCGCTCACCGAAATCAAGGCCCGTCTCTTTGTCTGATTGTTCGCTTGTGCCGTCATGTCCAGCCTCCCGTTCCAGCAAAAATCGGACGCTCACTCGACTACACAGGTTCAACCCATGCAGCGGTGATGCGTCCGACCCAGGCGTGCGATCCAGTCTTGCGTGGGCGGCTTCCCCGTGGTAGACCCCACGTTCAGCGCCAGTTGCCGCCCGCTGTGGCCGCAGCATACAGGCTGCCTGCGGCGCGGCGAGAAGTCGTCCAGATCCCTTGGACAGACTTCAGCGTTCCAGCACGCTTACGATTTCGATGTGGCTGGTCTGCGGATAAAAGTCGTGTGGAATGACCGCGCCCAGTTTCCAGCCGCGCCGGGTCAGGTCGCCTACGTCGCGTGCCCACGTGGCCGGGTCACACGACACGTACACCAATCGGTCAGCGGTAGAGGCGTGAATATGCTCGCGGGCTTCGGGTTCCAGTCCGGCGCGGGGCGGATCGACCACGATCACGTCGGTGCCCAGTTCGCTGAAGCGGGCCGCGTCACCACTGCGGTAGGTCACGTTCTTTTCTCCGCTGAGGGCCACATCCTGACGGCCCCGCGACAAGGCTTCAGGCGAGGAATCCAGCACCGTGACCTTGCGGAAGCTGGGCGACAGGTGGCGGCCAATCGCGCCCGCGCCGCCGTACAAGTCCACGGCATGTTCCCCTTTTCCGGCCAGTTCTGCGGCCCGGATATAGGCCAAGCCCGCCGCTTCGGGGTTCACCTGTGCAAACCCGGTGGCGCTCACGCTGACCTGCACTAGCCCAAACTGCTCCCGAATCTCGGACTCGCCCGCAATCAGGCGCACGCCTGCGCTGAAGCGTTTTCCGGCAGGCTGGGCCAGAGACACGCCTACCACGCCCGCTTCCATCAAGTGATCGGAGGCCCGCAGGAAGGCCCGCGTTTCGCCCGCGCCGATCACGGCGGCCACCACTTCGCCGGTCAACAGGCTGGCGCGGAAGGCAATTTCGGTGGCGGGGGCCAGCCGACTGGTGTCCAGCTTGTCCATGATGGCCTGAATCTGCGGCATCACGAGGGGGTCAGCGCCCACCACCAACGGGCCAGTGCCCCGGCGTTCGCGGTAGGCAAACCCTTCGGGCGTCACCAGATACTGCGCGGTGTTGCGGTAAAACCACTCGCGGGGGCTGGGTACGGTGTCGTGCACGGTGTGGCGCACCTTGGCAATGCGGGTCAGGGCTTCTTCCACAAAGCCGCGTTTGAAGACCAGTTGGGCGGCATACGAAGCGTGGGCAAGGTCGGCGGTGGGCAGGGCAGTGGCCTCTACCCGGTCAGGGCTGGCCCGCAAGACTTCGCGGGTCACGCCTTGGCGCACGCCCCGGCCATCGCGCAGAGCGGCGGTGACTTGCTCTCCGGGCAGCGCTCCGCGTACCAGCACCACACCATCGGCGTCGCGGGCCAGTCCCAGCCCCCCGGCAACCAGTTTTTCTATTTCGAGTGTGACCAACCCAGTGTGTGCTGGGGTGGCGGGAGTGTGTGCGGCGTCAGACATAACCTACAGGGTAGCGCAGGGCGGCGCGGGGAAAAGGGAGCGAGCAAGGAACGGGCTGGAAAATGAAGAAGGGCGGCCCCTTCCCACTGGCCGCCCCACTCCCTTTTTCCCTCTTCAGCCCTCTTCCTCGTACTCCAAATACGTATAGCCCAGCAGTTCCTCGCCGTAGTCTTCCAGCAGCTCGGTTTCCTGCTCCGGCGTCAGCATTTTGGCTTTAATCGCGGCGTCGGCCTGATCTTCAATGGCGTCGCGCAGCATGGGTTCCTCGTAGCCCATCGACTCGATCATGCGGCGGGCTTTCTGGCCGCGCACGAACAGGTCGATGTGATAGCGCCCGCCCGGACGCACCGTAATGTGCGCCTCGCTGACCTTGCCGAACAGGTTGTGGGAGCTGCCCAGCACGTCCTGATACGCGCCCATCAGGAACACGCCGAGGTAGTACGGCTTGCCCCCCGGCTCGTGCAGAGGCAGCGTGGCTTTCACGTCGCGCAGGTCGATAAACTTCTCGATTTTGCCGTCGCTGTCGCAAGTGATGTCGACAATCGTGCCTTGCCGTGTGGGGCGCTCGTTCAGGCGGTCTACGGGCACAATCGGGAAGAGGGCTTGAATCGCCCAGTTGTCGGGCAAGCTCTGGAACAAAGAGAAGTTGCAGATGAACTTGTCGGCCAGCACTTTTTCGAGGTCTTCCAGTTCGTCCGGCACATACTTTTCGTGCTGAATCATTTTGGCGATCTTGCGGAGGATGGCGTTGAACAGCGCCTCGCCGCGTGCCCGGTCTGCCAGCGTCACGTAGCCGAGGTCAAACAGGTTGTGCAGCGTCTGCTTGTCGCCCACCGCGTCGTTGTACGTTTCGCGGTAGTTGCGGGCGGTGATATTCGCCAGCCCTTCTTCCAAATCCTTCACGATCTGGTGGCTGTCGCCTTCGGGCGGCGCGAGGTCTTCAAGGTCACGGGTTGGCCCGGTCACGTCCAGCACAGGCATCACCAAAACTGCGTGGTGGGCGGTCAGGGCGCGGCCCGATTCGCTGATGATCACGGGTTCGGGCACCTGACGGGCGCGGCAGACTTCCTGCACCGTGTACACGATGTCGGCGGCGTACTCGCGCACGGTGTAGTTCATGGAGGCGTAGAAAGTGGTCTTGGAGCCGTCGTAATCGACGCCGAGGCCGCCGCCCACGTTCAGGTATTTCAGTTGTGCGCCCGCAGCGATCAGGCCCGCGTAGGTCTGGGTGGCTTCCCGCACGGCCACCTTCACGCGGCGAATATCAGTGATTTGCGAGCCGATGTGGGTGTGCAGCATGACCAAGCTATCGAGCATGTTTTCGGCCCGCAGGCGCTCCACCACGCGCAGGAGCTCGTAGGCGTTCAGTCCGAATTTGGCCTGATCGCCGCCCGACTCTTCCCACTGCCCCGATCCGCGTGCATGCAGCTTGAAGCGCACGCCGATGGCAGGCTTCACGCCCAACGCTTTGGCCTGCTTCAGCACGCGGTCAAGTTCGCTGTACTTCTCCAGCGTGATGACCACGTTTTTGCCCAACGTGCGGCCCCACAAGGCCAGCTTGATAAACCCGTCGTCCTTGAAGCCGTTGCAGCACAGCAGGGCGTCGGGGTGCATCCGCTGGGCCAAACACAGCGCGAGTTCGGCTTTGCTGCCTGCCTCTAGGCCGTGCGCGTAGTCGTACCCGGCGGCGGCCACCGTTTCCACCACAGCGCGGCGTTGGTTCACCTTGATCGGGAATACGCCCTGATAATGTCCGCCGTAGCCGTATTCGGTGATGGCCGCGCCAAAGGCTTCATTGAGGTGCTTGACCCGTCCGGCCAGCACTTGCGGAAAGCGCAGGATCACGGGCAGGCTTTCGCCGCGCTCCACGATTTCGTCGATGATGGCCCGCAGCGGCGCGTGCAAACCGGGGCTGGGGGTGACTTCCATCTGGCCTTTGTCGGACACGCGGAACCAGCCGCCACTCCAGTTGGGCACCTGATAAAGTTCGGCGGCGTCGACGGTGGTAAAGGGTTGTCCGGGGTTCAGGGGCGTCGTAGTCAAGGGGCGTCCTCCTCCAAGGTGCAGTGGGGTAGGCTCGCCGTGCGCGGGGTTCGGAGTATCGGGCCTGCCGGGGGCAGATCAGCACTCAACGGACGCCGTGCGAAACCGGGGGGCATAATACGGCACAGCGCGGCCACAAGTAGGGGGAAGAATGGCATTTGCGGCGGGCTGACACAGGGCGGACATTCGTCTCACGCAGCTGGACATAAAAAAGAGCGAGGGCTTAAGCCTCACTCTCTTTGTCTTCTGGCGGTCCGGACGGGATTTGAACCCGCGACCTTCTGCGTGACAGGCAGATATGCTAACCGCTACACTACCGGACCAACTCTGACTGACATCAAGTGGCAGACCAGCGGACAAGAGATTAAAGGCCAGCGGGCGGGAAGTCAAGCGGCGGTGTGGGCGAGGAGGCTGAAAAGGCCGCCGCAGACAGCTTATACACGTATTCGTCGCTGACGCTGCCCTTGAAGTGATCGGCCCCCAAGATCAGGTCGGTCTGAACAAAACCCAGCCGCTGTGCCAGTCGCCGCGACGCCCCATTGCGCGTGTCGAGGTGCGCCACGAATTCTTCTACCCCCAGCCCAGCGTGCAAAAAGCCCAGCATGGCCCGCATCGCCTCTGCCGCGTGGCCTTTGCCCCACGCTCCCGGTGCGAACACGTAGGCCACATCTGCCGTGCGTTGGGCTACATGCACAGTGGCCTGCACGGTTCCCAGTACTGTTTGCCCGCTATACACGATCCAGTTCAGCCACAATTCCCGGCCATCCGGCGAGCGGCGAGATTCTTGGTGGGCGAAGCGCCGCCGCAGCGCCTCTGCATCGGTGGGCGGCGTGCCGGGAATGTAGAGGTAGATACGCGGATCGGACAGCGCCGCCAACACTGCGGGCGCGTGGGCCGCCACTTGCGGTTCCAGCCGCAGTGTGGGCGTGGTCAGGAGTGGGTTGACTTCAATTTCGGCGGGCATGGCAGGCAGTGTAAAGCCCAGTCTTTGTTCTCAGCCGTGATGGCCCGCGCTCATCCAGAGCCCCCATCATGTGGGGTGATGAACAGGCCGGGAACAAAGAGAATGGTGCGGGTGGGTGTGCTGGCGGGCATGCTGCTGGGGTTGACCTCGTGTGCGGGGGCTGAGGCCCTGAGCGTGCAGCGCGTGACTTCGGGCGGAATGTTGTACACGGTAGCGGTGGTGAACTTGGCCCAAGACCGCCTAGAACTGCACTGGAACAACCCCGCCACAGGCAAGCCGTACCAGACCTTCGACGCCGTGCAGCAGCGCCTTAACAGTCAGGGGAAGGCCATGCTCTTTGCCACCAACAGCGGCATCTACGCCCCCGGCCCGCGCCCGCTGGGGCTGCACGTTCAGGGCGGCAAGACGTTGGTGGGCCTCAACAATGCCCGCTCTGGCGGCAACTTTGCCCTGCTGCCCAACGGCGTGTTTTGGGTCAAGGGCAACCGCGCAGGCGTGACCGAAACGCAGGCTTACCGCCGCCTGAACGTGGCCCCCACTTACGCCACGCAGTCGGGGCCGCTGCTCGTGTCGGGCGGCACACTGCACCCCGCCTTCAACCGCAGCGGCACCAGTTTTAAAACCCGCAGCGGCGTCGGCGTATGCAGCGACGGGCGGGTGCGGTTTGCCGTCAGTGCTGGCCCGGTCAACTTCTACAGCTTCGCCGTCTTTTTCCGCGACACCCTCAAGTGCCCCGACGCCCTGTATCTGGACGGCAGCATCAGCGCTTACGCCACGCCCGAAGCCAATACGCAACTTGCAGAGTTTGGCGGGATTTGGACGGTTTCGCGGTAAGGGTCTAAGGGTCTAAGGGTCTAAGGGTCTAAGGGTCTAAGGGTCTAAGGGTCTAAGGGTCTAAGGGTCTAAGGGTCTAAGGGTCTAAGGGTCTAAGGGTCTAAGGGTCTAAGGGTCTAAGGGTCTAAGGGTCTAAGGGTCTAAGGGTCTAAGGGTCTAAGGGTCTAAGGGTCTAAGGGTCTAAGGGTCTAAGGGTCTAAGGGTCTAAGGGTCTAAGGGTCTAAGGGTCTAAGGGTCTAAGGGTCTAAGGGTCTAAGGGTCTAAGGGTCTAAGGGTCTAAGGGTCTAAGGGTCTAAGGGTCTAAGGGTCTAAGGGTCTAAGGGTCTAAGGGTGGCTCGTGAAACTTGGCGTTTGCTGCATGACTTTAGCTCCGGCTTTTGCTTTTCTTAGACCCTCGACCCTTAGACTGTTCCTGCACCACCGCCCACACGGCCCCGCTTGCCACCTGCACACGCGGTATTCTGAAGCCCATGACTTCCAGCACGCCGCCCACCCCGCCCGGTGCTCATCAAGCCAATGCGAATCAGGCCAATCCCAAGGGCGACCTGATTGCCCGTCTGATCACGCTGGGAGCGGGTGCGCCCACATTTCAGGTGTCGTCTGACGGCCCCGCACACGAGCGCACCTTCCGGGTACGGGTGCTGGTGGGCGGGCGAGAACTGGGCGAGGGTGGCGAGAGCCGCAGCAAAAAAGACGCCGAGCGGCTGGCCTCCGAGGCGGCTTTGAGGGTGCTGGACGGACGGCAGGAGGCAGGCAACGGGCCGGAAGTATCAGGGCCAGAAGCCGAGCGTGACGAAGACGCCCAAGGCCAGTGGCCTATTTACGCGGCGGTGCTGGCCGAAGCCTTAGATGTGGCGTTGGATTTGGCCGACGAAGACGCCAGCGTAGACGATGTGCGCCGGGAAGCGGGCCGACTCTACCGTGACCTCTTGGCCGACTTGGGGCACGGGCCGGAGTGAGTTCTAGCCATATGAACCTGACCCTGCCTACCCGTCCGGCGGGCGTGCTGTTCGATATGGACGGCGTGCTGACCGCCAATAATCTGTTTCACCGGCAGGCGTGGCAGGAAGTGGCGCTGGAGGTGCTGGGCCTGACCCTGTCCGAACACGACTTGGACACCAAAGTAGACGGGGGCCGCAATCCCGAAATTATCGAGCGGCTGACCGGAAGCTACCCTGACGACGCTCTGGCGCTGCGCTTTCATGACGCCAAAGAGGGCCGTTACCGCCAACTGGCCGCAGGCGCACTGACCGAAGTGGCGGGCCTGAGCGCTTACCTAGACGCGCTGGAGGGGCGCGGCATTCCCTTTGCTCTCGTGACCAGTGCCGACGCTGTGAACGTGGCGTTTGGCATGGAGGCGCTGGGCTTCGGCCACCGCTTTGGCCCGCGTGTGCTGGGCGAGGACGTGACGCGGGGCAAGCCGCACCCCGAACCGTTCCTGCTGGGCGCGGCGCGGTTGGGCCTAGAGGCAGCCGACTGCGTGGCCCACGAAGACGCCGTGAACGGGGTGCTGAGCGCGGCGGGCGCGGGCTGCACCGTCGTTGCCCTGACCACCACAGCCCCTGCCGAAGCGTTGGTGCGGGCCGGGGCGGCGCTCACGGTTCCAGACTTTAGGAACTTTGGACTCTGGCTTGACTAGCGTTATCCCCACGTGAAAGGAGCCGACGCCGAAGCCCGTGCCGCGCGGTATTTGCAAGGGCTGGGGCGAACGGTAGTGGCCCAGAATTACCGCATCCGGGGCGGCGAAATAGATCTGGTCACGCTGGACGGCCCGGTGCTGGTGTTTACCGAGGTGCGCCACCGCTCCAGCCTTCGCTACGGCGGGGCCGCCGCCAGCATCACGCCGCAGAAGCTGGCCCTGATGTCCCGCGCCGCCCAGACCTACCTGCTGCGCGAACATGGCCGCGAAGACCTGCCCTGCCGTCTGGAAGTGCTGACCATAGACGGCCCCGCCGAAACAGGGCTGGTCACGCTGATTCCGGTGGAATAGGAGTGGGTGGTGCTAAGAGACGCCTTGAACGCCAGCGCCCTTACTCTCCAGCCGGGGGCAATTCATTGAACACGCCCTCATCGGCAGGGAAGTCATTGAACGAGTCGTCGGGCAGGGGTTCGGGGTTTTCGGTGGGCAGCGGCTCGGGCTCTATCGGCGTTTCGGTCACGGTTCCGACAGCATCGGGCTGGACGGGTTCGGGCGTCGGCTCTGGCTCAGTGGGCAGCGGTTCGGGTTGGGTGGGTTCGCCGGGGACAGGCTGCGGCGTGACGACTTCACTGGGTACAGGCACGGTCACAGGTTCAGGCAAGGCTTCTTCGGGGACAGGTTCCACAGGCACGGTTTCGACTGGCAGCGTTTCTTCTGGCACGACTTCCGGCTCTGCTTCCTGCCCACCCTCTGGCACGGGTTCCGGTACGACTTCCGGCTCTGGAATGACGGCGGGCGTGGGGGTGGGCTGCTGCACCGGCTGGGGTTCGGGCTGTGGGGCAGGAGTCCGGCGCGAGAAAAAGCCGCCCCTGCTGCTGGTGCTTTCGCCGTCGCGGGCCACCGGTTCAGCGTCGGCGTTGCTGTCTAGGAAGGCCATATTCACCTGACGCACCACGCGGTAGGTGATGCCGCCCGGTTCGGCAAAAGGGGTGCTGGGTTTGCCCGCCACCGCTCCCGACACCGCCGCCTGCCAGATCGGGGTGGGAATCTCTCCGCTGTAGGCCCACGACGGCAGCGGCCCGCCTTCCTGCTTGCCCACCCACACGGCCCCGGCCACCGTGGGGGTCACGCCTGCAAACCACAAGTCTTTAATTTCGTTGGTGGTTCCGGTTTTGCCGCCCACCTGCACGCCGGGAATGCGGGCACGTACCGCCAGCCCGCCCTGCGAGGTATCCAGATCGTTGACCACGCCGCGCAGCATATCTAAGCCCAGCCACGCGGTTTGGGCGTCCCAGACACGCTTGGCTACAGGCGCAGGGCGGGTATACAGCACCTTATCGCGGGTGTCCTGCACGCGGCGTACCAGTGTGGGCGCGTAATACAAGCCGCCGTTGGCAAACGTGGCATAGGCGGCGGCCAGTTGCAGCGGGCTGGCTTCCAGCGTGCCGATGCTCAGGCTCAGGCCTGCGTTGGGCGGCGGCGTCAGGCCCAGTTCACGCAGTTTGGCCTCAAATTCCTTGATGCCGACGGCCTGAGCCGTGCGCACGGTGGTCAGGTTCAGGCTGTGATCCAGCGAATAGCGCATGGTCACGTAGCGGCCCGTCCAGCGCCCATCGTAGTTTTTGGGCTGATACTCGCCGCGAATGGGGGCGTCCAGCACGGTGTCGCTCTGTTTCCACCCTTGTTGCAGGGCCAGCGTATAGAGCAGCGGCTTCACCGAACTGCCCACCTGCCGCCGCGCCTGCGTGGCATTGTTCCAGTCGCTGGGGCGCTCTCCGGTCAGTTTTTGGCCCACCAGTGCCAGCACCTCGCCGTTTTTGGGGCTGACCAGCGCGATGCCCAGCGTGGCTCCGTCGGGCAACTCGGCAGTGCGGCTGGCACGTTCGGCAGATTGCTGCGCCTGCAAATCCATGCCCGTAAAAATCTTGCCGCCGCCGTACAGGGCTTTGCGGCCAATAATCGGCGTCAATTCCTTTTCTACGGCCTGCAAATAGGCCAGATATTGGTAGCGGTTGCCCCCGCGTGCGGCCTCGGCCTCGTTCAGGTTGGATTGCAGGCGGCCCGGATTTTCCAGCACGGCACTTCTCAGGCTGCCGTCTGTGTTCCAGCCGATGCGCCAGCCCGCCGGATAAATCGGCGTGCGCCACGCGGCGTCGGCTTGTGCCTGCGTAATCCGGGCGTCTTCCACCATGCGCGACAGCAGGTCTTTCATCAGGGGCCGGAATGCCTGAAAGCTTTTGTAACGGCGGTTGGGGGCCGGAATAATGGTCGCCAAGTACACGCTTTCGGCCAGATTCAGTTCGCTGGCCCCCTTGCGGAAATACGCCCGCGCCGCCGTTTCCGCGCCCACGATGTCGCTGCGGCCCCCGTCGCCCCAATAAATGACGTTCAGGTAGGCGTTCAGAATCTGCTTCTTGTCGAAACTGCGCTCCAGTTGGTAGGCCAGCACCGCTTCCTTGAATTTGCGCTCGGCGGTGCGGGCGCTGTTCAGCTCGGCCAGCAGCGTGTTTTTCACCACCTGCTGCGTAATGGAACTGCCGCCCTCCAAGTCGTTTTGCAGCACGCCCTTCACCAGACCCCGCGCAATGCCGATGTAATCCACGCCGTTGTGCTTGAAAAAGCGTCGGTCTTCGCTGGTCACCACGGCGTCTTGCAGCCAAGGACTGATCTGGTTCAGCTTGATCAGGTCGCGGTTCACGCCGCCCGAACTGCTCAGGCTGGGCGTCAGGGTGCCGATCAATGCATTGTTGCGGTCATAGACCCGCGTCTGGCCGCTGAATTCCAGTACGTCCAGATCGGACACGTTGGGCAGGTCGCGGCCCCACGCATACCACAGGCCGCCCGCCCCCGCCGCACCCACCAACAACAGCACCCCAACGCCCGTGAAAAACCTCATCAGGCCAACTCTAGCGGGATTTGGTGAGTGCGCCGGGAAGCCGGGTCACGGTCACGGGCGGGGGGCAGGTGCATAGCGGCAGCCTAACCCCCCAGCGGGGGCCGGGTCATCCACCCTTTGCATGAGGAAAGCTAGGAGAAAAACTTCATGTCTCGGGTGCATGTTGCCCCTGCCAGCGCGAATACAGCACAGACCCGGAGATGTTGGCCTGACCGAACGCGCCCAGCATCGGCCCATGAAGCTCTTCCGTTCTCTCTTGGCTTTAGGTCTGGTTCCCCTGATCTGCGGCCCTGCACAGGCCATCGGCATAGAGGGCAAAGTCAGCAACGCCCCCGCTCTGGCCCGCGCTTTCGGCTCCGACAACGTGCGAATCCTGCTGACCAGTCTGGCTCAGGGCCGCATCGTGGGCCTCGGCACACTGGCGGGCGACGGTTTTCAGATCCAGATTCCCAATTCCTTTAAGCCGCCCGTGCAGCCCGCCGCCTATTGCCCCGGCGTCCGCAGCGTGCCCAGCGAGCCGCGCACCTACACCGCCGAAAGCCTGATGGTCTATCACGCGGGCCGCAACACCGCCGCGCTACTCAGTCAGGCCGATCATCCCACCGAACCCACCCGCCGCAGCCAGTGGATGTACAGTGACCGCGCGGCCACCGTCAGCGGGCGCTGCACGGGCCTGAATACCAGCTACAACCTCACGCTCCGCAAGGGCTGGAACGCGGTGATGACCGTCAGCGAACCGGGAAGTTTCCTGATTCGCAATGCCACGCCGGGGCTGCCGTACTGGGTGCAGGGCACGCCGATTGCGGGGGCGCGGCAGGTGTTCCCAGCGGTGTTCGACGGGAAGTAAAGCGTTCTGTCAGTGGTGAGTGGTCAGCCGTCAGTGGGAAAAGCGTGCTGACTCCGAACTCTGTGCGCTGCCAAAGTGCTGGCTTGGACGCTGTTGGTGGTGGCCTTCCTGATCGTATCGGGCCTGAAAACTTGGGAAGGACGGAGAAGTGGGGCTAAGCCCTAAATCAGCTTCCCCAGCGCGGCGTAAAATGTGTTCCTGTCGGCCCGTTCGGGCAATCCGGCCACTTGTCCATCCCCCAATTCCATGATGCGCCACTGGCCGTCCGTGTGTTGGGCAATGTCCACCGTAAAAAATCGGCTCTGAATTTGCCGCCCTACAGCCTCAAACAGTTCGAGTGGCACGGCCCCGGCGGGGTAGTCGCCCTCTTCCCAATACTCGTCGGCGCTGATGATCTGTCCGTCGGCAACAAACAAGCGGTACTCGCGGGTCAGTGGCATCCCGCTCTTGGAATGCTGGGCGAGTGGCATGAAGGATTCAAATGCTCGCAGCACCACGCCGCCCTGAAATTCGCTGCCTTGTCTGCTCACGAACGTCTGGATAACCTTGAGCGCCGCCGCCGTCTCCGAGGCGTCTGGGATGAAACAGGCGTCGTTCCACTCGTGCTTGCGCGACTTGACGTAATCCTTGACGATCACGGCCCGCGCTCCAAAAGTTGCCAGCAACTCGTCTAAGGCGGCAGGGTCGATCTCTTCTCCCGACTGGGCCGGAAGCCAGCGCGTCAGCGGCGAGTGGGCGGCGATCAGTGGGTAAGATTCAGGCAAATAGTGCGTGTGGCGGTATTGCGCGGGTGTGTTGACAAGCTGCCAATTCTTGTCCAGCAAAGCTCCGTACAGCGCCGCGTACACCTCTGGCCGCAGCATCCAGCCCCGGTAAAGGGCGGGGGCCAAAGCTTCTGCCGCCTTCACCCCACGCAGGGCGCGGCTCAGGTGGCCTTCCAACAGGGCTTCTATGTCCAGCAGCGCAGTGGACAAACCCAAGCCTTGGGCCGCCGCTCGCTCATCCTCATAGGCCTCGTCTGACACGCGCTCTGCAAAAGGCTGGGCGGGGAAGAGCAGCATGGGGCGAGTATAGGGCGGCACTCACAGAACGGGTCTTAGAACAACGCCCCATCTTCCGCCGGGTCAGGCGTCTTCACTTCTATGCCGCGTGCGTTCAGAGCGTCGCGCAGCATCGGAATATTTTTCAGCGCATGGCCTTTCGTCGTATTTTCGAAAAACACCCACAGTTCCGACAAGTCCTCAGTCACTACGGCTATTTTCTCGGCCCATTCGTCCATTTCGGCGCGGTTGTACAGGTAGTCGTGGCGTTCGGCGGCGCTCTCGCCGTTCCACCAATTGCCGCTGTTGCGTCCGTGCAGGCGCAGATACCCCACGTCGGTGGTGGCGTGCAGTTGCGGTTCGGGCATCCCCCCCACCGGCGGGTAATCCGGGCTGACCCAAATCAGGCCATATTCGCCCATCGCCGCCCGCACTTCGGGTTTGTCCCAACTGGCGTGGCGCAACTCTACAGCCAATTCGTGTCCGGCAAAGCGTTCAGCCAGATTCAGCAGGTACTTGCGGTTCTCGGCAGTGCGGTGAAAGGAGTACGGAAACTGGGCCAGATACGGCCCCATCAGCCCAGCTTCCACCAGCGGCGCGGGGCTTTGCAGCATTCGGTCAAAATCGGTGTCGGTGGGGGCGCGGTCATGCGTGAAGACCTTGTTCACTTTCACGGCAAAGCGCGTGCGCCCGCCCGATTTGCGGGCCATGCCCTCGAACGCCTTCAGGCCCGGAATGCCGTAAAAGGGACTGTTCAGCTCCACCGCGTCGAAGTGCCGGGCATAGGCGTCGAGGTAGGCGTCCTTCTTCACGCCGTCATAGATCAGGCCGGGAGCCGCCCAATCGTCGTTGCTGTAGCCGCCGCATCCGATCCACACACGCATAGGGTCACGCTAGCGCACCGGGCCTGCCGTCATCTTTGGCTTGGGTTTAGATCAGGGGGTTGGGTTTAGATCAGGGCGATGTGCCGTGCAAGCCTTCCAGCACCGCCCGCAAGTTGGCAGGCAGAGGCACGGGCCGCCGCGTCTCCCGGTCTACGTACACATGCACAAAATGGCCCTGAGCGCAGGCCGTGTCGTTGTCTGCTTGAAAGACCGCCAGTTCGTAGCGCACGCTGCTGTTGCCCAACTGGGCCACACGCACGCCCACATGCAGCACTTCTGGGAAGCTGGCGGCGGCAAAATAAGTGCAGCCCGTTTCCACCACCAGCCCAATCGTGGCCCCCGAATGGATGTCCAGCACGCCCCGCGCCAGCAGCAGCGCATTCACCGCCGTATCGAAGTAGGCGTAATAAGTGACGTTGTTGATGTGCCCGTACACGTCGTTGTCGGCCCAGCGCGTGGGCGTGGGATGCAGGTAGGGAAAGCTCTGGCGCGGCCAAGGCTGGGGGCGGGTCATGGAGGTAGGGTAACGCGGGCGAACCCCCAGTCTGCGTTCGCAGCCAGCCCCCTTAAAGGGGAGCGCAACAGCTTTTGTCCCCACCTCTCCTGCGGAGCTTTTCAAGTCTAAGGGGGGGCGTTGCGCCAGCAACGGGGGGGTTGCTCTGCCCATCCCGCGTTACCCTACTCCCCATGACTGATTCAACTCCGCTGTTCGTCGCCATCCAGACGGGCGACGTGGACACCGTGCGGGCGCTGGTGCAGGCGACTCCGGGCCTGTTGTCGGCGGCCAGTCCGATGGGGGTTTCGCCGCTGCTGTTTGCCACCTATTACCGGAAAACGGAAGTGGCGCGTGCATTGGTTGAGCTACACACGGAATTGGGCGGCCCACCCCTGACCATCTTCGAGGCGGCGGCCACAGGCGAACTGAAGCCTTTGCAGGCGCTGCTGGACAGCGATTCTGCCCTTGTGAATGCCGTCAGTGCCGATGGATTTACTCCGCTGGGGCTGGCGGCTTTTTTTGGCCGGGAGGCGGTGGCCGCCGAACTCTTAGCACGTGGGGCCAACGTGAACGCGGTCAGCACCAACGCCATGAATGTTCAGCCTCTGCATTCCGCTGTAGCGGGCAACCACGCGGGATTGGCAGGTTTACTTCTGGCACACGGGGCCGACGCCAACGCCGCGCAGCAAGACGGATTCACGCCCCTGATGGCGGCAGCCCAGCACGGCAACGCAGAATTGGTACAAGACCTGCTGACCGCTGGAGCCGATGCCGCCGCCCAAACCCTTGATGGACGCAGCGCCGCCAGCATCGCGCAGGAGGAAGGACACTCGGAATTGGCGGACTTGCTCAGCCCTCCAGTCAACACCTTTCTAAGCACTTCAGAAGACAAGGCCCAAGAAACCCGGAATGCAGCGCCCGCCGCGCCGCGCCACACTGGAAGCATGACCACTCCCAAAAGCGACCATGACGACCTGCAGCGCCCGGTAGTTCGGGAAGCGGGGGCTGACAGGGCAGTAGCGCATGAGGATGGCCGCCCCGCCGACCACCGCACGGGATTTCAGATGCCTGACCCCAAAGACGACCACCAGCCGTTTTACACCACCACGCCCGCCGACAGCCGCGTGAGTAGTGCCGACCACAGCACCTACGAACCCGTTCACATGCAAGACCCGCACGAAATCACGGCGCAGTTCGATCACCTTGCCACCCGCGACCCCGCGCAGATGGAACACACGTTGCAGGCCCCCGAATTCGCCGGAGCGCAATCGGTGGCGGGTTTGGGCGGCGAGTTGCTGGATACGGTGGCTCCCTCAGCGGGCCTCGGCATGAACAACACCGCGCTGCTGGCAGGCGATTCTCAGCGCCTTGCCGCCGACCCCAACCCCGGCTACACGCCCCCCAGCGAGCAAGGCCCACCCCACGTCAGCCAGCGCCCCGGCGATTTGCCGCAGGGCATGACCGAGGAACTTCAGAGCGAAGTGTCGGGGGATGACCGGAGATAGGCTTGATTCAGCGGAAAGCCTGCGCCCCCGATGCTAGGGCGCAGGCTTTCTTTTGGAGACGGGTTTTATACGGGGTTGCTTTGATTCCCGTTCATCCGGGAAACCACCGGATGCCCGTCCATCGTCGCAACCCCGTATTTTCTTCTACTCGCTTCGCTCGAATTCGTCTTCGACTCATTTTAAGTTCGTATTACAGCGCCAGCACGTACACTTCTCCGTCTTCCACCAGCGTTTTGAAAATCTGCACGGCTTTCACGGCAGGCAGGGTTTTGGCCTTCCCCGTTGCCAACTCAAACTTTGCGCCGTGCTTGGCGCAGGTGATGCGGCCCATGCTCACGTCGCCGCCCAGCAGCGGGAAATCTTTGTGGGTGCAGTTGTTCCGCAGGGCGTAATACTGGCCCTCGTAGCTCACCACAACGACAGGCACGCCGCCCACCAGCACCTCGGTTTGGCTGCCGTCGGGGAGGGCGGTGACTGCGCCTACATGCACGCGCTCCGGCGGGGTGGGGGCAGATGGGGAAGAAGAAGACAGGCTCATACGGGCGAGTTTAGCGGGGCCGGGGCCGCCCGAATGCGGTCTGCGATTTCATCGGTGGTGGCGGCGTCTACCCAGTCCCAAAAATCTGGGCGGGCCGTGAATGCCTGCATGAACAGGCCCAAGAGTTTGCCGCTCAGTTCAGGACGCAGGGCCATGACGAGGCGGCCACTGAACTTGCCGCGCCGCACCCGGTCACGCCCGGCGGCAATAGCTTCGGCCCCCAAAAAGGCTGCCAAACCCGATTGGGGAAACAACTCGAACAGAACTTCGGGCGGCTGATTCGGCTCGCGTTCCAAGGGGGCCACCCAGCCTGCCCCCTCCAGATAGTCGGCAAAGCGTTGCAGGCCGGGGCGTTCCAGAATGCGCCGCCCAAAATCGCCTTCCGGCGACAGGTACGGGCGGGCGCTGAAGCGGGACGCCCCCGCCGCCCAGCCGAACATGGCCGCCTCCGTCTCAAATCCAGCGTGCCAGTGCGCGGCGTCCAGTCCGGCAGCCTGCATCACAGCGTCAATGCTCAGGCTCACCGTGTAGGTGCGGAGGTAGTGCGCCTCATCGGGGCGGCGGTACACGTACAGCAGGCCGCTTTCGCCCCATTTCAGCCCCAGCGGGCGCATCATGCGGCCCAGAATGTTGCCCAGATCGCCCCAGCTCATAAACTCGAATCTTGTTCGCAGTTCGGCGGGCGGTGTCGCCATCAGATCTACTTGAAAGCCACCGAAATCATGCGACTCGATGCCCTTGACGCGCCGCGTTTGCGTGATGCCCAAGCGGGCGCGGAACTCGGCCAGAAAGGGGGCCGTCAGGGCGTCACGGCTGACCAGCACATCTAAATCCCCAAAATCGGGCTTGTCGGCGTGAACATGCGGAATGAACCACTGCGGGCCAGCAGGCGTGGCGGGCAAAAATTCGTGTAGCACAGCCCGGACTTGCCCTTCGCGCTGCAAGTACTCGGCACGGGGTAAACGCGGAAAGTGAAAGAGGTGGCCGCCCATAGGGGCAGTCTAGAGAGTGCGGAGGGAAAGAGAATGCCCTGTTTGGCTTACTGCTGCGCCACTTCGCGCACGGTCAGGCGGTTGCCCCAAGGATCATGCAAAGTCAGGGCGTCGCCGCTGTCTTGCACGCCCTCCTGCCCGCTCAGGTGGGTTCGCAGGCCGCTCAGGTCAGGCGTCAGGATTTCCACGTCGCCCAGTCCGGTTTCTAGCGTGCTGGCCGCACTTTGCCCGCGTGAGTGCCACTCGTTCAGGCCAATGTGGTGATGGTAGCCGCCCCAAGACAGGAAGGCCGCGCTGCCCATGTCGGCCACCACATCCAGCCCCAAGGTTTGGGCATAAAACTGGGCCGCCTGTGCCGCGTTCCCCACTTTCAAATGCACGTGACTAACGGCGGTTCCGGCGGGTGCGCCCTCAAACATCGTGTCTCCGGCGGCGGCCAGCAGGTCTTCCACGTTTACGGCTTTGGTGTCCATTTTCACTTGTCCGTCTTCCCACGTCCACGCATCGCGGTTGCGGTCACGGTAGACCTCTATCCCGTTGCCTTCAGGGTCATTCAGGTAAATGGCCTCGCTGACCAGATGATCGCCTGTGCCGAGGCGCAGACCCATTCCAGCTGCGTTCAGGCCCGCCGCGTACCGCAGCCAGCGCCCCAAATCGGCGCGGCTGGGCAGCAAAAAGGCCGTGTGGTACAAGCCGGGGCGAGACAGGGGCGCGGGCGGCAGGCTGGCGTCGCCTTCCAGATGCAGCAGGGGCGTGCCGTGTGCGCCGAGTGTGATGCGGTTGTGGCCTTCGGCAAGGCGTGTGAGACCCAGCAGGGTGCCGTAAAACTCGGTCAGGCCGGGCAAATCGCGCACCCGCAGCGTCACGGCTCCGGTGTGGGTTTGGGGCGGCAAGATGGGGAAGGAGGCAGTCATACGTCATCATCCTCCTTATGCTTTAAAAAGTCAACTGATTTGCTATGTATTCCTGCTTCTCAACAAGAGGAAGGCTGGCCCTGTTTGTCCCGGTGCGCCCAAACCCGCGTAAGGCGCGTCGGCAAAGGCGATCACGTCTGGCACGTCTTCTTGGCCGTTTTCCCGCTGTTGCCCCAGGGCCTGCACCTCGGCAAAAAACAGGTTGGGAATGCCGCGCCTGCACACCCGAACGGTATGTGGCCCCCGCGCCGTATCGAGGGCAAAGACTTCGCACCCACCGTCTTCCCCGGCATACCGCACTGCCAAAATGCCTGTGCCCATCTGCATTTCCAGCAGCGGTTTAAGGGTTCCCGGCAGGGTTGGAAGGCGGGAAGACTGGGGCATGGGTCATCTTGACAGATGAGGTGTGTGGGCAGGGAAAGATCGTATTCGCCTTGCAACTTCACCGCCCTCCACCCAAAGGAGGATGAGTGTCATACACATGTTGAGGTATGACCTCAGGTAAGCTTCCTACTTCCCAACTCATCCCTACTGCTGCACCGCTCGCCCGGAGGTTTTCTCTATGGTTCAGACTGCCCTGAATGCCTTGCTGGACGCTCTTTCCTCTGTGTTGGCATTGGCGAGGCCGTTGGCGGTCATTGCCGCTGGCTTGCTCGTGGCCCTGCTGTTGGTGGGCCTGCTTGACCGCGAACGCTTTCGGGCGGGCCTGAGTTGGCTGGGGGCGCGGTTGCCCGTGCTGGGGCGTTGGGCATTGGTGGCCTTGGCCATCGGCACAGGTGCGCTGGCCCTCAACGTCACGCGCCGTGCGGTGGATGCCCGCTTGGGAGCGCAGCAATCGGCCCGCTACGCCAACGCCGCCGACCCGGACGGGGGCCAGACCACCCAGCAGGCTCCCCGCGCCAGCCTGCTGAAAAGCACGACTTACACGCGCTCTATCACGCTGCCCGCCGAAGTCTATGCCCGCCTTCAGGTCAACGGCGGTTGGGAAACATTGCTGCCCTACTTTGGCAACCCGGACGGCCAGACCGTGCAGGACTTCCGCGAAGGCTTTACGCGCCGGGGCCGCAACCTGACCTACACCCGCGATGTGACGTTGCAGACCGAAGAACCCGTGAATCTGGACACCAGCACAGTGCTGGCCGACCTGAAATTCGTAGACCCGGCGGGCGGGCGCAGCACGTACTACAACGCGGTTTTCAACGCCGATTACACCTTCACCAACCCGCAAGCGGAGGCAGCCACCCTGCGCTTCGCCTTCCCCCTGCCCGACGGAAGCGGCACCCTCAGCGGCTTCAAACTGACCGTGAATGGGCAGGCTTACCGCGCCTCCGATCTGGCGGGCGGAAGCGTCTGGACGGGCGAAGTAGCGGCGGGCCAAGCCGTGAAAGTGAATGTGACCTACCGCCATCAGGGGGCCAAAGGCTGGAGCTATCTGCTGGGCCAACGCCGCGAAAGCGTGAAGAATTTTGACCTGACCATCAACGCAGACCGGCCTGCCAAATTTCAGCGCTATACCCTGTTCCCCACCAGCCAGACGCGCACGGCACTGGGCATGGCACAGGTCTTGCGCTGGCAACTGGAGGATGTGATTACCGCGCAGGATGTGGCGGTGGTGTTCACGCAGGGCAGCATCCGCGAAACGCTGGGCAAACTGGGCCTCGTGGGGCCATTGGCCGTGCTACTTTCCGCGTTGCTGTGCGCGGGTTGGGCCATATCGCGCCGCCTGAAGCTGCTGCCTTTGCCGTTGGCGGGTGCGGTGCTGGGCCTCAGCCTCGGCTTGGTGTTGGGCGGCGTCCTGACCTTCTATCTGCCCGTAATCGTGGCGCAACTGCTAGGTGTGGTGGTTGGCCTCGCGCTGGCGGTGACTGCACTGGGACGGCCTTACCTCGTGCCGCTGGTGTTGGCCGCCGTGATTCCGCTGGTGTTCCTGAGTGGCGGTCATGCGTCGCTGTTGCTGGTGCTGCTGGCGGGGGCGACGTTGCTGCTGTTTGTGCGGCGGGAAGGGATGTCTAAGGGTCTAAAGGTCTAGGGTCTAAGGTACTGGGGCGGGAGCGTGGAGTGCGGGGAAGGTATTTCCGCCCACGCTCTTTCCGTCTTTTTGCTCCCCTTGAAGGGGGCCGTTGCGAAGCAACCGGGGGGTTTACCTTGAGGTAAAAAGGCAACCCCCCGCTTTTCCCACGTTCTACGATCTACCGACCACCTTCCGCTTGCGGTGCAGCACCGCCGCTCCCACCACCCCCGCCACGAATCCGAACAGGTGCGACTCCCACGAAATCTCTGGATTGCCCGGCAGCACGCCCCACAGCGCTCCACCGTACAGCAGCAAAGCGACGACAGCGGCGATGATGGCCGACGCCGAGCGTTCCCACCAGCCTGCGCCCAGCAAGTAGGCGAGGTAGCCGAACACTAGTTCGCTGGCCCCCAGATGTACGCTGCCGCCGCGTCCGAACAGCCAGACCAGAGCGCCGCCCAGCGCCACGATAATCAGCGTGGCAAGGGCAAAACGCCACAGCCCGCGCAGGGCCGACATGAAGGCGAGGACGGCCACTGGCACGGTATTCGCCAGCAGATGATCGAAGCCGCCGTGCAAAAACGGGGCGCTGAAGATGTGACTCAGGGCATCTGGATTGCGCGGCTGAATGCCGTACACGTCCAGTGCGCCGCCGAACGCGAATTGATCGGTGATTTCTTGCAGCCACAGCCCGGCCACCAACAGCGCCGTGACTACGCCAGCTTGCACCACAGGCGGGCGGCGGGTGGGGACAGGCGGTGCAGTCGGGGGATAAACGCTGGGCGGCGGGCGGGAGCGCATGGGGTCAGTCTAAAGACCCTGCCGCCTGACTACGCAGAGGGGGCTTTCATGCAGAATAATTTTGCTGAGTTGGCGCTGACGCGGCCCAGTTCCCCGCACATCATCTGATCCGTCCCTCACACACGTACACCCAATGGAACCGCTCCCAGCGCGGCTTTTTGGGTTCGGCATGTTACGGTCAAGGTATGACGACACACAAGCCGGGGCAACGTGGATCAGGTCAGGGTGGGGCGGCAGAAGCTCATTTTGAACATGCGCTGGTGCTGGAAACGGCCCGCGTGACCGAGGGAGCGGCGCTGGCGGCCAGCCGATGGGTGGGCATGGGCGACAAAAACGCCGTGGATGCGGCGGGCACCGAGGCCATGCGCGGGCTGCTGAACAGTCTGGATATTCGCGGTACGGTGGTGATCGGGGAAGGCGAGATGGACGAGGCCCCCATGCTGTACATCGGGGAACAGGTGGGGCAGGGCAAATACGAGGTGGACATCGCCGTAGACCCGGTGGAAGGCACGGTGGTCACGGCGAAGGGGCTGCCCAACGGGCTGGCAGTCATCGCCCTCAGCGAGCGCGGCGGCCTGATGCACGCGCCCGACTGCTACATGGACAAGTTGGTGGTGCCGCCCCCAGCAGCGGGCCGAGTCAACATCGACTGGCCGGTAGAGGCCAACCTCAGCGTGATTGCCCAGAGTCTGGAGCGCGATGTAGAAGACCTGCTGATTACGATTCTGGATCGGGAACGCCACGCCGACCTGATTGCGCGGGTACGCGGCGCGGGCGCACGGGTCAAGCTGATCGGGGACGGCGATGTGGTGGCGAGCCTTGCGGTAGGCGTGCGCGGCACGGGCGTTCACGCGCTGATGGGGTCAGGCGGCGCACCCGAAGGTGTCCTGAGTGCGGCGGCCCTGAAGTGTCTGGGAGCCGAGATTCAGGGCAAATTTATTGCCGAAGACGACGCCATGCGCGAACGCTTCAAGACGATGGGCGTGGAAGAAGGCCGCGTCTACAAGACCAACGACCTCGCCCCCGGCAACCAGATGGTGTTCAGCGCCACCGGAATCACCTACGGCGAATTGCTGAACGGTGTGCGGCGATTCGGCGGCGGGGCACGCACCCACACGCTGGTCATGGGCTACGCAACGCGTGTGGTGCGCTTCATAGACACGGTGCATCTGGAAGACGACGGAGCGCGGGTGACGATTCGGGTGTAGAGAGCAGTTGAAACGAAGAGTGTGGATCGTGGGCAAAAAACAAACCACGATCCACGATCTACCTCCCACTCACGGTTCTCCTCAGTTCAGGCGCATCCAGTAATAGTCGTATTTGCCCAGCGTCATCGGGTAAGCGGCCTCGGTGACAGGCGGGAAATGGCTGCCGCCTGCCAACGTGACTGGCATCCGGCCCACGTAATCGGTCAGATCGAGGGTGGCGGCCTGCGCGTTGCCTGCAAAGTTGCTCACGATCAGCAGGGTTTCGGACTCGTGCTGGCGGATGAAGGCCAACACTGCCGGGTTCGCCGTGTCCACGAAGGTCAGGTCGCCGTGTGCAAAAGCGGGGTGGGCGCGGCGCAGTTCCAGTTGGCGGGCCGTCCACTTCAGCAGGCTGCTGGGGTCGCGTTCCTGACTGTTCACGTTCACGCGCTGATAGCCGTACACCGGGTCGGCAATAGGCGGGAAAAAGCACTGGTCAGGCGTGGCCGTAGAAAAGCCGCCGCTCATGCCCGCGTTCCACTGCATGGGCGTGCGAACCCCGTTCCGGTCTGCCAACGTCAGGTCGTCGCCCATGCCGATCTCGTCGCCGTAGTACAAGATTGGGCTACCGGGCAGGGCCAGCAGTACGGTATTCAACAGCTCTATGCGGCGGCGGTCATTGTCCAGCAGGGGAGCTAGGCGGCGGCGAATGCCCACGTTGATTTTCATGCGCGTGTCGGGCGCGTAGGCGGCGTACATAAAGGCCCGCTCGTCGTCGGTGACCATTTCCAGCGTCAATTCGTCATGGTTGCGCAGGAAGGTGGCCCACTGCCCGAATTTGGGAATGGCGGGCAAGCGGCCCATGATCTCGCGGATGGAGGTCGTGTCTTCTTTCTTCAGGCTCATGTACAGGCGCGGCATGACCGGAAAGTTGAAGCACATGTGAAATTCGGGGTCGGCATCGGTGCCGAAGTACTCGGCCACTTCTTCGGGCCACTGGTTCGCCTCGGCCAGCAGCAGGCGTCCGGGGTATTCGGTGTCCACCATGCGCCGCATGCCCTTCAGGATGTCGTGCGTTTCGGGCAGGTTCTCGCAGTTGGTGCCCTCGCGCTCAATCAGGTAAGGCACGGCGTCGACCCGGAAGCCGTCCAGTCCCAAGTCCAGCCAGAAGCGGGCGGCGGTCAGCAACTCCTCCTGCACTTTGGGGTTGTCGTAGTTCAGGTCGGGCTGGTTGCCGAAAAAGCGGTGCCAGTAGTAGCGCCCACACTGCTCGTCTTTCGTCCAGTTGCTGGTTTCGGTATCGGTAAAAATGATGCGTGCGCCGCTGTATTCGGTGCCAGTGTCGCTCCAGACGTAGTAATCGTGGTACTCGTTGGGCGTGCCGTCGGGAAGCACCGGGCCGCGCCGCGCCGCCTGAAACCAAGCGTGGTCGGAACTGGTGTGGTTGGTCACGAGGTCGCCCACCACTTTCAGGCCGCGTGCATGGGCCTCACGCAGAAACACCTTGAAGTCGTCCATAGTGCCCAGATCGGGGTGAATGCCCACGTAATCGGCCACGTCATAACCGTCGTCGCGCAGCGGGCTGGGGTAAAAGGGCAGCAGCCACAAGCAGTCCACGCCCAGACTTTTCAGATAGTCCAGCTTCCCGGTCAGGCCCGGAAAATCGCCCTTGCCGTCGCCGTTGCCGTCTGCAAAGGTTCGCACAGACAGTTCATAAAAGACGGCGCTCTTGTACCATTCGGGTGTTGCTGGAGCTGAGGCTGGAGTTGGGGCGGGCTGCGTCATGTGCGCGAGTTTAACCGATTCAGAAGGGGGGGCTGGGGCGGGAGGATCGGCACTCGTCTGCACTGGCCGTTGAGGGTGCGCCGGTCTGCGGTCTGGGCAAGTGACCTACACGGCGTGAAATATTTAACTCTAAAAAATGTAAGAATTTACACATGGACAAGTCGTTGCCCGCTGCCCTGCGCCCCTTGCCCGCGACGTGCAAGCTGGTGTGGCTCTATATCCATCAATATCCCGGCTACCACAGCGTCCGCAGCTTGGAGGCCGCACTGGGCAGCACGGCGGGCCGCGCCCTTCCCAACCTGTTGCAAGCGGGCCTGTTGGTTCAGGAAGAAGCCCCGGTGGGCAGGCGCTCCGGCAAATACCGCACGGCCTATTTGCCGGAGCAGTCGCCACCGAGCGAGAGCAGCGTAGCCGTCGCTGACACGGTGCTTGCTTCTAATACGGTGACGCGTCCCAACACGGTGCTTGCTGAAATCGCGGTGGGTGCCCTCCACAGCGACAGCAATTTTTCCTATCTGCACCACCTGTGGCAACGTGCCAACGATTCGGGGGTACGGCGCGTGGTGTTGCAGTTGGAAGCGGAATCCCCGATCTATGCCGATGACGACAACAAGTTGAATGTTCGCGTGCTGGACACTGAACACTGGCCCAATTGGTCTAGTCTGGATGACGAACAGACGCGGGCTGTGGCCAAGGTGATCGCTCGGCGGGCAGAACTCGATACGTTCCTTACTGCCGCCCTTCAGAAGAAGATGGAGAGGGTGACGGAGCAGCGAAACCGGATGGGCTTCTGGTTTTTAGAGGACACGAAGCAGACGCCGGTGCCTGACCCAGAGCAGATGAACTGAAGTTGTGCAGATACACTGAAGTTGTTAAGCCTGTCTTGCCTGCCACATCTGCGCCTCCAGCCCCTGCATGTACGCCTGCCAGTGCGGCAGCGTGCGCCTGATCGGGGCGGGCAGGGCGTGGCTTCCGAGTTGAGATTCGCGCCAATGCGGGCCGTGCGTTCCCAGAATGCGGGCCTCGTGATCGTGCAGGAAGGGGCGGGCCAGTTCGCGGCCCCGCGCAGGCAAGATCGGTTGACCGTCTAGGGTAAACCGCCCGGTGCGCCGCTCGTAGTTCAGTTCGCCTTCCGGCAACGAGAGGGTCAGGCCCGTGCTGTGCAGCGTCAGGCTGTGGCGATCTATAAAATTGAGGGTGTAGGCGCTGCTGCCTGTGGGCATCGGCGTTTTGCGGTAGCCCAAGCGGGTCAGGTCGCCGCGCCGGGCGTCTAGGCCCAGCAGCCAGAACTGCACGGCGAGTGGGCAGCGGGGGAGAGTGTGGAACCTTGCCATAAACTTGATAATAGCTTATCATTATCAGCTATGACCAGTCTTGCCCCCATTGACCCGCGCCATCCCCCTACCGCCTCGGTGCCTATTACTGTGCTGTGCGGCTTCCTCGGCGCGGGCAAAACCACGCTGCTCAATCATCTGCTGACCCAAACGGAAGGCCGCAAGATCGCCGTGATCGTCAATGAATTTGGCGCAGTGAACATAGACGCGAGTCTGGTGGTCAAGACCGACGAGAAGACCATCGAACTCAGCAACGGCTGCATTTGCTGCACCCTGCGCGGCGACCTGCTGCACGCTGTTCATGACCTGCTGGAGACCCGCCAGCTCGATCATATTCTGATCGAATCCACCGGAATCGGTGAGCCATTGCCGATTGCCCAGAGCTTTTGCCTGACGCCCGAAGAACTGGAAATCGAGCCGGAACCCGGTCAAGCGCCGATTCCCAACCTGCTGGGCCGTGTACACGTGGACGCGATGATCACGGTGGTGGACGCCGCGCAGTTTTTCCCGCTCTGGAACCTCTCCGAGAGTATTCCGGGCGATGAGCAGGAACGCGGTTACGGCGAACTGTTGGCCGAACAGATCGAGTTTGCCGACCTGATCGTGCTGAACAAGCTGGATCTGGCCTCGGCGGACGATGTGCAAAGCCTGCGCGAACTCGTCGCCATTACCAATCCCCGCGCCCGTGTGCTGGAAGCGGTGCGGGGCAGGGTAGAGGCCGACGCCGTGCTGAACGTGAATCTGTTCGACTTCGACGCCGCCAGCCAACTCGATTCTTGGATGGAAGAACTGGAAAAGGAGCACACGCCGGAATCGGAGAGCTACGGTTTGGGTACGCATATCTACCGCCGCCAGCAACCCTTCAACGCCGACGCCTTTCACCGCGCACTGACCACCGGACTGCCGCACAACGTCATTCGCTCTAAGGGTTGGATCAATCTGGGCGACGGCGTGGCGACGTTGTGGAACCACACGGGCCGCCAACTGGCGCTGGAACAGGCCGGAGAGTGGCTGAGCGACGAAGGGGCCTTCAGCGAAATCGTGTTTATTGGCCGCGACTTGGACGGCGCGGCGCTGGACGCCCTGCTGGACGGCGCGTTGCAGGCCTGACCCGGACAACCCTTATCCGGACAACCTTGGGCCTCATCAGCCTGCACCTTACAAAGTGGCCCGCCTCTCCATTTCCTCCTCTCTGAATATGATAAGGATGTATCAATATGAGCCGTGAATGCTACCTGACTGGAAAAAAGAACCTTGTGGTGAACGCCGTGACGCGCCGGGGGAAAGCGCGTGCAGCGGGCGGCGTGGGCCGTAAAGTCACGGGCGTGACCAAGCGCACCCAGAAAGCCAACCTGCAAAAGAAAGCCATCCGTGAACACGGCGTAGAAAAAACCGTGTGGCTCAGCGCCCACGCCATGCGCACGCTCGCCAAGGGCGGCTTTCCGGGCGTGGAACTGGCATGAAGTTCCTCCTGACTGCCGGACTGTTGGCGCTGGGTACGGCTCAAGCCGCGCCACTCCCGGTGAGTGCCACCACCACCATCCTCGCTGATTTCGTGCGTGTGGTGGGCGGAAACCGCGTGGCCGTGAATGTGATCGTGCCTGCGGGCGGCGACACCCACACCTTCCAGCCGTCCACTGCCGTGATTCGTGGGCTGGCGGGCAGCCGCGCCCTGTTCGTCAACGGCGCGGGGCTGGAACCCTGGCTGCCCAAGCTGACGGCCTCTGCGCCGGGAGTGCGGGTCGTCACGCTGACCAAAGGCCTGAAACTGCGCGAGGGTGCAGAGGAGGAGCATGAGGGCGAGGAACACGCCGGGGAAGCCGAGCACGCCGGAGAAGAATACGGCGCGTTCGATCCCCATGCGTGGTGGGACGCGGGACTGGTGGCCGGATACGTGCGGAATGTGCAGGTGGCTCTGACTGCCCTCGATCCTGCCGGGAAAGCCGTGTACACCAACAACGCCGCCGCGTACCTGAAACAGCTGAACGCCGCCGACGCCTACGCCAAAGCGCAGTTTGCCAAGATTCCGGCGGCCCGCCGAACCATCGTCACCAACCACGACGCCCTCGGCTATCTGGCCGCCCGCTACGGCTTGAAGATCGTGGGGGCCGTTATTCCCGGCCTCAGCACCGAGCGCGAGCCGAGTGCGCGGGAACTGGCAGGCTTGGCCCAAACGGTCAAAAAGAGCGGCGTGCGCGTTATTTTTACCGAAAATACCGTGAATGCCCGCTTGGCTCAGACGCTGGCCCGCGAAACGGGCGCGGTCATTGCCCCGCCGCTGTACACCGACGCCTTGGGGCCAAAGGGCAGTGTGGGTGACAGCTACCTGAAAGCCCTGCGCTTCAACGTGGATACGATGGTGAAGGCGCTGAAGTAGAAGGGATTTGAGCTGGTGTTGAAATATCTCTGATCAATGGAAGTTATATAGAATCAGAGCATTATACCCTTCTGCCATCCTTCGCCTAGCTATGATACTGCATGTCTTGTGTCGCATCTTATGGCTAGGAGGATCCTATTTACAAAAATAAAATCAACTAAACCGGAAGTGACTATTTCGTCTGGCTGGTCATCGCTCGCAATAAACCAGTTTATAAAACCAGACTCTGTCCTCTGTATTGCCGAGTATAGATTCCTATGGTCAAATTCAAGGATAGGAATACCGTGTGTTACACCTACTCCTCTCAAATTTGGCTCAGGTCTATCTACACGTTTTTGAAATTGAGATTCAAATTCAATAAATTCCCCTAAAGAGTTGGTACAAATCAAACTTGTGCCACAGAAGATGTACCGCTGGGAACAATAAACGAGTTCCTGAGGTTCGGCATAAACAGAGTAGGAGTCAACCTCATAGTTACTTTTACCAACCAGCTCAAATTCGGTATCACGAGCTATACCAGTTAGTATGAACATTAGTGCAATCCTTTGAGCTACAGCCTCGTCCTTCTACCCAGGAGGATAGGCTGTTTTGTCCGAGATGTAGACCATCGGCCCTCTTGATTCCGCCTTCGCATTATCAGTCTGTACGCGCTATGCTGGCCGGATGCTTGGCGTAGACCACCTGACCGTACACTACGGTTCCCATACGGCGCTGGAAGACGCCACCGTGCGCTTCGAGGCGGGCCAATTCAGTGCCGTCATCGGCCCCAACGGTGCGGGCAAAAGCACGTTGCTGAAAACGATGGTGGGCCTGCTGCCTGACCCCAGCGGCAGCGTGCGCTTCGATGCGGGCCACACCGCCCAGAGCTGTGTGTCTTATGTGCCGCAGCAGCAAACGCTGGACTGGGGCTTCCCCGTGACCGTGTGGGACGTGGCGATGATGGGCCGCACCGGACGGTTGGGGTGGCTGCGCTGGCCCAGCAAAGCAGACCGGGCGCGGGTGGTGGCCGCCCTGAAGGAAACAGGCGTGTACGAACTGCGGGGCCGTCATATCGGCGCACTCAGCGGGGGGCAGCGTCAGCGCGTGCTGCTGGCCCGGATGCTGGCCCGCGACGGCCACCTGCTGCTGCTGGACGAACCCCTGACCGGAGTGGACGCCGCCACGCAGGAGCAACTGATGGGCCTGCTGCGCGAACAGGCCAACCGGGGCCGCGCGGTGGTCATGGTCACCCACGATCTGGAGCAGGCGCGGCGCTGGTGCGATCATCTGGTGTTGGTGAACCGCCGAATCATCGCCGACGGTACGCCCGACGAGGTCTACACGCCGCGCAACATCGAAGCCACCTTCAGCAGCAGTCATCTGGGCCACACGCACGCGGAAGCTTGATGGGGGCGGGAAAAGATTGTCTGAGGGTCGAAGGGTCTGAGGGGCTAAGAACCCCGGCAGCCCGATATGGCGTTGGCGTCAACGGTTTTTGTCTAAGGGTCAAAAGGTCTCAGGGTCTAAGAACAGATCCCCCCCAGATGCCCGGTGCTTTTTTCCTTAGACCCTCCGACCCTAGACCCTTAGACCAAGCCCCCAGCCGCGCAACCGCCCACCCACTCACCCACAAGGCAACCCAATGGACTGGCTGACCGATCCCCTGCAATTCGGATTTTTCGTGCGGGCGCTGCTGGCTGTCGTGCTGGTCAGTGTGCTGTGTGCGCTGGTGGGCGCGTGGGTCGTGCTGCGCGGCCTCAGCTACATTGGCGACGCCATGAGCCACGCTGTATTTCCCGGCATCGTGGGGGCCTTCTTGGCGGGCGGCAATCTGTTGGTGGGAGCGCTGATCGCTGCCGTCTTCACGGCTCTGGGCATCGGCGCGGTGGGCAGACGCAGCGGCCTAAAGCAAGACAGCGCCATCGGGATCGTGTTCGTGGGCATGTTCGCGCTGGGCGTGGTCATGCTGTCGCGTGCGCCTACGTTTACCACCGATCTCAGCAACTTCCTGATCGGCAATCCGCTGGGCGTCACGCCTGCCGACTTGTGGGGCGCGTTGGCGGTCACTTTGGTCGTCGGCACCATCCTGACCGCCATGCAAAAGGAACTCTTGCTGGCCTCCTTCGACCCCACCGAGGCCCGCGCCATCGGCCTTCCGGTGCGCCGCCTAGAGAGTCTGCTGCTGATTTTAATTGGGTTGGTGGTGGTGCTGACCGTGCAACTCGTGGGCACCACCCTCAGCGTCAGTTTGCTGATTACTTCCAGCGCCTCGGCCCGGTTGCTGGCCCGCAGCCTCCGCACCATGATCGGGTTGGCGGCGTTGCTGGGCACGTTGGGCGGCGTGGCGGGCCTGTATCTCAGCTATTACATCAACACGGCCCCCGGCGCGACCATCGTGCTGGTCAATACGGCGCTGTTTTTGGGGGCGCTGGCCTTCCGCAAGCGCGAATAAAGGTCGGAGGAATTCAGGCTCTCGGTTCCAGCCAAGCAAACACATCCACGCTACTCCCGTCCGGGTCGGTCACGGTGGCGTAGCGCTGGCCCCAAAATGCGTCGTAGGGAGCGGCTTTTACTTCGTAACCCTGCGCCTGCAACCGCTGGCACGCGGCGTCTACCTCTGCCGGAGTGCTGGCCTCCAGCGCCGTACCTATGCGGGCCTGACCCTTGGGCGGAGCCGTCCAGCCGGGGTAGACCTGTCGAACCAGCGCCTCCGTTTCCCACGCGATTCGCAGGCCATTTTGGTCAATCTCTACATGTCGTTCCGGTTCACCCTCTGCATTCAGGTGCGCCCCGGCAGGAATCGGCAGTCCCAGCGTGCGGTAGAAGTCGAGGCTGCGCTCCATGTCGGCCACCACGAAGGAAAGGTAATTGAGAATGAGGGGCATGGGGAGATTCTGTCATTTTGAGTTGGGAATTTTAGTCGGGACGCAGCAGGACTTTGCCGTTTCCTTGCCCACTTTCGATCCACTGGTGTGCTAAAGCAGCGTCGGCCAAAGCAAATTCCGCTCCGATATGAACCTTGAGTTGGTTCGTCTCTAGGGCTGCCCAAACTACCTCCACACTGGGCCGCAGGCATTCCGGGCGCAGCTTCCGGAGGTTGCCTGTGCTGTACCCGATGACGGCCTTCCCCTGTCGGTGCAGTGTGGGCGTGGTGATGTGAGCGGGTTTGCCACTGGCGTGTCCGAAGATGACCAATCGTCCCAGCGGAGCCAAGCAGGTCAGTCCACGCTCTGTCACGTCGCCGCCGATGGAATCCAGAATCACGTCGGCCCCGCTGCCGCCTGTGAGGGTATTGACCGCAGCCGCAAAGTCTTCGTGCTGCCGCTCGATGACCTCATCGGCGCCCAAGGAACGCACGAAGTCGGCCCGCGCCGCCGATCCCACGACAGCCACTATGCGGGCGGCTCCCGCCAAGCGGGCCAATTGCACCGCTAAATGGCCTACACCCCCGGCGGCGGCATGAATCAGCACCGTTTCTCCGGGTTGCAGCCGTGCAGCTTGGTGCAGCGTGTTCCAAGCGGTCACGAGCATGGTCAGGGCAGCGGCACTTTCGTCCGACACACTGTCCCCAAGCGGATAGATCATGTGGGCGGGAGCCGTGACATGCGTGGCGTAGCTGCCGCCTGCCGGAAAGCAGGCCACACGTTGCCCTACCTGCAACTCGGTCACGCCCCCACCCAATTGGTCTATGACTCCGACTGCGTCTAGTCCGGGCACGAAGGGCAAAGCGCCCCCCGCGTCATAGCCCCCGCGCCTTGCCTGGACATCAGCAAAATTCACCCCTGTGCAGGTCACCTTCACGCGCACCTGTCCGGCGGCTGGCACAGGCAGAGGCCGGGGCTGCCACCTCAGGACATCAGGATTTCCGTGCTGCGAAACAACGATGGCGTGGCTCATAGCTGGAGTGTAGAACGCTGCCCCTTCACAGCCTCTGCTGAGAGCCAAAAAAGCCGCCCCACAAAGGAGGCGGCCAACGAAGAAGGTGCGGTTTGGGTTGAACTCAGTAGAACTTGGTGATGCGCTCGACGCTGTGGCGGTGGTGGGGGAAGCCTTCTTCGGCACGCTTACCGATGGGCAGCAGGCCAGCGATCTGCACGTGTGCGGGCAACCCGAGGAGGTCTTTGACTTGCTGGGGATTGAAACCGAGCATAGGCACGGTGTCGTAGCCGAGGCCGCGTGCAGCGACCATCATGAAGCCGAAGGCGATGTTGGCCTGAGACAGACCCCACGCGCCGCGCTGGGCCACGTCCTGAGCGCCGAACACGCCGTCGAAGGTCTTGCGCTGGCCGTTGCGTCCGGCGTCGCCCATGCCGGGGTGGGCGGTTTCTTCCACGGTGTTCAGGGTGTCTTCCATATCGCTGTACACCACGATCACGGCGGGCGCGTTGGTGATCTGGCCTTGGCCGTAAGCCGCTTCTTGCAACTTGGCCTGCACCTCTGGGTTCTGAATCACGGCAAAGCGCCACGTCTGGGCATTCCAAGCACTGGGAGCGAGGCTGGCGAGGCGCAAGACTTCGTGCAAGTCGGCGGCGGGAATGGGTTCCTGCACGAACTTGCGGATGCTGCGGCGGGTCTCGATGGCTTCGGTTACGGTCAGGGCGCGGGTGGCTGTAGCAGTCATAGGGCAACGATATTGCAAGTACTTTAGATTGTCAAGCGGTGTAATCTGCGCCGCAGTGTGTCTGGCGTTTAGGTGTAAAGTACTGTCATGACCCTTGCCGCGCCTCCGCAGGTCGCTGCCCCCAGTGGCGCGGCTGCCACCACCACAACCGCTGCCATCACAACTGCTGCCACTCCCGCTGCTGGATTCTGCCCCGTGTACCGTGCTATCGGTGTGTTGCAGGAAAAATGGGTGCTGCATATCGTCCGGGCATTGCTGGACGGCGAGAAGGGCTTCAACGAACTGGCCCGCGCGGTGGGCGGCTGCAACAGCGCTACCCTCACCCAGCGCCTAGAGCACCTAGAGACACTGGCACTGATCGGCAAACGCACCGAAGATACGCACGGCAAACTGGCCCGCAGCGTGTATTCCCTGACGCCCGCTGGCCGTGAACTACAGGGCGTCATTCAGGCCATCGACATGTGGGCGCGGGAGCATCTGCACGAAGATGAGAACAGGGTGGAAGGCTCTGCTGGCTGCGGTTCAACGGTCTGATGATGACCGCCGTCCTCATGTTCATCGTGCTGCCCGTTCTTCTGATCGTGGCAGCGTTCTTCATCAAACCACTCGTGCAGCGAGACAGGCGTTACGGCGATCCCTTGGGAGAGGGGCTGGCGGCGGGTGGCGTCTTCGGCGGGCATGGGTTATCGCCCGATGAGCGCGTGGTGCCGGAAGACGCCGAGAGTGTGAAGTTTGATTTCGGCGGGCAGAAGGCTGACCGAACCAGCTCAACGCCCCCTGAATAAACGCTCCTTTACACTCCCGTCATGCTCGCCCACACAGAACTGACAGCGTGGCCTTTACCCTGACCACATGAGTCTCAAAGACAGCTTTACCCCCGAAGAATGGTTCAAGATCATGACGGCCCCCGGACGTGCGGGCGGCGTGATCGTGGCGGCCAGTCCCAGCGGCGTAACGGGGATCGTGGCTGAGGCCCGCGCTATCGGTGAGGCCATCCGCGAACAAGTCAGCGGGCCGGGCCGCACGCCGCTGCTGGAAGCGATGGCCGCTGACCTGATCGGCAAGGCCACCGACCCCAGAACCATGCCCCCTCAAGAGCGTGCCCGCACCATGGAGGAAGCCCGTCAGATGGGGATGGAGGCCGTGCGTCAGGCCATCTGGTTGGTCAGTGCCAAAGCCAGCCCCGAGGATTCGGTGGCCTACAAGAATCTGCTGATGGTCGTGGCCCATCGCACCGCCGAGGCCGCCAAAGAGGGCGGATTCTTGGGCATCGGCGGCGAACTGGTGAATGACAAGGAACGCGCTGCTCTGGCTGAACTGCGGGAGTTGCTGCGGCTGGATGAGATTGCGCCCGCAGTCACGCCCACCATCAACCCGGATGGATCGGGCAACAGTCCGTAAGGTCTGCTGAACTCCAACAGATTGAATTTCCTTCATGCCTGCGCCCCCTCCCCGCGCTAGCCTGCCGCCTGTGATCTGGGTTCGGACATTGGGGTTTTTGGTGCTGTCGCTGGGGCTGGCAGGCTGTCAGGATCGGCAAGCACGCAGCGACAATGCGCGGTTGACGGCCCGAATTTCGGCGCTGGAGCAGCAAGTAAACCGGTTGCAGCAGGCTCAGGCCGAGACTCCCGCGCCCACTGCCCCGGATGGATTTATGGCCCGCGCCGCCGCCCAGAACTGTGCCAACGATCTTTCGCGCACGCTGGAAACGTACCGCCGAGACAGCATCGACGACAGTTATCCCACGCCCGCCCGCCTGATGCTGCCCGATTCCTGCATAGACCAGCGGGTGCAGTGGCTGACGCTGACGGCGCAGGCCTACGCTTTTGCCCTGACCGATGAGAACGGCGGTGTGCTGGTGCGGGGCAGTGGGCCGTGAGATCGAGCCTTAAAAAGCTAGACTTGCCCCCGGCCCCCGCACCGTCTATACTTCTAAAGTTTGGTCTGCCAGCATTGGCCGCCAGCGTAGGTTCATGAATGCCTCTGCCCGTACAGCGGGATTGTGGGGCAGTCCGCTGACCGAAGGAGTTCCCATGACCGCTATCGTAAAAGTGAACCGCGGCGCAATCTTGCGTTCCGTCGAGCAGCCCCACATCAAAGACAACCTGCCTGATTTCCGCCCCGGCGACACCATCCGCGTGGAAACCAAAGTGGTGGAAGGCACCCGCACCCGCAACCAAGCGTTCGAAGGCGTGGTTATCGCCATCAACGGTTCGGGTAGCCGCAAGAGCTTTACAGTTCGCAAGATCAGCTTCGGCGAAGGCGTGGAGCGCGTGTTCCCCTACAGCACCCCCCTGATTGCCAAAGTGACGATCTTGGAACGCGGTAAGGTTCGCCGCGCCAAGCTGTACTACCTGCGCGAACTGCGCGGCAAGGCTGCACGCATCAAGAACGACCGCAGCCGCGTAATGAAGGACGCCGCCCGCGCCCAGCAGCAGAAAGCCGACGCCGCTGCCGCCGCCGCCGCTCCTGTGGCCGACGCCCCCAGCGCCGACGTTGCCAGCACCGAGCAAGAGTAAGCCTCAGCCTCTCGCTCAAGCCGCTTGCCCTCACGGGTGGGCGGTTTTTTGTTTCTTGCCGCATTCTCCGGCTCTACAATGCCCCGCATGACCGCAACTCAAAGTAGCTCTCTGCTGGCCGACTGGAAGCCCGCGCCCGCCGGATTCAAGCATGTGGTCAGCGTGTCTATCGGCAGCAGCAAGCGCAACGCCCGCGAAGAAATCTCGGTGCTGGGGCAGCCTTTCATCCTGGAGCGCATCGGCACCGACGGCGATACGGGCAAGGCTGCCGAACTGTTCCGGGCGCTCGATGGCCGCATCGACGCCTTCGGGCTGGGCGGGGCTGACATTTACGTGATCGCAGACGGCAAACGCTACACCTTCGGCAACGTGAAAAAGCTGGTGGCGAATGCCAAAATGACGCCCGTACTGGACGGCAGCGGCCTGAAAAACACGTTGGAACGCGACGCCATAGCCCAGCTTGATTCGGTGATGAGCTGGCGCACCAAAAAAGTGCTGATGGTGAGTGCTGTAGACCGCTTCGGAATGGCTGAAGCGTTGGCAACGGCAGGCGCGGACATCGTGTACGGTGACATCGTGTTCGGCCTGAACATAGACCGCCCGCTGCGTTCCATCGCCTCTTTGCGGCGGGTGGCGCGGTTGGTGTTGCCCGCCATTACCAAACTGCCGCAAGACTGGTTTTATCCCACCGGGGCCAAGCAGGAAAGCAGTGTGGCAGGCAAGGGAACCCGCTATTACGCGTGGGCCGACGTGATCGCCGGAGACACCCACTACGCCAAACGCTACGCCCCGCATGACCTGAGTGGCAAAACCATTCTGACCCAAACCATTACTGAAGCAGACCGCGTGTGGATGAAAGAGCGCGGCGTGTCCCGCCTGATCACCACGACGCCGCGCATGGGCAGCCGCAACTTTGCCACCAACGTGCTAGAGGCGTTTTTTGTGGCCCTCAGTGGCAAAAGGGAGGCGCTCAGCGAGGCGGAATATCTGCGCTACGTGCGGGAAGTGGGGTTTCAGCCGGAAGTGAATGAGCTGTAGGGGATCAAGGCAGAAGGCACGCGGCACGGTCTATCTTCTGTCCCGTCTGGCTGCCCCTCTGCCTGTAGGATTGCCTCTATGCAAGCTCTTGTAGACGCGATTCGGGCGCAAGGGGTCATTTTGCCCGGCGGATTCCTCAAGGTAGACGGGCTGGTCAATCACCAACTCTTGCCCGCCCTGACCCGTGACATGGGCGAACATTTTGCCGAATATTTTGCGCCACTGAAGCCCAATAAAATCCTGACCATCGAAGTCAGCGGCATCGCCCCCGCGCTGGCAACGTCGCTGGTGATGGGCATTCCGATGGTATACGCCCGCAAGAAAAAGCCGATTACCATGAAAGAACCCGCGTACACGGCCCAGTCCATCAGCCGCACCAAAGGCGGCGTCGTAGACCTGTTCGTGTCCAGCGAGTTTTTGGGGCCAGATGACCGCGTAATCGTCATTGACGATTTTCTGGCGTCGGGCGGCACGCTGCGGTCACTGAATACCATTATCGAAGCGAGTGGCGCAGAACTCTTGGGCCTCGGCTGCGTCATCGAAAAGGGGTTCGAGGAAGGCCGCCTGAAACTTGCAGACCTGAACATTCCGATTCATACGCTGGCGAATATTGTGCGGATGAGTGAGGAAGAAGGGATTGTGGTGGAGGTGGGGCGGTAGAGCGTCTAAGGGTCTAAGGTGTTGGAGCGGTGGGGTTCTTGGTGGGCAGACCACCCAGAATAAACGTTCTGTACAGCCGTCGCCGTTCTTAGACCCTTGGCCCTCAGACGCCTTTGCCCAGCCGCTTCCAGTACAGCAACGTCCCCGTCAGCCCGCCGAACGGTTTCAGGGCAAAGTCGGGGATTTCTCCGGCCAGCGTGTAGCCCATTTTTTCGTACAGGCCCGCCGCGCCGCCGTCTGTGGCGGTGTCCAGCACCAATAGCGTCCGGCCCTCCTGTGCCGCCATTCGCTCGGCCTCCTGCAATAACGCAGTCGCTACGCCCTGTCCCCGGTGGCCCAGCCGGGTCATCATCTTGGCAATTTCGGCGCGGTGGGGCTGATTGGGTGGAAAGTCCAGCAGCAGCGTCACGGTGCCGATCAGCGTGCCGTCTTGCCAAGCCCCCAACACGATGCGTTCGCCCCGGCTGGCGGCGGCCAGCGAACTCGCCCAGAATGCGGCGGCAGCGTCGGGGGCCAGCGGATGCATAAAGCTGACCGATTCTCCGTTGGCGACAGTTTCAATCAGCAGCGTACACAGTTGGTCGGCAGTGTGGGAGTCAGTGTTCAGGGCGCGAATCTGGAAGGGCAGTGTGGGGTTGGTCATCTCAACTCCGGGCCAGCACCACGAGGTAGGTGCAGGGCTGGGCGGCGGGATTGCGGAAGGTCACGTCATGCGGCGGGCCAAAAGCGAGGCTGTCTCCGGGGGCCAGTTCGTGAAGCTCTGGCCCTTCCTGAACCGTCAACGCTCCGGCCTCCAGCAGCACCACCTGACGAATCCGGGCATACGAAGAAGCGGGCAAATTGACGTGCTGATGCGGCGGCAGCGTGACCCGCACCACCTCCAACGGGTGATCGGGACGCATGAAGATCTGCTGGCGTTCATAGCCGGAGCCGGGATCGCGCCAGCGCGGCTGATCGGCGGCCCGCACCAAGCGCCCGGTGTGTCCCTCGGCCCGCAGCAGCAAGCCCGCCAGCGTCAGGCCATAGGCCCCCGCCAAGCGCACCAGCGTTCCCGCCGTCGGACTCATCTCACCGCGTTCTATTTTGCTGATGCTAGCCTTAGAAACCCCGGAATGCTGCGCCAGATCGGCCTGAGACCAGCCCCGCGCCTCCCGCTCCAGCCGGATACAGTGGGCCAGTTGTTCTCCAGCGTCGGCCTGTGCATCTGTGCCGTCTAGGATAAGAGTCATGTGGATAGTATAGGGGATTCGGCTGTGAACTCTGGGCCATGAGCCTTGACACTGGCTTGCCACTCCCATGCCTCAATTGCTTTCGATTGTCCTACTCACCACTGACTACGGACGGTTCCCCACATCCTAACGAGCGTTTGGATAGATTGGGGCATGACTCAACTGGCCCTCGAACTTCAGGAACTCATTGCCACGATGGAGCAGCGCCGCGCCAAAGTGGAACTCGGCGGCGGCCTAGAACGCCAAAAAAAGCAGCGGGCAGGGGGTAAACTCACGGCCCGCGAGCGCATAGACACCTTGCTGGACGCAGGCAGCTTTCTGGAACTCGGCACCTTCGTGGAGCATGGGGGCGGGCGGCTGATGCAGGGCGTAGAAGCCCCCGGCGAAGGCGTGGTCACGGGCAGCGGCACGATAGACGGGCGGCAGGTCTTCGTGTTCAGTCAGGATTTTACGGTGCTGGGCGGCAGCCTCGGCAAAATGAACGCCGCCAAAATTACCAAAGTCATGGACTTGGCGGCCAAAACGGGGTGCCCGGTCATCGGCCTGAACGATTCGGCGGGCGCACGCATTCAGGAAGGCGTGGACAGCCTCAGCGGGTACGGCGAGATTTTTTACCGCAACGCGATTTATTCCGGCGCGGTGCCGCAAATCAGCGCCATTCTCGGCCCCTGCGCGGGCGGCGCGGTCTATTCTCCGGCCCTCACCGACTTCATTCTGATGAGCGGCGGCAGCAGTTATATGTTCATTACTGGCCCCGAAGTCATCAAAAGCGTGACGCGCGAGGACGTGACCTTTGACCAGTTGGGCGGCGCAGACGTGCATACCCGCAAATCGGGCGTGGCGCATCTGGAATACGACGGCGATGAAGCCGTGCTGCGCGGCATCCGTGACCTGTTGGGCTACTTGCCGCAAAGTGCCCGCGAGAAGCCGCCCGTGCAGCCCACATCCGATCCTGCCAACCGCCGCAACGACGCCTTACTGAACATCGTCACGCCCGATCAGCGCAGGCCTTACGACATGCATGACGTGATTCATGAACTCGTGGACGACGGCACGTTTCTGGAAATTCAGCCCAATTGGGCCAAGAATATCCTGATCGGATTTGCCCGACTGAACGGCCAAAGCGTAGGCATCGTCGCCAACAATCCGCGTGTGATGGCCGGAACGCTGAACATTGACGCCTCAGACAAGGCCGCCCGCTTTATTCGCACCTGCGACTGCTACAACATCCCCATTCTGACGCTGGTAGACGTGACGGGATTCCTGCCGGGAGTAGCGCAGGAACACGCCGGGATTATCCGGCACGGCGCAAAAATGCTGTATGCCTATGCCGAGGCCACCGTGCCCAAAATCACGCTGATCACGCGCAAAAGCTACGGCGGCGCGTACCTCGCCATGAACAGCCGGGATATGGGCGCGGACGTGGTGTACGCGTGGCCTACCGCTGCTGTGGCGGTCATGGGCGCGGAGGGGGCAGCCAATATCGTGTACCGCCGCGACATCCAGAACGCCGAAAACCCCGAAGCGATGCGGGCCGAGAAGATCCGCGACTACAAAGACGCCTTCGACAATCCTTATGTGGCCGCCAGCAAAGGCTACATAGACGACGTGATTCCGATGGAAGACACCCGCGCCCGCCTGATCCAGACCTTCGCCATGCTGCGGGAAAAGCGGGAAGAGAGGCCGTACAAGAAGCACGGAAATATGCCGCTGTAAGGGGGCGTGAAAACAACCCCCCCAGTCTGCTTCGCAGCCACCCCCCTTAAAGGGGAGCGCAAAAGCTTTTAGTCCTCCCCTTAAGGGGGGGCGGTGCGAAGGCAACGGGGGGGTTTACAAGCCAACGCCGCCTACAACCCCAACTTATCGCCGTCCGAAATCCTGCACCCAGTAATGGCTGTAACTTCCGCCCGCCGCGTAGCCCACGCCGAGTTCGGTAAAGCTGGCGCTCATGATGTTGCGGCAGTGGCCGGGGCTTTTCAGCCAGCCGTCGACTACGGCTTCGGGCGTGGTCTGTCCAGCGGCGATGTTTTCGCCAATACTGCGCCAAGCGTACCCGGTGGCCGAAACGCGCTGGGCCATCGTGCGGCCATCCTGACTGGTATGGCTGAAGTAATTCTTGGCGGCCATATCGGCGGCGTGGCCCTGCGCGGCCTGACCGAGTTGCGCGTTGGCGGTCAGCGGCGCGGCGGCGGGAAAGCTGGTGGTGCCGCAGGTGCGGGCCTGAGCGCGGGCGGCGTTGGTAAGGGTCAGCACGCGCCCTGCAAAGGTTCCGGGTGCGGGGGCAGGGGCCGGAGCGGGCGTGGTTCCAGCCGCCGTCACCGTCAGCGTGAACTCTATAAACGCGCCGGGATTGGCGGTCAGTGCCGTGCGAATGCTGGTGCTTCCGGCTCCTTTGGCGGTCACGAGGCCCGTTTGAGACACGGTGGCGACAGCCGCATTGCCCGTTGTCCACGTCAATTCGCCGGGTTGCGGGGCGCGGCCACTGACGGTCACGTTCAGTTGGCGGGTCTGGCCCACCGTCAGGCTTCCGGCGCTGGCCTGCGCTTTCAGGCTGTCGGCGAGGGCCGGAGCTTCCGCCGGATTTGGGCCAGAATTGGGCGTACTTCCGCAGGCCGCCAGCGTGAGTGCAAGAAGGAGAAAAGCCGCTGGAGCAGCGGGCGAGCGCCGGGGTTGGCCGAAAGGCAGAGGCTTAAGCATGTGCCTTCATTAGAGTGTCCTACTCCTCTTGCTGGCGTGAGGCTCGTGCGCTCATTTCTCACAGTTCCGTAAAGGCTGTACAGCACCCCCAGCACGTGCTGTATGTAGAAAATCTGATCTTAAGGAAACGACATGCTTCTCATGGAGAGAGCACGATAGTTCACGGCAACAGGGTAAAACCGACGATTTTCGTATGTGAAAGATGAAGGGGCGAAGTGTCGGGCAGACTCACCCGGAGAGTGCCGCCTGACAGTTCGGCAGCGGCATTCAAGAGGGGCGCGTCGGCGGCGGCATCCAGCGTTCCCCATAGGTGCGCCGCGCCCACATCGTTCACGTCGCGCCACAGCAAAGACCCGATGGCCTCGCCACCCGCGTAAGCCATCAACAGCACACTCTTGGGATCACCTTCCAGCGGCCCCGCAAAGTGACGGGCCAACGTTTCGGCCCACTCTGCCGCACCGTAAGCCTCCGCCAGCACGCCCGCCCAAGTCGCCAGATGCAGCCGCGAAACCTGCTCCACCACGATCACGCCGGGGTCAGGCACAAGTGAGAATGTGCCCACGCGCAGGCCGCCCACATCCTCGCCCACCACCGCACTCACGGAGGCCACCAACGGCGGCGCGTCTTGCCCCAAGTGCCATGCCCGAACCAGCGGCAGCACATCGCCCGCATCTTCCGGCAAATACGAGGCATTCAGCGCCAGCACATTGATTCCCGGCGTGTGCAGGGTCACTGTGCCTCTAAAGTCGCGCCGTACAGTCGAAAACGGCTCGAAATAGGCCACGAGTTCGGCCAGCACGGGCGGCAACGTGGGAGCAGGGGAGGGCATGGTGCAGGCTAGGCGCTGGGGGCCACAAAAAACAACCGCCGAGGCTTGGGCGGTTGTTTTGGGTATTCGGTTGGAGATGTGGGCAAGGTCTAAGGGTCTAGGGTCGAAGAGTCTAAGAACGGCGAATGTTGTGCTAGACGTCAATTTCAAATGTACTGCCCACCGCAAATCTCACCGCTCCAACACCCTAGACCTTTAGAGCCTTAGACCGCCCTCCCCATCAACGTTTACGGATACAACCCGCGCAACGCCCGCGCTTCCAGCACGCGCGTGCAGGCCACGATGTAGGCCGCCGTCCGCAAGGTTACGCCGTGCTTTTCCTTCACGTCCCAGAGGCTCATGAAGGCTTCTCCCATGATGCGGTCAAGGCGCTTGTTGATCTCATCTTCCGTCCAGAAGAACGAAGAAAAGTCTTGCACCCACTCGAAGTAGGACACGGTGACGCCGCCTGCGTTGGCGAGGACGTCGGGGACGATGGTGATGCCGCGCTCGGCCAACAGGTCGTCGGCAGCGGGCGTGGTGGGGCCGTTCGCACCCTCTACGATCAGCTTGGCCCGAATGCGTCCGGCGTTGGCCTCCGTAATCTGTTTTTCCAGCGCGGCGGGAATCAGGACGTCGCAGTCCACGTCCCAGAAGGCGTCGCGGGTCAGTTCGTCAGTGTCGGCCAGCCCAGTGATCTTGCCCGATTGTTTCAAGTGGGCAAAGGCCGTGCGCGGGTCGATTCCGCCGTCGCTGTGGATGGTTCCGGTCACGTCCTGAATCGCCACGATTTTTGCACCGTGATCGTGGAAGATGCGGGCAGCAGCCTCGCCCACGTTGCCGAAGCCCTGAATGGCGATTCGTGCGCCTTCCAAGCGGATGCCCAGCTTTTTCAGCGCTTCGGCACCTGTCACAAATACCCCGCGTCCGGTGGCGTCGGCGCGGCCCAGAGAGCCACCCAGTGCCACAGGTTTGCCCGTGACCACGCCTGTCGCGGTGCGGCCCACGTTCATTGAGTAGGTGTCCATCATCCATGCCATCGTCTGCGGGTTGGTGTTCACGTCGGGGGCGGGAATGTCTTTTTCTGGCCCGATCACGAGGCCAATTTCGGTGGTGTAGCGCCGCGTCAGGCGTTCCAGTTCTCCGGTGCTGTATTTGCGCGGATCGATGCGGATGCCGCCTTTGCCGCCGCCGTAGGGCAGGTTCACGGCGGCGTTCTTCACGGTCATCCACGCGCTGAGGGCCATCACTTCGCTCAGCGTCACGTCTTGGTGGTAGCGCACGCCGCCTTTGGCCGGGCCGCGCGACGTGTTGTGCTGCACGCGGTAGCCCTCGAAGTGCGCCACCGTGCCGTCGTCAAGGTGAATCGGCACATCCACGACCAGAATGCGTTTGGGCCGCTTGAGGGTTTCCACCCAGTAGGCCAGCTTGCCGAGGTAAGGCGTCACCCGCTCCACCTGCTCCAGATAGATGGCGTATGGCCCAAGGTCGTTGGGGTCGAGGTAGCTGGGAATGGCGTGGTGGCCGAGCTTGGACGTATCCTGCGCGGCGGTATTGAGATTGGGTTCGGTGGTGGTCATGTGGTGGGAACCTCCTTTGGAGGGCAGATGTATGTTGTGGGTTGTCGGGCGTGGGGAAAGGCAATCGCTGGCGCTCATTCACCCCTCTACTGCGTAGCTCTGCGAGGCCCCCGCAAGGGGAGAGGGAGCTGAAACACAGGGCGTCTGGGGTGTCCCTTAGACTCTTAAACCTTTGACCCTTAGACCAAACCCTGAGCACCTCAGCCCAGAGCAACTCAGTCCTGAGCAATCAAGCCCAAAGCAACCCGGCGTCACGGATAAACCCCGCGCATCACGCTGGCTTCGTGCAGTCTGTTCAGGGCCATCGCATACGCCGCCGTCCGCATATCGGTTTGGCGGGTTCGCATGAATTCCAGCACGGCGTCTACTGCCCGGTCTACGCGCAGGTCAATGGCTTCTTCAATCTCGGTCTCTGTCCAGAAGAAATTGCTGGCGTCCTGCACCCATTCCAGATAATTCACGATCAGGCCGCCGATGGAGGCCACCAGATCGGGCAGCACGGTCACGCCCTGCAATTTCAGGAAGCGTTCGGCTTCGGGCAGCACGGCGCGGTTGGTGGCTTCCACCACGTAGCGGGCGCGGACGGCGTGGGCGTTTCCGGCGTTCACGGCCCCGTAGTCGTAGGCCAGCATCAGCACGTCCACATCCAGTTCGATCACTTCGTCGGCGGTGATGTCGGTGGCAAAACCCTGCACACTGCCGTGCTGCTCGCGGTAGGCGGCGAGGGCTTCTAGGTCTAGGCCACCGCTGGCAAAGGTGCCGCCGTCCTGATCACTCACGGCAATGACGAGTGCGCCCTCTGCGGCCAGCGTCCGGGCGGCCTTGCGGCCCACATCGCCAAATCCGTACACGGCGGCGCGGGCGCGGTTCAGGCTCTCGCCCTGCTCCTTCAGCACGCGGCCCGCCACCAGTGCGGCGCTGCGGCCCCGTGCATCCTTGCTGGCGTAACTGCCGCCCAGCGGAATGGGTTTGCCCACGACCACGCCGCTCACGGTTTCGCCCGTGTTTTCGCCGTAGGTGTCCAGAATCCACGCCATCGTCTGCTGATCGCTGCCCACGTCGGGGGCGAGAATGTCTTCGTTTTTGCCGATCAATTCCACGAGTTCGCTGGTATAGCGGCGCGTCAGGCCTTCCAGTTCTCCGGGCGACAGCGTAGCGGGGTCAACGTTCACGCCTCCTTTTGCCCCGCCCAGAGGGAGGTCGGCCACCGCCGCTTTCAGGGTCATGATGGCGGCCAAGACCTCGCATTCGTGGGCATTCAGGCCCGCCTTAAACCGGACACCGCCCATGCTGGGGCCACGTGCCGTGCTGTGAACCGTGCGGTAGCCCCGGAACACGCGAATCTGGCCGTCATCCATCCGAACGGGCAAATTCACGCTCAGGGTGCGTTTGGGGTACTTGAAATAGGCCAACGACTGATCGCTGACCGCGCAGTAGGGCAAAGCGTCTTGGAGTTGCTCCATGAGGCCTTGCCAATTGAGTCCTGATGCCCTCATTCCAGAGTTCTCCTTGGGGATAAGTTAACGGCTTAGTTCTTGAGGCAACCAGAGCATACACGCATAGACAAATGGGCAAGCGTGAAGGCCGGGGCCTGCCCCCAACGTTTGCCCCCACTGCCGCGCCCGGTCTGGCAGAACCCAAAAAGCTCCACACACACGCAAAAACGTTGAAGCGTTTCCAGAGCGTGTGAGTGCGAAGCCAGCCCTCGCCGCCGCCTTCCAAACGGCAAGGGCGGCGGGTCAGTCTGGCCTAAAAAGGCTGTCCGGTCAATTGGGACAGCATGATTGGATGACTGAAGGCGGAAGGGTAGCTGTTCCTAGTGACTCCGCTCGATCTCTTTTTGCGCCAACGCGGCCAACGCGCTGCGGGCCTCGCTGGGGGGCAAGGTGTCCAGCGCGCGCACGGCCAGCCCGGCACGGCGGCGTATTTCGTCGCGGGTGCGTTCCAACGTGCCTTCTGCGGCGGCCAACTGCTGCACGCGGGCCACGTCGCCCTCGTTCGCGGCGCGGCGTTCCAGAATCTCGCGCACCTCGCCCTCGTAGGGGCCGTCCAGCAGGTACAGCACGGGCAGGGTGGCTTTGCCTTCGCGCAGGTCGCCGCCCACCGGCTTGCCGATGCTGCTTTCCTCGCCCGCGAGGTCTAGTAAGTCGTCTTGCATCTGAAAAGCCATGCCGTATTGGCGGCCAAACGTGGCGAGGGCTTCCCGCTGGGCGTCGGGAGCCGAAAGCAGCAGGGCGGGCGCACTGGCGGCCAGCTCCACGAGTGCCGCCGTTTTGCCGTGAATCACGTCCAGATAGTGTTCCAGCGAGTACTCGGCGTAGGCGGCCACCTGAAATTGCAGAACCTCGCCCTCACAGATCACGCTGGCGGTTTGGCCGAATGCCCGCGTGAGGGCCGCGCCTCCCGGCAGATTGGAGAGCAGCATCAGCAACCGCGCCAGCATAAAATCGCCGCTCATCACGCTGACCACGTTGCCGAAGCGCCGGAATGCGGAGGGCTTGCCGCGCCGGGTGTCGGCGTCGTCGATCAGGTCATCGTGCAGCAGGCTGGCCGAGTGCAGCAGTTCCACGCACACGCCCACGTCGACCACATCGCTCCAGTCCGCCCGCCCCGGCTGTGCGCCCAGCACCTGCGCGGCCAAAAACGAAATCAGGGGCCGGGTACGTTTGCCGCCCGCCGCCACCAGATCATCCCCGATCAGCTCTATAAATTCTACGCGGGAGCGCAATACCTCACGCAGCCGCCCCTCGAAGGCCACGTTCGGCACCGCTACGTCTACCACGCCAGTCATCTTGTCAGTATAGGAAGTGCAGCGCGGTGTGCTAGGGCCGAAAGTACCCCGGCCCCCGGTACACCCGCCTTGCAGAAGGTCTGCTCAACGCTCCCGGAAGTTTGTCCCTCACATCGGGGGCGGCTCTCATGCTAAAAAGACAGCATATGGAAAGTGTCATTGCCGTCTTTAGAGAGCCTACACAGGCCAAAAGCGCCCTTGAAGCCCTGAAGGCGCGTGGCTTTGACCGGGATCACCTCGGCTTTGCCCTGACCGATGTGGTCATGGAAGATGACATCGCGCAGGCCACCGGCGTCGGCCCCGAAGCAGGCGCACCCGGCGGCAGCGCCTCGGTCATTCGCGGCACCATCGGCGGCACGTTGGCAGGCGTGGCCCTCACGCTCCCCATCTGGCTGCTGCTGCTCATCATTCCCGAAACGCGCATTTACCAGTTGGGCGGCATCTACGGCATGCTCTTCGGAGCCCTGGGCGGCGCGGGCCTCGGCGGGCTGTTCGGTGCGCTGGCCGGTTCCGATCACGGCGACTACGTGAAATTGCTGCGCCGAATGGGTGTGCCCCCCGTGCAGGCCGAACGTTTTTATGACGCCATGAAGAACGGCCACACGCTCGTTATTGCCCGTGACCCCGACAGCAAGCGCGCCGACGAAGCCTTGAGCATCATGCGGAAAAACGGAGCTACCCAGATTGACGACGCCAGTGGCAAAGGCCGCCTGAGCAGCGAACGAATCGGGCAGGACGGCAAGTAAGGGTTGAGATAAGAATAAAATTTTAGTAGCCTGCTGGTCATCCGAGAGGATTGCCAGCAGGTTTTCTTGTGGGAGGCGGTTGCAACGAACAGAGATCAAGAAATAAAATATTTTAAGACACTTACTCTACAACTCGGGTTGGCTCTGCTTATTATACTCGTGGCAGTATTTGCAACTTCATTTCTGATGAGGAAGAGCGACTCAAACGATATATACCTCTATATCACTCTATTCTACGCTGTCATTTATAATATTTTCTTTTTCAAAAAACAGCTTGCATGGCACAAGCTGTCTCAAAAGATGTTGCATTCGTAGAAGTGGCAATAAAGCTATTGCTTGACCAAACATAAAAGCTTTTGAGTATCTCTTACCGCAAACCCCACCGATTCCAGCAGGCCTTTATCTTTTTCTTCGGCATGAGTATGAACTTCTGCGGCTGGGTAGACAGCATATATTTTTGCCATCAGCGTGTGCAGGAGCTTGCGCTTGCTGTTTTCAGGGCCACACAGGGCCGCTACTGTAAAAATAATTTCATTGTCGGCATGATGGGCGGGATGGTTCGCACCGATCATGCCGCCTTCGTTATCCAACAGCCAGAATTGGGGCGAGAATCCACCGCCCATATGGTTTTTGGCTATGTCGTAACTAAAAGCAAACTCGCCCGAACATTGCCTGTAAATGTCTTGGAATGTTTGATCCAGCTCCTCAGACCAAACTTGAAATGTCGCATCTTCTGTATACAAACTGCCAAACAGATCGCGCTTCATGTCGTAGATAGTTTGGCTTTTCAGACCTTTCGACTCCAGCAGCTCTTGAATTTTTTGGCTTTCTGAGGGTTTGAATCCGTTCAGATATGTTGCTAACTCACCTGTAGTATTAATTAATGTATCTATGATCTTCGCGAATCCCTCTAAGTGAGTATCAGGCCATCCATCTTGCAGAAATTTGCCTTGATACAAGCAGATACCCGCAATGAATTGGCCCTGACAGAGAGCAACAGTAAATAGGTCTGCGACTTGCTGAAGATCCTCAGGCGTGTAGTCTTCTAACTTCGTCGCTGCGAAATCCTCTGGGTTCTGGACATTATGGTATGAGTAATAAGCCGCCAAGTAGTTTTGTACTTCGTGTGCTCTAAGCTGCCTAATTTCCATACAGCTATTATATGTGACCAATGTGTCAACAGACAAATATTTAGAGTTGTCGCCAACGCTGGGCGCATGCATTACCCTAAGCCCATGACACAATCCATTGACCGGGCCAGTACCCTGACCGAGCAACTCGTGGCGTGGCGGCGGCATCTGCACCAGAACCCAGAAGTGGGCTTTGCCGAGCATCAGACGGCGGCGTATATAGAGACCGAGCTGGGGCAAATGCCGGGGCTGAGCGTGTCTCGCCCCACAGAAACCAGCGTGCTGGCCGTGTTGAAGGGCCACAAAGCAGGCCGCACCGTGCTGCTCCGTGCCGACATAGACGCGCTGCCTATTCACGAGGAAAATACGTTTGAATTTGCCTCGCAGACCCCCGGTGTGATGCACGCCTGCGGCCATGACGGACACACCGCCATTCTGCTGGGCGTCGCCAAACTGCTGAGCGAGCGCCCCGAAGAAGTAGCCGGAGAAATCCGCATGATTTTTCAGCACGCCGAGGAAATCGGGCCGGGCGGGGCCGAAGAATTGGTGATGGAGACGCCGCTGATGGACGGCGTAGACGTGGTGACGGGCCTGCACCTGAATTCCTCGCTGCCTGCGGGCGTGGTGGCGGTGAAGCCGGGGGCGTTTATGGCCGCGCCCGACACCCTCACGCTGACCATTCGCGGCAAGGGCGGGCACGGCGCACACCCCGAACAGACCGTAGACCCGATTGCGGTCGGCGCACAGGTCGTCACCAATTTGCAGCACGTGGTCAGCCGGAACGTGGCAGCACTTGACGCCCTGGTGGTGTCTATTACGCTGTTCCAGAGTGGCAGCACCCACAACGTCATCCCTGATACGGCGCTGCTGCAAGGCACGGTGCGAACCTTCGACGCCGACTTGCGGGCACGCGCCCCCCAACTGATCGAGCGCGTGATTAAAGGCGTCTGTGACGCACACGGCGCAACCTATGACCTGGACTACGAGTTCGGCTACCGCCCCGTCATCAACACCGATTGGGTGGCTACCCGCCTGCGAGAGATTGCGCTGGAGACGGTTGGCCCTGACCTCTATCAGGACGCCAAACCCACGATGGGCGGCGAAGATTTCAGCGCCTACCTGCAAAAAGCGCCCGGAGCTTATTTTAACGTGGGTAGTGCCAGCGACAGCGCCGACAGCCACTGGCCGCACCACCACCCCCGCTTTACCATCGACGAAGCCAGCTTGGAGACAGGCGTGAAGATGCTCTATGCCGCCGCGCTGAATTTGGGTCAGGGGGAGTAGATCAGGGCACGGGTCACCCGGCTAGAAAGGCTCTACCATGCCCCCATGACCCTTCACCCTGACATCCAACTCCCCACGCCCGAAGACTTTGCCCGCCTGTCACCTGAAGAATTGGCGGGGCGCATGGGGGGCCTAAGCGGCACACTCGGCCAACGCCTCGGCATACAGCTGCTGAGCGTGACCCGTGAGCGCCTGACCGCCCGCATGCCTGTAGAGGGCAACCGTCAGCCCACCGGACGGCTGCACGGCGGCGCAAGCTTGGCACTGGCCGAAGAACTGGCGAGCCTCGGCAGTTTTCTGAACGTAGACCCTAGAACGCAGTTTGGCGTGGGCGTCGACCTGAACGGCACCCATGTTCGCGGCATCTCGGAGGGCTGGGTCACGGCAGAGGCGCTGCTGGTCTACCGAGGCCGCACGGTGATGGTCTGGACGGTGGAATTGAAAGACGAACATGGCCGCACGACGACGCTGGCCCGCTGCACCTGCAATGTGGTGACGCACAGGGGGTAACGCAACAGATTGGAACACTGAACGTGGAGTGCAGATCGTGGGTTGGCCTTCCCCACGTTCCACACTCCACGATCTCTCCGCCTTCTTCTAGCTGCTCAGCGCCCGCGTAAAGCTGTTCTCTGCCCGCTCTTTCATCTCGGCCACCGCGTTCCAATCGGGCGCGGTGCGGGTATAAGCCTGCTGGCACACGTCCTGCGGGTCTAGGGCGATGGGATGAAAGGGTGCGCCAGCATCGGCGCAAAAGCCCTGCACCTTGGGATCGTAGGCCACGCCCGCAAACGGTACGCCCGCAGCGGCAGCCAGAATAATGGCGTGCAGCCGCACTCCGATCACGAAGCCGCACGAAGCGATGGCGTCTAAGGCCACTTGTGGGTCTACCGTACTCAGCACCTCATCGGCCCCCAAACTGTGGGCGGCGGCGTCATCGTGGGCAGGCATGAAGCTGAGGGCCAGCACACGGCGGCCCTGTGCCTGCAAGCTTGCCGTCACCGTTTTTAGGCGCTCGGTGGCCTCGGTCACGTCGCCGCGTGGGGCAATGATGACCTGATCGGGCTGGCGCACAAGGCTGGGGCTGGGGTGCAGCAGCAACGCTGGATCGCCGCCCAATTCGCCCGAAATCCCCAACGCCTGTAACGTATCCAAACTGCCCCGGTCACGCACGATCACGCGCAGGCCGCGTAGGGCAGAGGCCACTTTGCGCCCCCCTTCCGGACTGAGTGGCCCGATGCTCTGGTTGAAGATCACCACGCGCTTGCCCAGCAGCCGCGCCGCACGAATGACGCCGAGGTAATAGGTGAGCGTGCGGGCGCTGGTTTTGTCTTGTAGCAGGCCGCCGCCGCCCGACAGCAGCACCTCCGAGCGGGCGATGGCCGAGAGCAGTCCAGCGGGTTTCATGCGCGGCGCACTCTCGCAGCCGTAGGTTTCGGCGGTCTGTTCGGGTGTCTGGGACAGCAGCAGCGGCCTGTGCCCCCGCTGCTTCAGTTCACGGGTAATGGCAAGTGCAATAGCCTCGTCGCCCGTGTTGCCGAAGCCGTAATAGCCGCTGACGGTGACCTTCATGCCTGAACCGCACGGCGCGTGCCGTAGGTATTCCATATTCGGATGCCCTGTTTCACGGCCCAGATCGCCACGTATCCGGCCACCAAGCCCACGCCGAGGCCGATGAAGCAGCGGGCGGCGCTGATGAGGAGGGGCGTGTGGAAGTGCGAAAAGGTGTTGAGGATGCTGGCCTGACCGATGACGCCGCCCAGCAGAATCAGGGTGCTGAAGTAGCCCGGCAAGACCCCGCTGAGGCCCACCAGTGCCAACGGATGCCCAGCCAGTTCCTTGAAACGCGGGCGAACGATAGAGTCCTGAAGGTTCTGGCGCACTTCTTTTTCGGCGTCGCTGACCCCCACCGAACTGGTGTTGCCCCGGCGCAAGAAGACCAGCGCGAACACGGCAATGCCGAGGCCCATCACCACGATGTCGCCCAGTTTGATGGGAGCGTTGTAGATATCCTGCGCGGTTTTGCGGATGTCTTGGCGCGGCAGGAAGCTTGCGCCCACCAGCACGAGGGGCAGCAGCAGCGTGAGGCCCACGCCCCGGAACGGCTCTAGGCCGATCATGGAGTTGCCGTTGGCCCCCAGCGCCGAGACGAACAGCACCCCCGCCAGACTCAGGCCCGTGGCGAGGAACCAGTCGGACACGCGCCGACGCCGCAGCACCAGCCCCAACGAAGGGAACGTGACGGCAGCGATCAGAGCGAGACCTTCCAGAGGTTTGATTCCGTCTGGGCCGAGGCTGTTGAGGCCGAACGCCAAGAGTGCCGTGAGGGCCGAGGCCAGCAGCCCCAGCCGCACCAGCGGATAGCTGAGGCCCAGCAGCAGCAGGGCGGCGAGTGGCCCCACCGCGCTCAGGAGTTGCAGCAGCGGGCTGGGTTCGTAGCGCGTGATGGTGGGGTTCGCCAGCTTTACGCCCGCGTCGCCCAGCAGTTTGGTGGTGCGGGCCAAGAAAATCTCGGTTTCACCGATGGTGGGAAAGGTTCGCAGGTACAGCAGGCGGTGGCCCCGTTCGCGGGCGGCGAGGGCGAACTTGGAGGCGGTTTCTTCCGGGTCAAGCAGGTTTTGCCACGCCGCACTGATCGAGAACATGCGGGCCGCGCCGTGCCGTTCCACGAGTTCTTCTATGCCGCGCTGGGGCGTCGCCTCGATCAGGGTGGGAATGCGGCCTTCCATGCGCTCGTTGATTTTGTCCAGTAGGTCGGGGTTGCGTGCGCCGATCACTTCGGTGCTGGGAAAGGAGATGAACGGCACGTCAGGCCAGTCCGCGCCGGGCCGCAAAACGGCGTCGTCTGCGTAAGGGCGGTACACCAGCGTCATGCCCTGCGCCTTCAGGTCATTGATGAGCGCCGTGTTGGGGCCAGCGGGCAAGAAGCGCGGATCGGTGGCCCACTCTACCCACTGGTTCCCCCCGATCTGCACCAGCCGGGTAGGGATGGTGTAGCGGGCAGGCAGGCTTTCGGCCACACCGGGCTTAAGGGAGCGCAGGTAGGACTTTTGGGGCTGTGCGCCCTGACCGGGAAACTGCACCGCCAAATCTGCGCCGTCCTGAAAGTACACCTCACCGCGCTGCTGCAGGCTGCCAATCGTGTCTTCGTACACGGCCACACCGTTAAGGCCCAGTGCCTTATAGCGGTCTAACAGCGCCTGTGGTTCCTGACCGTACCGCTGCGCCTGAGACACCAGATTCGGGTAATCCATCACATACGACGTGGTTTTCTCGGATTGCTCGAAGGTCACGCGCTGATACGCCAAGAGAAAGGCCGGAATCAGCGAGAGCAGAATCAGGCCCAACAGCACAGGGGTAAGGCGGTGGCGGGTGGGCACGGGCAGCGTTTCCAGCGAGAGGGCCGCCTGAGGGGGAATGGGCGGCTGGGAAACGGAAGGGCCGCCCGGTGATTCGGGCAGGGAAGAACGGGCGGCGGGATTCGGATCAGTCACAGGGCACATCCTAAAGGGGAAAGCGGCAAGGGTTGAGGCAAGGCGGCAAAACGGGCCAGCCTACCTTCCGCCAGCCCGCCGAATCGTCCCCCTATCGGATGAGAGGGTCTGTTCTGGCCGTTGCCTAGACCGTAGACCGAATCCGGGCCGCCAACATGTCCAGCGCGGGTTCGTTCATGCCGCCGTGCGGAATGATCACGTCGGCGTAGCGTTTGGTGGGTTCCACGAAGCTCAGGTGCATGGGCCGCACATAGTCCAGATACTGCTGAATCACGCTTTCGGGGGTGCGCCCGCGTTCCTGCGTGTCGCGCAGCAGGCGGCGAATGAAGCGCACGTCGGCGTCGGCGTCCACGAAGACTTTCAGGTGCATCCGCTCGCGCAGTTCTTCGTCGTAGAGGGCAAAAAAACCTTCCAGCACCACCACCGACCCCGGCAAGACCCGCGTGGTCTGGTCGGAACGGGTGTGCTTGGTGAAATCGTATTCGGGCATGGCAATCGGCACGCCCGCCAAGAGCGCATCCACATGTTCGCGCAGCAGCGCCCAGTCGAAGGCCGCCGGGTGGTCGTAATTGGTTTTCAGGCGGGCCTCGAACGGAATGTCGGACTGGTCGCGGTAGTAGTTGTCCTGACTCAGCACGGCCACACCGTCGCTGCCCACCGTTTCGATGACTCGCCGGGTCACGGTGGTTTTGCCGCTGCCGGAGCCGCCCGCCACGCCGATTACGAAGGGTTCGGCTTTGCTGATGCTCATTTGCCGTGTCCCAAGCTGCCGATCAGATCAATCCGCCGTTCCGCCATGCGGCGGGCCACGATATGCACGGGTTTGCCGTACTGCTCGGCCACCGCCGTAATCCGGTTGATGATCGTATACACGCGCTCGGCGGCCTGTTCGGGCGTGGTGCCCTGCGCGGCGGCAATGAGGCCAGCCGCGTTGATGGCGTAATCGGGCATATAGATGATTCCGGCTTCTTTCACGGCAGACTCTCCGCGCCGCGTGAGGGGGTGATGCTCGCCGCCCGCGATCAGGCGGCACTGCAAGCGGGGCACATCTTCGGAGCGGATGGAATGGCCGTAGGCGCAGGGGGCGAAAATGTCGCAGGGCGAATCGAGGAGCTGATCGGCGGCCACCACCTGTACGCCGTCAAGCTGGTCAGCCAAGGCTTCGGCCCGGTCTGGGCGTCGGTCAGCCACCGTCAGGCGAGCGCCCTCGCGGTGCAGATGCCCGGCCAGCGTGCGGCCCACCGCCCCCACGCCCAAAATCGCCACCCGCACGCCGCGCATGCTCTCGCTCCCCAGTGCAAAACGGGCGGCGGCCTTCATGCCCCGGTACACGCCGTACCCGGTGACGCTGCTGGTGTCGGTGTTCACGCCCAACGTGGCAGGCGTTTCCTGCGCCACAAACGCAATATCGGCGGGCGATACGCCAATGTCTTCGGTGAGGACGACCCGCGATTCCAGCGGACGCACCTGCCGCCCCAAGGCCCGGAACAGGGCTTCGCGGGCGTGTGGGTCGTCTACGCCCGCTTCGGGCATCATCAGGACGCACGCACCGCCGCCGTAATTCAGGCCCGCCAGCGCCGCCTTCAGGGTCAGGCTTTCGCTGAGGGCCAGTGCGCCGCGCACCGCCAACTGCTCGTCTTGTGCGCCGAGCCGCACGCCCGCAATGGCTGGCCCCAGCACCGTGGAATGAATGGCGAGGGCCGCCCGCAGGCCGCTGGGCGCGTGGTGCAGCAGGGTCAGCGCCTCGTGGCCCCGTGCCTGCATTTCTTCGAGGATCAACATAAAACCTGCTCCTGCACAGTACTTTCTCGGACTTCCTGCATGGTGACTCCTGACGCGCTTAGGCTGCGCGGTAATGCCAAGCAGGGTAGCACCGCGCCGCCGGGAGGCTGTGACCCTGCCTGTCTTCTTGGCCTGCCAAGAGACGGCGGAACTGACCCGAAATCGTCTCAAAACACGGGGTTCTGGCCTTAACGCAAGGCTGACACCCCCATTGCCCCCCGCGTACCCCGCCCTCTAGCACGAAAATTGCACGCGTTAGGCGGGTCTGTTCGCTAGAATGCCCCCTAAGAATGTCACTTACACTGCACGCCCAAGGGGGAAGTTGATGATGGATAGGATTGCTCCGCTCGCCAAGATTCTGGCAGAAGCAAACGGGATTGACTGGCAGAGACTCAACGGCACGGGCGAGGGCGGGATGATCGTGGAGCAAGACATCCTGAACTACCTGTCACGCGTCATGAGCGGCGAGGAAGAGCCGCCCGAAACCCCCGTGGACTTGCCGCCGCCCGATTGGGAAGGCGACCTCGCCAACAGCAACTTCGACATGGCCGCGCTGAGTGCAGCGGGCGTAGACAGCGACATCACCTCGTTTATCGAGCAGGCCCGGCCCTCTGCCCCGCAGGTTCCGGCCACCCCCGCCGCTAGCTTTCAGGACGACGCGATGGAATTCGAGATGGACGACGGCGAGGACGACGGCGAGTCGCTGCTGACCACCGAGCCGCCCGTGCTCGTGCCCGCCGCCGAGCTTGAAGTGCCGGAAGTCGCCGCCGCCCTGCCTGAGCCTGAGGTACAGCCTGCCGCCGCCGTGATTCCCGAACGGATCGTGGTGCCGGAGCCTGTACAGCCCGAACCTGTACAGCCCGAACCCGCGCAACCCGAACCTGTTCAGATTCCTGCTGCTGCCGCCGCTGTGGTTCCGCCCGCTGCCGCTGCTGCCAGCAAAGGCGGCTTGGGCGGGTTGCTGTCGCGCCTGTACCAAAACCGCGCCGCGCCGCAGGACACGCCCGTCGCGCCTACGCCCGCCCCCAGCATGGTTGGCCCCGCGTTCGCCACGCCCAAGGACGATGTCGCCGCAATGTCTCCCCCGGCAGTTTCCACGCCGGAAGTGGCTGCGCCGAACATCACCGTGCCGGACATCGCTGCCCCCAGTATTGCTGCTCCTATTGTTCCCGATATCGCCATGCCCTCGTTGGCTGCCGCAGAGGTGGCCGCCCCCGAACTGACCGCCGCAGACCTGAGTATTGAAGCCGAGCAGAACACGCCCGACTTCAGCGCCCCGCAAGTGGACGCGCCCTTGGTCAGCGGCCCGGTGACAAGCGACGCCGCACAGCCTTGGGCCAGCAAAGACGACGTGGTGCCGATGGTGGCCGCCGCGACGCCAGCAACCCCAGAAGTGCAGCCTGTCCTCACGCCCGATCCGGTTGCTGCTGCGATGGCCGGAGCCGCCGCCACTGCTTCTCTCGGCACCGCTTCTGCCAACGATGCTGCCGCCTTGCCCCGAGACGCCGTGTGGTTCGGCACCTACCTGCGCCGCGACGCCCATGTGGCTGCTGCCGCCGATCTGCGCGAGCAACTGAGCGAAGCCCTAAGCCGCGACGTGCCGCTGGCCCTCTTGGTGGCCCGCGCCGCCCAGCACCACGCCGCGATTCTGGACTTGGGTGCAGTTGCCATCCAAGACCCCAGCGTGGGCCGCACCCGTAGCGCGAAACCCGGCAGCCTCCGTGACGCCGTGACCGCCCTCGATACCGACCACGACGGCACGCCCGACCTGCTGATCGTAGACGCCGGACTGCTGGACTTGGACGACCTGCACTACCCGCACGCCCTGACCCTCAGCGTGGGCCGCGTGCAAGGGGGCCGCGCCGCCCTAACCCTCAACGGCAACGTGGACACCGAACGCGCTGCCCGCTTCCTTGCGAGTGTGGCCCAGACGCTCGAAAAACCAGTAATTCTGGTGGTCTGAGCAAGCTAGAAATTTGAACGTGGAGCGTGGGGGGTGGATCGTGGTGATCCCCTCCCGCGCTTTTTATCTATCTGGGAGGCTGGCCCGTAGGTTGTCGCCCTTGCCCTTCTTAGACCCTCGACCCTTAGACGCCTTCCCCCACTTCTAGCTCTCCCCGCCCACATTTTGCTCCCAGCCGGGGTACACTGAATTACGGTGCTGTGCGCCGTGCTTTTTTTTGTCTTGCCGCAGCGTCGGTGTGGGCAAAAAGGGCAAGTCTGCGCGTGCGGCAGGAGGCTGAAATGCCCGGAATCGCAATTATTGGTGCCCAGTGGGGAGACGAAGGCAAGGGAAAGATCACCGATTTCCTTGCCCCCCGCGCAACATTTATCGCCCGTTATCAGGGAGGCGCGAACGCGGGCCACACCGTGACGGCCAAAGGTCAGACCTTTAAGCTGAACCTGCTGCCCAGCGGCGTCCTGCACGAGGGAACGGTGTCGGTGCTGGGCGACGGCATGGTCATCGACCCCCAGAAGTTTATGGAGGAACGCCAGAATTTGCTGAATGCGGGCCTGAATCCTGATCTCCGAATCAGTGACCGGGCGCATCTGGTGTTGCCTCACCACAAGTTTGTCGATGGACGCAAAGACTTCGTGGGCACGACGGGGCGCGGGATTGGCCCCGCCTATGCAGACCGGGCGCGGCGCGTGGGCATCCGCTTTGGCGATTTGGCCGACGACGGCGTGCTGCGTGAGCGCGTAGAGCGGCTGCTGGAAGCCAAACCCAACAGCACCCGCGACGCAGGCTGGACAAGCGTAGACGTGGCCCTCGACGCCCTCGCGCCCACCCGCGAAGCCCTGCTGCCCTTCGTGCAGGACACGGGCGGGCAACTGCGCCAAGCCATCAAGGAAGGCCAGAATGTGCTGTTTGAAGGCGCTCAGGCCACCTTGCTGGACTTGAATTACGGCACGTACCCCTTCGTGACCAGCAGCCACCCGACGGTGGGCGGCGTGTTGGTGGGGGCGGGCGTGAACCACAAGGCCATCCACCGCGTCTACGGCGTCGCCAAAGCCTTCAATACCCGCGTGGGTCACGGCCCCTTTCCCACCGAAGTCTTCGGGGATATGGAACTGCGCCTGCGCGGCGACGGCTCCAAGCCTTGGGATGAATTCGGCACCACCACAGGCCGCGCCCGCCGCGTAGGCTGGCTGGATCTGGAACTGCTGCGCTACGCCGTAGACGTGAACGGCCTCGACGGTCTGGTCATCAACAAAATGGACATTTTGGCGGGCCTGGACACCATTCCGGTGTGTACCCACTACGACGCGGACGGCCAACCCGTGTACCGTCAGATGCCCGGTTGGGCCACCACCGACGGAGCCGACAGCCGAGCCACCTTGCCCAAGCAGGCGCAGGCGTATCTGGATTTGATCGAAGAGACGGTGGGTTGCCCCGTGGTCATCTTCTCGTGTGGCCCGGCCCGCGAGCAGACGTATGGGGCAGTGGACTGGGTTTAGATTGGGTGTGAGGTGTCGGCAGAGCGTCTAAGGGTCAAGGGTCTAAGAACGGCATAAAAACGCCTGCTTAACGGCGTTGCCCTCGCTCGTAGGAATGAGGGGGCAATTCAGCCACCGTCCCCGCCCCAGCACCTTAGACCCTAGACCCTTCGACCCTTAGACTCCGCACCAATAACCTCAGCCCCCCACCCCGCCCCTGACCTGCGCCTGACTGCCCCCAGCGCACTGCCCCCACTTCCACCCCCCCGCCTGAAATCCATCAGACAATTGCCGTGAGTGGCTAAGGCCTACACTCGCGGCATTCGATTTGTCGGCCCTCCGCATTCGTATTGGCGGAACGACACTGGAGCCTGAACTGTGACCACGACCAAGCCCACTGACACTGATTTCGACCTTCTTGATTCTGATCACAGCGACGCCGACCACAGCGCCTCTGATCACGTGGGAGCCGTTCGGCCTGATCTGAAGCTGCTGACCCACGACTGGCTCTCGGCCATCGGGGAAGACCCGGAGCGCGAAGGCCTGCTGAAGACGCCCGAGCGCGTCGCCAAAGCGTGGGGCTTCCTGACAGGCGGCTATACCCAAACGCTGACGGGCGTGACCAACGACGCCGTGTTCGAGGCCGAGGGCAGCGAGATGGTCATCGTGAAAGACATCGAGTTCTATTCGATGTGCGAACACCACATGTTGCCGTTCTATGGCCGCGCCCACATCGCCTATATCCCAGACGGCAAAATCTTGGGCCTCAGCAAGTTTGCCCGCATCGTAGACCTGTACGCCCGCCGCCTTCAGGTGCAGGAGCGGATTACGACCCAAGTGGCCGACGCGGTGCTGGAACTCTTGGCCCCCAAAGGCGTGGCGGTCTTAATGGAAGGCGTGCACCTCTGCATGGCGATGCGCGGCGTGCAAAAGCAGAATTCCAGCACCACCACTTCGGCCATGCGCGGCCTGTTCAAGGATGATGCCCGCACCCGCGCCGAGTTTATGAGCGCCGTGCAGGGCACGCTGCGGAGCCGCTAAAAGGGCAGAGTGTTGTGTATTGTTTCACGTTTAACCCTGCTCCTTAAGCATGGCTCAATGGCAGATGGACAGCCTATGAAAATCGCATTGGTCGATGACCGCAGAGTAAATTGAGAGTGTAGACTGTCTTTCAATGTCGCTCGAACCAGAATGGCACGGTGGGCTGGCGATGAGGGGCTTGACTGAAGTCCTGTTCAATTTGTCTCTACTGATCACCTGCACTTTTGGTCTGAGCCTCACTTTCCGCGAATGGCCGGTGCGCCGCCGAATTCGTGAAGATGCCCTCCGGGTGGGCTTGGCCTCTGCCTCTTCGCTCTTGCTGATGGTGTTCGCCTTTCGGGAAAGCGGCCCTCCCCCCGATCTGCACCTTGATTTCTGCTTGGTGCCGCTGGTATTGGTGGCAAAGCGTTACGGCGTGGGCCTAGGGGCACTGGCCGCCCTACCGATGCTGCTGTGGGGCTTCACAGAAGAAGGCACGCAAGCTGGAATCAAGGCCGCTGTGGATGTGGCGGCTCTGCTGCTGATTACGGGCCTGCTGCGGCCCAAGTACGACATTTTGATGCTGACAGCCCGTGATCTGTGGCTGCTCCCCATACCGTTCTTGGCAGTCAATCTGGTGCTGCTGGCCTCTGCGGAAGGCCGGGCGGTGTTTTGGCAAGTGTACCTGTTGGGCCTGCTGATCAATGCCGTAGGTCTGGGCATCGCGGCCATGATTCTGCTCTCACGGTATCAATTGTTGCGGGTGACGCAGGCGTTCCGCACGCAGGCCCACACCGACCCGCTGACCAGTCTGGGCAACCGCCGACAATTCGACGCCGACCTTGCCGCACTTGATGTCGGCGCGCAGTTGGTGCTGCTGGACTTGGATCATTTTAAGATCGTGAACGATCAGTACGGGCACGCTGTAGGCGACCAAGTGTTGCAGGGCGTGGCGCGGCTCTTGGGGCGCGATGAACGGCAGCAAGTGCGGGCCTACCGCATAGGTGGCGAAGAATTTGCGCTGCTGACCGATGTGGGTAGTGAAGGCCGTGCCCGCACATGGGTCGAAAGCCTGTTGAAGGAAGTGGCGCGGCAAGGCATGACGCTGGCTGGAATTTCGTTTCCAGATTCAAATGGCTCGCTGCCCGCCACACTGACCCTCTCGGCAGGGCTAGCCACCTGCCGCCCCCACGAAACGCCGCACGACCTGTTTCGGCAGGCCGACGAAGCGTTGTATCTGGCCAAAACCAATGGTCGCAACCGCTTGGTGTGCAGTACCGATGTTCCCGCATCCGCCGCAAAAAAGACCGCTCGCACGGCGGCCCGCACGCTCCCGAAACCGGCTCAAGTCGGCGGCTCGGGCGCGGTCAAGGGGGGTGCTGCCTCTGGGGCATTGGGCGCAGTCAAGCTCGCTTCTCTCTCAGCCGCAGCAGCCGACGACAAAACCCTGAGCATTCAGCCCCGCTTTACCCTGTGGCAGTCGCTCCGAACCACTGTAGAATTGTTGTCCCAGCGCCGCAGCATGACCGACACAGACTGGTCAGAGTTGCTGCGGTTGGCGATTGCCTGTGTAGACGGTGCCGAGGCCGGATCGCTGAACATGCGCGAAGGGCGGGAATTCCGGCTCTGTGCAGTGCAGGGCTACGGGGCGGCACTGGTGGGGTTGCCCCTCAGCGAGCAGTCACAGTTTCTGTGGTACGGCCACGACCGGGCCGACTGGCAAGCGGGCAAGGCACGGGTCATCAATTCGCAGGAACTGCAACTGGTTGGCAAGCAGTCGGACGCACTGCACGCCGCCGGACAGACACAGTTCTTTCAGGAAGCGGGCAGGCGCGACGAGTTGCAGGCCAACTTGTGCTTACCGGTGGTTCTGAACGGCGAAGTGGTGGCCCACCTGAATCTGGACTCGTTCTCTTCGGTGCACGCCTTTGCGCCGGAAGCTCTTGAGGTGGCAGGCCTGTTCGCCCAACAATTGGCCGCCTTGCTCCAATTTCAGCAGCGTTGGCGCGAACTGGATTTATTGGCCGAGCTGCACCTGCACCTTCAGACCGATGACGGACTGGCTGCCGCTCCTGCTGGCCCGCTTTCCTCCGGTAGTTCCCCAAACGAACCCCGCTTGGAAGCCCGCCTGACCGACACCGCGCTGGACTTGTTGCGTGCCCACCAAGCGACCCTGCTGCGCTACGACGCCGATCTGGATCTGCTGACTTCCCGCGCCGCCGCGGGGCGTGACCGGCAGCTTGGCCCGGCGCAATTGCCGCGTGGGCAGGGGTTGGCGTGGAGAGCCCTAGAGACCGGGCAAATTATGAGAAGCGCCGATCTGCGGCCCAAACCCGGACTGTATAGACCAGAGCAGGTGGAGCATGACTGCATGATGGCTGTGCCCCTGTTTGGACAACATCACGATCCTTTGGGCGTATTGGTCGTGACCCGCGCCGCCAACCGACCTTTTCAGATCGTCGACGAACATTTGGGCCTGATGCTGGCGAGCGTCGGGTCACGCCTGCTGGAACGTCACGCCCATGTGGCCGACTTGCAAGAAGCCCTCGAAGCCGCACTGAACACACTGGGGGTGGCGCTAGAAGTGCGTGATTTCGAGACGCAGGGTCACACCCAGCGCGTCCGGCATCACGCCCATATCTTGGGGCGGGCGCTGAACTTACCCCCTGACCTGTTGGTGGCCCTGCGGCACGGCGCGGCCCTGCACGACATCGGCAAATTGGCCATCCCCGACGCCGTGCTGCTGAAACCCGGACGCCTGACGCCTCATGAGCGCCGAACCATGGAAACCCACGCGGCTTTGGGATCGGTGCTGGCCGCCCGCATTCCTTACCTTCACCCCGAAGCCCACGCGGTGATCCACTCTCACCACGAACGTTGGGACGGCGCGGGCTACCCAGACCGGCTCGGCGGCGAGCAGATTCCGCTGCTGGCCCGCCTCTTCAGCCTCTGCGACGTGTACGACGCGCTGGTGAGCGTCCGGCCTTACAAGCAGGCCATGTCCCCCGAACAGGCGCTAGAAATCATTCGGGAGGGGTGCGGCAGCCAGTTCGACCCTGCGCTGACCGACCTGTTTGTGCGGCTGTGGGAAACCGGAGAGATCCGCTGATCTGGAGTTGATTCTCCACGCTCAGAGCAACACTGAATGGGGATGCTCTAGGCCACCGCTTCTTCGATCACACACGCCTCGAATGCCGCTGCATATTCCGCCCGGTCTAGCCCGCGCCCGATAAACACCAGTTCGGTGTGGCCGTCGCCCGCTTCCCATGCATCGGCGGTAAACAGGTCGCGCACCGCCTGAAACAGGATGCGCTGCGGGTAGCCGTACAGGTCGACAAAGCCCTTCACACGCAGCACTTCGGCGGGGCGCGACAGGATCAGGTCGGTCATAAAACGCTGCCAGCGGTAGGGATCGAGGGGACGGGTGGCCCGCAACGTGAAGGATTTCAGCCCCGGCGTATGCTGCGCGGCGGTATCAGCCCCGTCCAGCACGCGGGGATCGAAGTCGTCGCGGGCTAGGAGTGCGTCGGCGTCCAGTTGGCCCTGCTCTACCCGCACCATGCGGGCCAAGGGATTCACGCCGCGCAGCACGCTCTCGGCGTGATCCAGCAGGCCGGGGTCAGACAGGTCGGTTTTGTTCAGCACCACCACATTCGCGTAGGCCAGTTGCCGCGCCGCTTCCGGGTGGTCGCGCAGGGTGTGCAGGGCGTGGCGGGCGTCTACTACGGCTACTAGCGTGGTCACGCGGAAGGCGGCCCGCACGGAGCGTTCCAGCAGAGTTGCCAGCACGGGCGTCGGGTCGGCCACTCCCGACAACTCCACCACCACAGCGTCGGGCTTTTGCTCACGCATGGCAATAGTGACCAACGCCCGCAGCAGGTCGTCACGCCCGGTGCAGCACAGGCAACCCGCCGTCAGTTCGGTCACGTCATCGTTCAGGCGCTCTATCAGGCCGCCGTCTACGCCCGCTTGCCCAAACTCGTTCACGATGATGCCTAAGCGGTGCGGCAAGGAGCGGATCAGGTGATTGACCAGCGTGGTTTTGCCCGCCCCCAGAAAACCGCCGATCACGATGACAGGCACGCGTTCATCGGTGCGGGGCGCGGGAGTGGGGGAGAGGTTGGGCATGGGGGGAGAATAGCGGGCAGGGAAAGGCTCAGATAGAGGAACTGCCCCAAAGCTCGTAAGTAAGGGGGCCGTCCTCTGGCACATTCAGCGCGAGGTCGTAACCAAGATAATCATCGTGTTGTTGATCTGCTGAATTAGCGTGACCTAAAAAATGCAGCATAACTGTCATAAAGGAATCATCACTGGAATTAATGTCAGAAATGTAATACTCGCCTGTCAGTTCCAAACGGCTGGGGAAGAAGTTGTCGTCCACATGGCCGGAGCCGCTTCCATCATTGACGGCTTCCATCGCGGCCTCTTGCAAGCAGGCCAACACTTCAGGCCAACGGTGTTCTAAGGTCAGGTAGTCTTCATCTGATAGCCTTCCTCTCGCAATCTCACCGACAGTCAGTGTTCTAACAAGTTTGAACTTAAGATTAGAAATTTTGCTGTCGTAATCGGTATCATGAGCAAGAATGGATTGACCCTGTTTGGTTGTAGGATTCCAGAGAAGCGTAACTAAGTAGCGTGTATACACCGACGGAAGATTCTTGTAATCAATTCGCGTCAGACTTAGTTCAGTTTCTACGAGGATAGAACTAGGTTGCTCGGAACTGAACTCGAGATGTCGACAGCCAACAAAATAGTTTCCATTTACGCCTTCTGAGTAGTAGCTGAATGGCTGAAATTTTGCTACAGCAACAGGATCGGTCAATGCCCACTGCAGGAAATCTTGAGATTGCTGAATAATTTCGCCCGAAGATGTCTCCAAGATTTTTTCTAACTCCGCCTGCCGTTCGCCGTAAGTTACGCCCTGAACGGCCCATTCCGGCGTCGGGATGCGCTGAAGCTGGAATAGTTCGGGATCGAATCCATATTTCATAGTGGTCACTCTTTCATGGCTTGCCACAGGGACGGGCCGAGTTTGAGTTTTCTGCTCTCACAGCCCCCCACGCGGGTTCACGTCTACCCGCACTCTGGCCTTCACGCTGCGGTCTACCGTTGCCAGCAGTTGGGCCAGCCGGGCATCGTCGCGGGCACGCAGGAACAGGTGATAGGGGTACACGCCGCGCAGGCGGGCCACCGGACTGGCGGCGGGGCCAAGCACTTCCTGCGCGGTGGCTCCTGCGCCGTGCAGGGCGTCGGCCACAGCCTGCGCGGCAATTTTGGCCTTTTCGGGGTCGCGGGCAGCAATTTCCACTTGGGCAAGGCGGGCGTGCGGCGGGTAGCCCAATTCCTTTCTGACCCGTTCCTCGGCGGCGGGGTAGGCCAGCGCGTCGCGGCCCTCTATCAGCACCTTCAGCGCCGGATGGTCGGCCTGAAAAGTCTGCACCACCAGCAGCGGGGCGCGGTCTGGGTGCCATTCGGCCAGTTGCCTCAGCAGGCGGTGATAGCGTTCCGAGGCCCGGAAATCGGACACGTTCAGCCACGTATCGGCCAGCGTGACGCCCAGCAGGGCCAGATTGGGCGGCGCGTCGTGCGAGAGCAGCAGTTGCGTGCCCACCACCACGCCACTCTCTCCGGCGTGCAGGGGCGAGAGGTCGTCTTGGCGGTCTTTGTCCAGTCGGTACACTTTCAGCCCCGGCACCAGCTTTTCCACCATCTGGGCAATCCATTCGGTGCCGGGGCCGCGTGCCTGCCACATGCGCTCGCCGCAGTTGTCGCAGCGTTCAGGAATGGGTTCGTGGTAGCCGCACTGGTGGCAGGTCAGTTGGCGGGTGTCCTGATGAAACCTGAGCGGCACGTCGCAGTTGCGGCACTGGGGCACATGCTCGCAGGTGGGGCAGCGCAGCAGCGCGGAATAGCCACGCCGGGGCGCAAGCAGGGCCGCCTGTCTGCCACGCTCGTGGACTTGGCGCAGGAGCCTCACCAAGTCATGGCTTAGCGGGTAGCCCAAATCGGCGGGCGTGAGGTGGGCACCGCTCAGCGGCCCCAGTTCGGCCTGTTCGGGCGGGTTGGCATAGTCCACCACATGCACGCGGGCACGCGGCGGGGGCAGCACGGCCCCCACGTAGGGCACACTTTCGGCGGCGGGGGCGGCCCCCACCATCGCCAGTGCAGCGTCGTGCGCGGCGGCCACCCGTGCGGCCACATCGGGCACAAAGGCGCGGCAGCCCGACTGCAACTTGTAGGCGTCGCTGCCCTCTTCCAGCACCACGATCAGGGCGGGGTCGTGCAGCGGGGCAGTCAGGGCCAGATAGGAACCGATCACCAGCCGCGCCTCTCCTGCCCCGACTAAGGCCCAACTGTGCGCCCGCTGCACGTCGCTCAGGTGCCCGCTGATCTGAATGGCCCGCGTGCCTGCCGCCTCGGCCAGCCCCGACAGGTGTTCCCACGCCCGCCGCAAGGTGGCATGATCGGGGGCCAGCACCAACACGCCGCGCCCCTGAGTCAGCAGGCGGCCAATGCGCGGGGCCAGCGTGCGGGCGCGGCTGGCAGGGCGTCCACCGTGCAACCGCCAGACCGCGGCTTCGGGCAAGAGGTCGGGATCGGGCGCTCTGGGCGGGCCAGCGGGCGTAGGCGCGGGAAGTGGGGGTGGCGGCGCAGGCTTTTGCACCGTGTCGGCCCAGCCCTTGGCCGCCAGCGTTCCGGCCACCGTAGGCGTCAGATGCACCCCGGCGAGGCTCGCGCCATTGGCCCATGCGGTCAGCGATTCCACCGGGCCATGCTCTTGCAGCCACGTCCACGCGGCGGGCGGCGGCGCGAGTTCGGGCACATAGGCTGCCGCGCCCGCGTTCAGCAGCGCAGTAACGGCAGCGGCACTCACGCCCGCACCTTTGGCCCACCCGCTCAGGCTGGATTGAGGTTCGTGGGCAGCCAGCCAGTGCCACGCCGGGGGCGCTTCCCGTTCGTGCTGCACGGCCCGCGTGCCTCCTTTAGCGGTGACGCCGTTCAGCACGCTTGTGCCGACGCCTGTGCTGTGCGCCCACTCGCTCAGGCTCCTCACCGGGCCGTTGGCATTCAGCCAGCCCCACGCGCCCGCCTGTTTGGGGGTCAGGGCTGCCGGGTCGGGCGGTGGCACGGCTTCCAGCCACGTTTCTAGGCGCACGCTGGCGTCGGCCTGTGCCCAAGGTTCGGCCCTCAGCAGGGTGGTCAGGCGGCTGGCCTGCGGCACGTCGTCCAGCACCCGTGCCTGCACTACCCCGCGCATTTTGGGCGTCAGGCGGAAGGCTTCTTCCAAGAGTCCCTGTTCCCGGATGGCGTCCAGCAAATTGGGGGCAAACGCCGAAGCATCGGCCCACGCCAGCCCCGGCACTGTCCAATTCATCCCTATGCGCCCGAAGGCCAAGAGGTCGGCGTCTTTCACGGCCCGCACGCGGTGGTCATAGGTGGCGTCCCAGCCCACGCCCAACAGGTCGCCCCAGACCAACCCGGCGGGCAACTGGGCATCTGCCGCCCAGCCACCAATTCCGGCAGCGGTGGAGGCGGGTACCCAAGGTTGCTCGGGGGTGTCCAGCACCGTTACCACGTCGCGCACCCGGTGGGCACTGACCGGATTGCCCGCACCCACCACCAGCCCCACCGTCAATTCTCCACGCCAAGGCACCAGCACGCGGCAGCCCAGCGGAATTGGCCCTGTCCAGCCGTGTGGCACGGCAAAATCCAGCGCCGGAACAGGCAGCGGCACCGCCACCAGCCACGGAATCAGAGAAGGGGTGGCGGGCGGGGTCACAACCTTTAAGCTACCCCGCCCGCCGATTTGCAAAGCAGAAGGGGGCTACAGACAGGGGCAGGCGGGGGTGTTCGCGGCCTTGGTCAACCTGGGAATGTCGGGCGGGTCAGTTCCGCTAAGCTGTGGCTATGGCTCCCGCCAATGCCCAATTGCTTGCCACCGCCACCGAGCCGACGCCGCGCTCGTGGCCTCTGGTTCGCTGGAGCTTCGTCGCCATTTTTGCAAGCATTTTGACTTTCACTGCTTTGCCCTCTCTGCAAGCCCGCCCGGTGTACGAGGTGCGCGGCGGCCAGATCATCGCCCGTTCGGTGACCTCCAGCCGGGTCATTCCAGCCGGGACGCCTGTAACGTCGGAGCAGCTCACGCGGCTGCGAAAGGTAATGGGATCGAATACAACGGGCTACGTGGTGGGGCGGTTTTCGGTGCCTCGTTACCGAATGGCTGACCTGTACACCGACGGCTCCAACCCCATGCTGGTGTTTCTGACCCGGCCCCGCGTGACCGTCCTGACTCCTGCCGATCCAGAAGCCCTGTTGGCGACTTGGCGGACAGGTGGGACAGGTGTGTTTCGCCCGGCGCGTTCGCCTTCGGTTTCTACCGAACTGATTTTGGCAACGCTGATTCTGACTCCTCTTTTGGCCTTTTTGATGCGCCCACCCCGCATGACCTACCGTCTGACCCCCGATGCGCTGGAAGTGCGAACAGGCCTGCACAAGCATCGGTTTCCCTTCGCGGCAACCCGAGCCGAACTGACTTGGGACGGGCTAGGTATGCGGCTGTTCGGCACGGCGATTCCGGGCTACTACACGGGCAGCTTTTCCACCAAAGCGGGCGGGGTGAGTCGGATACAGGCGTTGGCTACGGCATATCAGCCCTCTCAGGCGGTGGTTCTCAAGCTGGACGGTGTTGCCTATTACCTCACCCCGGCAGACCCGGCGGCGTTGGCAGCCTATTTTGAGAACAGTGCCACTGCCTGACCCCTCAGGCGTTACGCTGCCGGGCGTGTCTGCTCCCCGCGCCGTTCCCCCTGCCCAAGCTGTGGCCGCGCCGTCTGCCCGCTCCGGCGTGTTGCTGTCGCTGCTGTCGGCCCTCAGTTTCAGCACGCTGGGCATCTGGGGCAAGCTGGCTTCAGAAGTCGGATTGAACAGTTTTACGGCGCTGGCATGGCGTTTCGTGGGAGTGGCGGTGTTGCTTCTGCCCTTCACTTCTCGCGGGCTGACGTGGCAGGCGCGGGGCAAGATGGCGGGCGTGGGCGTGGTGTACGCGCTGGCAACGACGCTGTATTTCGGCGCACTAGACCGCATCAGCGCGGGAACCACCAGCCTGCTGCTGTACTTGGCCCCAGCTTTTGTGGTGTTGCTGGGGTGGATGTTGCTGGGCCGCAAACCGGGCGGCAGACAATTGGGCGCGGTGGCGTTGGCCGGGGCGGGCCTCGCGTTCGTCATCGGCATTCCCGGCGCAGGCGATCAGAATGCACTGGGGCTAGGGCTGGCAGCAGGCGCGGGGTTCCTCTACGCCGTGTACCTGTTGGCCTCCGAACGCTGGCTGCTGGGGGTCAGCCCTTTGGCGGCCACCGCGCATATGGCGCTGGTGTCGGGCGTGTGGTTTACGGTGCTGGCGGGGGCCGGGGGGCAACTGGGCGTGCCGAACACTTGGCCGCAATGGGGCGTCATCGGCGGCATGGCGTTGGTGTCTACCATCGTGGCCGTGCCTGCCCTGTACGGCGCAATTGCCCGCTTGGGGGCCGCCCGTGCCAGTTTGCTGGGTACGCTGGAGCCACTGTTTACGGTGCTGCTGGCCTTCTTGATTTTGGGCGAACCTTTGCGGCCTGCGGTGCTGCTGGGCGGCCTGCTGATTCTGGGCGGCGCGGTGCTGGCGCAGGGGCGGCGGGGGAAGGGCTGACGATGTCGTTCTGGCTGTGTGGGGGCGGGTCTAAGGATCTAAGAAGGGCAATCGCTGCGCTCACACCCCTCACCCCGCTGCGATGCAGCGCCCCTCTCTTCGAGCTGTTCCAGTCCCACAAGGGGCGAGGGCTAAGGGCAAGACCTAGAAACTTAGGCTTTTACTCCCTCACCCTTGAGGGGGCCTCGCAGAGCTGCGGAGCAGTGGGCTGGGGAGGGGGTGAGTGAGCGCCAGCGATTGCCCTTCCTTGGTCGCTCAGTCCCTCGACCCTTAGACCCTTTTCTGCCGTCCCACATCCCAAATCCCCCTACGGCAAGCCCACCAACCCAAACCCGTTGACTAGTGCCACTGGCACGCCCAACGCCTCCGCTTTGGCGCTGTCGGGCACTCCGGGCAGGCCGGGGAGGATCAAGGTGGGTCGCGCATCCAACCCCACGCCGCCTGTGTCGTCTAAGCGGGTCAGCACGGCGGCGAAGGTCCAATCGGTTGTCCAGAGGCGCTTGAGGGCGTGCAGGGCGGCGGTTCCGGGCGGCGTCACGTGGGCAGATTCGGTATGCAGTTCTCCGGGGCGGCGCAGATGCACGTCCCGAATAGCCACCCCGGCGGGGCCGGATCCAGCCAAGCCAGCGTTCGCCAGAGCGCGGTAAAACACCTGCACGGCGTCGTCCAGCAAGTAACTGGTACGCACCACTTCCTGCGCCCGCACACACAGCGCCTCCAGATGATCTTCATCTATCCGCGCCGGGTTGATCACCGAAAACAGCCGCCGAATCTGTTCGGGTAGGTTCGCGCCCCGGTAAAACCCTTCCTCGAAGCCTGCCGGAACCACCATGCCCCCTGGCAGGTCGGGTGCGCGCGCGGCCAATCGGTGAGATTCGGCTCCTACACGGCTTTCTGGTTGCCGTGCCGCCTCTGAAAACGTGAGCATACGGGCAGTGTAGCGGTAGGCCAGCGGCGACGGATTAAGGACGAGCTTGAATTTTCTTTGTGCCCTTCGGTTAAGGGGGGGCATTGCGCCAGCAACGGGGGGGTGACACGCGGCGCAGCCACTCCCAACCCCCAGCTCCATCCCCAGTTACGCCTCTCCCAACCTGTCGCGCAGCCACGCCTTCACTGTGCTGGCCCCCGGCGTATCGCGCACCAGCACGGCCAAAAAGCCGGTGGGCACAGCCGTCACCACCAGCACGCGGTCTGAATATTCCACTTGAAGGGCGCGGGGCGGGGTGGGCGTGCCGATGTGTGGGCCGCTTATTCTGGCGGCCATGACCAGTACGCGCACCGATGGGCCGAGTTCGCTGGGCAGCGCCGCGCCTTGGCTCTCTTGCACCGCGCCCTGAGCGTCATACTGCGCCACCGCCGCCACGCCCGGCAGCAGGCCGAGGGCCGTCATCAGGGCGCGGTTCACCTCTGGATCGAAGGGGTTGGGAGCCGGGGCCAGAGCGTCGGCAGATGCCGTGGGTTGTGCCTCAGGCGCTTCCACTGCCTCGATCACGCTGGCCGGAATCACGGTTTCCAGACCGTCTCCCAGCCAGCCGCGTAGGGCCGGAAACAGCGTGCCGGGCGTAATAGGTTTCCTCAGCACGTCCAGCACACCGAGTTCCAGCGCCTGTGCCCGCAGATCGTCTTCCACTACGCCCGTCATCAACACGACGGGCAGGTCAGGCCGCTGCTCGCGCAACATCCGGGCCAAGTCCAGCCCGCTTTCTCCCGGCATCCTCACGTCCGACAGCACCAGCGCCGTTTCCGGCGTCAGGGCATCGAGGGCGCTGCTGGCTCCATCGGCCAACCGCACCGACAGATGTGGGGCCAGCAGGCGGGCCAGCATCAGCCGCATGCCAGAACTGTCATCCACGATCAGAATGGTGCGCGGCGGCGTTGGGGCAGACATATGGCCGAGCCTACCGGGCCGTCAGTGACTCAGACCTTACGTGTCAGTTATATTTAGTGCTGTTTATCACTGTTACGCCGCCTGACCGGTCAGCAAAGCAGGCCCGCCCGTAGGGTAAGCGGGGCGGGTATTCTGCGTGTCATGACCGTCCCTGACCCCACCTCTACCCCTGCTCCTGCCCCCAACGCGGCGCGTGTGGCCCCCAATGCGGTGATCGACAACTTCATCACCGAGATCATCGAACGCGATCTGGCTGCTGGCAAATACCCCCAAGTCGTCACCCGCTTTCCGCCCGAACCCAACGGCTACCTGCATTTGGGCCATACCTTCGCGTCGTTTCTGGATTTTCAGACGGCGGTGCAGTACGGCGGGCGCTACCACCTGAGAATGGACGACACCAACCCGGAAGGCGAGAGCGAGGAATTCGCGCAGGGCATTCAGGATGATCTGGCGTGGATGGGCTGGCAGTGGGGCGAGCATCTGTACTACGCCTCCGACAACTTTGAGCGGTATTACGAGTACGCCGTGAAACTGATCCGGCTGGGCAAAGCCTACGTGGATTCGGTCAGCGGCGACGAAATGGCCCGGTTGCGCGGCACCACCAGCGAGGCAGGCACGCCCAGCCAGTTTAGGGAGCGCCCAGTCGAAGAAAACCTAGACCTGTTCGCCCGGATGCGGGCCGGAGAATTCCCCGAAGGCGCACACGTGCTGCGGGCCAAGATAGACCTAGGGAACGCCAACATGAAGCTGCGCGACCCGGTGCTGTACCGCATTTTGCGGGCCGACCACTACCGCGCCGGGAACGTGTGGTGCATCTATCCCATGTACGACTTTCAGCACCCGCTGCAAGACGCGCTAGAGGGCATAACGCACTCTATGTGCAGCCTCGAATTCGTAGACAACCGCGCCATTTACGACTGGTTGATGGACACGCTGGGCTTTAGCCCCCGCCCGCACCAGTACGAATTTGGGCGGCGCAGCTTGGAATACACCATCGTGTCCAAGCGCAAATTGCGGCTGTTGGTCAATGAGGGCCATGTGTCGGGCTGGGACGATCCCCGGATGCCCACCCTGCGTGCCCAGCGGCGGTTGGGCGTGACGCCGGAAGCGGTGCGGGCTTTTGCCGCCCAGATTGGGGTCAGCCGTACCAACCGCACCGTAGACCTCGCCGTGTACGAAAACGCCGTGCGGGGCGACCTGAACCACCGCGCCCCCCGCGTAATGGCGGTGCTGGAGCCGTTGCCCGTGACCCTCAGTGGGCTGGACTTCGAGCGTGTCCTCCCCATTCCCTACTACCCGCATGACGTGGTGCAGGCCAGCGAAGACGGCTTGGTGCCCTTGCCTACCGGACAGCGCGTTGCCCCGGAACAGGCCGTGCGCGACGTGCCCCTCAGCGCCGAACTGTACATAGAGCAGGACGATTTCAGCGCCGATCCGCCCAAAGGCTTCAAGCGCCTGACTCCCGGCGGCACGGTGCGGCTGCGCGGTGCAGGCATTATTCGGGCAGACCGCTTTGATGTGGATGCAGACGGCAATGTGACCCGCGTGTACGCCACGCTGCTAGGCGAGGAGGCCAAAGCGGGCGGCGTGATTCACTGGGTCAGCGCCGCACACGCCCTGCCCGCCGAATTCCGGCTGTATGACCGCCTGTTTTCCGTACCCAACCCGGAGCGCACCGAGGCCGCCGACGAGGACGCGCCGGAACTGGAAGAGGACGCCGCACCCGTGGACGCCGCGTTCCTGCGCCACTTGAATCCCAACAGCCTGAAAATTACACAGGGTTTCGTAGAGGGCAGCGTGGCCGCCGATCCCGCAGACACCCGCTACCAGTTCGAGCGGCAGGGGTACTTTTGGCGCGATCCGGTAGACAGCCGCGCAGACAAGTTGGTCTTCGGGCGAATTATTACGCTGAAGGATGCTTGGGCCAACCAGAGCAGCGAGGCAGCCAAAGTGGAGACGCGCCGGGGGAAAGCTGAGGCCAAAGCTGCCCCACAACCCACAACCCACGCCCCACAGCCCACAATCTTGACGCCCGAACAGACTGCCGAAGTTGCCCGCCTGACCGCGCTGGGGGTGGCCGACGCCGACGCCCGCACGCTGGCCCGCGATCCTCAACTGCTGGTCTTTATCAACGCCGCGCCCACCGACAGCACGCTGGCCCAAGTCGCGTCGTGGACGGTCAACGACCTTGCTGCCGCCATCCGAGAAGGCCGCGCCCGCGTGCAGCCCGCCGACCTCGCGCCTTTGGCTGCCTTGTTGGCCGCCGGAACCGTCACCAGCCGCATTGCCCGCGATACGTTGGCCCGCGCCGCCGAATCGGGAGAAGCACCCGCCGCCATCATCGAGCGCGAAGGCCTGAGCGCCCGCCTAGACCCCGCCGAACTGGCCCGCGTAATAGCCGAAACGGTGGCTGCCAACCCCGACAAAGTCGAGGCTTACCGGGGCGGCAAAGTGGGCCTGATGGGCTTTTTCACCGGTCAGGTCATGCGGGCCACCGGGGGCAAAGCCGAGCCATCAGCGGTGGCAGAAGGGCTAAAAGCGGCGCTGGAAGGCTGAATGGGCACTTGGATCAGCCATTTCCGGGTGGCGGAGCTTCTGCTGGAGTATCTGCCTGATGTGGACGCCCAGATGTTCGTGATCGGCAACGTGGCCCCCGATTCTGGTCGGCCCAACCACGACTGGACGAGTTTTGACCCGCCCAAATCGATCCTGCATTTTTTGCAGACCGGAGAAGATGAAGGTCGGATTCGTGACTTAGCCTTCTACCGGGAGTTCGTGGAGCCAGCGCGGGGTGGCGATTTCTCTGAGTTCAGCTTCAAACTGGGGTATTTCACGCATCTGGTCACCGACAATCTGTGGATGCATCTGATCGGCCACAGCACCCATCAGGCGTTTGCCGCCGAATTTGCCGAAGACAAAGCAGCCACTTGGGGCCGGGTTAAAGACGACTGGTACGGGCTAGACCACAAATACCTGCGCGACTTTCCAGACAACGCTTTCGCCCGCTGGGTGGTGAACGCGCCCAATCCGCCGTCGCCGTTCTCGTTTCTGCCCTCGGAGGCGTTGGCCTACCGTCTGGACGACTTGCGTGAGTTTTACAGTCACCCCGAAGAATTCGTTCTAGACCGCGAATATCCGTATTTCAGCGAGGCCAGCATGAACCGGGCCGCGCTGGACTGTGCCCGCGAGATCGCTGCACTGCTAGAGCAGTTGGAGGCCGGAACCGTGTCCGCCGACGCCCGTATCTCGCTGCATGTGATGAACTTGCCGCCACCGTATCTCCTGCCCTAATTTTCTCCCTCCTGCACGCCACTTCGCCTACCCCGCCTCTGCCCCTTGGCTGATGCGCGGTGGGCGGTGTGGCTTTTACAGTAGGTGTACTTCAACGCACGGAGGTTCAAGCATGAAACAACCCCAACCCGACAGTCGTTTTACCCTCCCCGCTTCCCGCTAAGGACGCGCTTTCTGCGGTCTGACCATGCTTTGCATTCATCTGCTGGGGACTGGTCAGGCCGCTTCACTTCGGAAGGCGCTCCTGCCGAGGTTTTCCCCATGACTATTCACACTGCTGGCTCTGTTTCCGGAGCCGTTCAGCATCTCCAGCGTTCCTTCGCCCGCTTGGGCATGCGCGTGCTAGCCGCCCCCACACACCTGCCGCGCTGGGGCCGCCGCGCTTCTACCTTCGATATCGATGTGGCCCGCGACGCACGCGGCGAACACTTTCTGATTCGGCTGCCCGAAGAGGCCGCGCCCGAACTGCTGACGCTGGACGTGCGCCCCGAACTGCGCCAACTGCTGCTGCTGGCCCGCGTGGGCGAGCGCAAAGACAAGTTCCTGTGCGGCTTCGACGAACGGCACCTGTTTACCGCCGCCGTGCCCGGCCAGAGCGTGCGCGACGTGGTGGGGGCCATGCACGCGCTGAAGCCCACGCCTATTCAGGTCAGCGAGGCCCAGTTGCGGGTGCGCGGCAAAGACCGCTTGCGCCGCCGCAATGCTGCCTTCATCCGTCAAGGCGAATGGTTTTTTGCCCCTGTGCCCGACCTGATCGTGCCTGCCGAGCGCGTCCGCCGGGGCGAACCCCTGACGCGGGGCGCGGGCAGCAAACCCCACATTTGCGCCGAGGCAGCCCGCTTGGGCGGCGAACCCGTGATGGCCTGCGACAAGCACCGCAACGGGATTTCTATGCAGCGGTACACCCACATACTCAAATCCAACCCCAAGGCCCGCAACTGGAACTGGCAATCTTTCCAGCGCAACCCCGAACTGTATGTGCGCGGCGACATTCGCCACAAGGATCACGCCACGCTGCACCTTCCTATGTGGCACCGCGTCCTGATGAACACCGAAAACGAATCGGCAGGCCGGGAGTTCGTGGCCTTCCTCGACTGAACAACCACACACCAGCAGGCGCGAATTGAAGATGTCTCGCGCCTGCTGTCCGTTATTGCCCTTGCCTAGAGCGTGCCCAGCAGATTCACGCTCTGGGTCGGAATGGCCTCTCCGAACGCGCTGTAGCGGCGGGCCACAGCCGGATCGCCGCGCCCACACAGCACCGTGATATCGGGTGTGGCCTGCACATTCACGTCCAGCAGGGCCAGTCTGCCCGTTTCATACGCGCCTAGGTCGATGTACACATGGCGGTACAGGCGTGTAGGCGTCCGAACCGGCGTATGCCCATGCACGCTGTACACCACGCCGTCGGGCATGGCAAACGGCCCCTCGAATGGCCGCAGCCACAGCGCCGCCGAAAGCGGATTGGGATACTGCCGATGCTTCACGGGCGGCGCGGCGTGAGACACCAACACACTGGGTTCGCTGGGCGGTTCGTCGTGAATTTCTCCGTCTGTGGTCACGTAAACCACACGCTTCAGTTGATCCAGATAAGCCGACAGCAGCGGCGGGAATTTCTCCAGCGTCAGGCTGCCGAGTTCCTTGCGCACGCTGTCTCCACCGTTGCCCATCCACCACTGATACCCTTCCATCGCCTTGCGGTAATCGCCCAGATCGTGCGTGCCCGTGTAGCGCGTGTACCATTTCAGGCCTTCTCCGGCCATGCGCTCGTGGTTGCCCATCAGCAGGGTGGCGCGGCCCTGGTCTTTCAGGTTCAGCAGCAGTTGCACGGTTTCCATGCTGTGCCTGCCCCGGTCTATGGCGTCACCGAGGCTCAGAAAGTGGGCGTCCGGGTAGCGTTCGGCGGCGGCGATCAGCAGGTCTGCGCGTCCGTGCAGGTCGGGCACGATCAGGACTTGGCGGCTCATTCGTCCCTGCTTTGGGGGCCGTCTTCCAGCTCATCACTGCCGTGCTCGTCACTGAAGTCCAGCAACGTCTGTTTGCTGCGTTCTCTCAGCAGGCGTGCGCCGTCGGCATCGGGTACAAAGGTCACGCGGCCCCCCGACACTTCTACGCGGTAGGCGGCCCCGTCGGCGGCTCCGGGCAGCCACTCGGCGGGCAACTGAAAGGTGCGGCCCTGCGAATCCTCCACGTCGGCCAGTCCTGCTTCCTCGTCCAGCACGTCAATGACCAGAAGAGTTGGGGTCAGTAGGTTTTCGGGGGAGGCAGCACCAGACATAGGCGGCAGTGTAGCGCCCGGTACAGGTTTCAACTCTGAACTGGGTCAAGAAATTTGCCGCGCAGATCACGGGACGGGCTTCGGTACCTGCCCTCCTGTCTGTTAGGGCCAACTTCTGGAGGACGCCCCGCCGCGCCCGCCTGCCCTAACCTGTGCGCGTGTCCGACCTCCCTCCATCATCCACCGTGCCCAACTCTTCCCGCCGCCGCTTCCTGCGTGGGCTGCTGGGCAGCGGCGCGGCGGTGGGGCTACTCGGCGGCGCAACGGTGGCCCAGAGTTACCGGCACGGCGTCACGCGCCACACACGCCCTTTGCCCGGACTGCAAGCGCCGCTGCGGGTGGCCTTCCTCACCGACCTGCATTACGGCCTGTTTATCCATGAAAACAACGTGCAGGGGTGGATAGACGCCACCAACGCCGAGCGCCCCGATCTGGTGCTGCTGGGCGGCGACCTGATGGATTACCGCACCGACGGCCCGCCCACGCCGCTGCTGGCGCAATTGGCACGGTTGCGTGCGCCGCTGGGCGTGTACGGCGTGTGGGGCAACCACGATTACGGCAGCTTCGGCTACTACGGCAACCGGCATTACGGCTCCAAGCGCTCCGATTGGCAGGCCCGGCGTGAGGAATTGCGGGTGGCGTTTGCGGCGGCGGGCGTGACCCTGCTGCGAAATGAGGGCCGCACCCCGCGTGCCGACCTGCACATTGGCGGCGTAGACGACCTGTGGCACGGCCAGCCCGACGCGGCGGCAGCTTTGGCCGAAGCGGGGGGCCGCGCCACGTTGTTGGTCAGCCACAATCCCGACCTGTTGCCCGATTTGCTCGCTCCGGTGGGCTTGGTGCTGTGCGGCCACACGCACGGCGGACAGGTGCGGTTCCCGCTGCTGGGGGCACCCATGGTGCCCAGTCGCTACGGCCAAAAGTACGCGATGGGCTGGGTCACGGGGGCGCACGCTACACCTGCTTACGTCAGCCGGGGCTTAGGCGTCAGCGGGCTGCCAGTTCGCAACCTGTGTACGCCAGAAATCACGATGCTGACGCTGAATCCGGCGTAGGGAGCGTGGTCTAAGGGTCAAGGGTCTAAAAGTCTAAGGTGCTGGAGCGGGGAGGTTGCGGGGTGGCCCTGCTGCACCGTAGTTCTGCGAGTGTCGCAAGAGGCAAGGGCGAACGGCAAAACCTAGAAACTTGGTTTTAGCTCCTCACCCTTGAGGGGGGAGGCTGGGAGGGGGTGGGTGAGCAACGCGATTGCCCTCTTCCCAAGGTCTGCCGCTTCGTCCCGCGTAGTCTGCCGCCAAGTCGAACGCCACCGCCAGTCCCAACGTATCGGCCAGCGGGCCACCCAGCAGTAGCGATACGTCTGGCAACACGCGCTGATGCAGCGGCGGCGCGTCTGTTTGGCCCCTCGGCAAGGCCAGCCACGCGCCCGGCACATCGGCTAGGCTGCGGCCCGTCTCCAGCGCCTCCGTTCCCAGCACAGGCAGGGCGTCCATCAGGCCCACCCAATCTTCCAGCGTTTCGCGGCGCAGGCCCACCGGAACTCCGGTCAGGCGGCCCCCGGTGGGCACGTAGCCGTGTGGATCGCGGTGATGAATGCGCGGATACAGCGTGTAGCCCCCGTTCTGCGGGCGTACCATCAGACCATTCACCCGCAGAACGGGGGAGAGGTCGGCCCCGCTCTCGCCGCCGCCTTCGCTGGGTGCATTCAGGCGCGGCGTCTGGCGGTAGGCGCGGGCGTGGGTGGTATGAATGCCTAGGCCCTGCTCCAGCAGTTCCGGCCCTTCGGCTCCAGCAGCCACCACCACGAATCCGGCCCGGATGGTGTGGGTTTCGTGCGTCACGATCTGGTGCGTATTGGTCACGGTCAGGCGGTCTAGGCGCACGCCGCCGGGGATGGGGTGCGCCCCAGTGTTCAGCATCAGGTCAGCGCCCGCCCGCACCGCTGCCCCCGCCTGAGCCGCCGCCAGCGCACCGGGTCTGTAGGTGGCCGCCGTGGGGTCAGGCTCGGCAAAGGGGAGCAGATCGGCGTCCAATAGGGCCAGCGAACCCGGAGACGCGGCCAAAGCCTCCGCCGTCCGTACCCGCCCCGGCCCCCCTGTGGAGTGCAGGCTCAGCAGCAGGTGCGTCTGAAACTGAATCCCGTCCTGAACAGCCAACTGTGCCCTTGTCCAGTCGGCCCGCGCTGTCCACAGTTGGCCTTCTTTTCCCTCTGGAATGTCCTGCACCGTCCAGACGCCCGCCGCCAGAATCGTCGCGCCGTCTTCGTTGGGCAGGCCGCCCTGCTCCACGATCAGCAGCTTGGAACCCGGCATCAGTTGCCGCAGATACAGCGCACAGGCCGCGCCCATCCGTCCGGCCCCGATGACTACGATGTCGTATTCCGTTTTCGAAAAAGATTGCCCGACGTGTGCCCAGACCTGTCCCGCTGCCGCTGCCGTCATGGGGCATGATGGCGTGTTTGGGCTGTGGGTTGTGGCGCGTGGGCTGCGGGAAGGGCGTCTAAGGGTGCTGTGTCTACGGCTCAAGGGTCTAAAAACTGATGACAGGCTCTGGCTCAAGCTGTTGCCCTGCGGAGTCCGGTACTTGCGGCACGACAAGAGAGCAGCGAGGTATGCCCTTGCTCTTCCTTCGACCCTAGACCCTTAGACGCCTGACCTCCGCCGATCTGCTCTCCCTACAGCCGACCTTTCTCATGGCCCACAAAGGGGGGGCTGCGTATACTCGCCGCACATGTCTGCACCGCGTTTCTGTTCCCGGCTGCCCGCACACGTCTTGATGTTGGGCGGGTTGCTGTGTTGTTCTGCGGCCTCGGCCCTGAATGTGCGTGTGCTGGTGCTGGCCGCGCCCAGCCTGACGGTGCGGGTTCCGGTGGCGGCCCCTCCGGTAGCGCCCCTTCCGGTCTATCCGGCGGTGCCCACCCCCGCGCCCCTGCAATTGGCGGCGTGGCGCGTGGGCGTGCAGGGCAGCGGCGCAGGCGCACGCCTCACGCTGAACGGGCAGGATTCCGGCAACGCCACCCTGTATTTGCCGCCGACCCCCGGCAGTGTGGTGGAAATCGGCGGCAAGGCCTACCGGGGCGGCGTGTTCCTGCGAACCGAGCGCGGCGGCGTGCAGGCCATCAACGTGGTGAATGTGGAGGACTATCTGCGCGGCGTCGTGGCGTCCGAGATGCCGAGTTCCTGGCCCGCTGCGGCGCTGGCGGCCCAGGCCGTGATTGCCCGCACCTACGTCGCCGCCCGCGTGAATCCGGCTCTGCCCTACGACACCTGCGCCACCGAAAGCTGTCAGGTCTACACCGGACTCTCTTCTGAAAAACCTGCCACCGATGCCGCCATCGCCGCCACCGCCGGGCAAGTCGTGGCCTACGCGGGCAAGGCGGCCAGCACCTATTTTTCCAGCGATTCGGGCGGGTTCACGGCGTCCAGTGCCGAGGTCTGGGGCAAAGACGTGCCCTACCTGACCGCCAAAGCCGATCCCTTTTCGGCGGGTGGGCCGCGTGCGCAGTGGCGTTTAGAGATTCCGCTGAGCAAAGTACAGGACGTCGCGGGGCGCTACCGCGTGCGCGTCGGCACCCTTCAGGCCGTCACGGTTACCAGTGTCAGCGCGTCGGGCAGACCGCAAGAAATCAGTTTCACGGGTGCGTCAGGAGTGGCCCGCATTTCGGGGGCCGATGCAGGCGGCTTCGTGCGTTCGCTGGGCGCAGTCAGTAGCCGGGCCACGTTGTCGGGCCTGAACCCCCTCATCGTGGAGGGCGCGGGCGCGGGGCATGGCGTCGGCCTCTCTCAGTACGGGGCGTTGGGGCTGGCGCGGCAGGGCTATGACCATCTGCACGTGCTGGGCTTCTATTACCCCGGCACGTCGCTGAGTGCGCTGGCAGGTGGGGCAGAGGAAACGCGGCCCGTGCTGGCGCTGGTTCGCCCGCTGCCTTCTCCCGCCTCTCCGGGTATCTTCGCCCGTTCCCCCGCCGCTCCTTCTTGGATGACCCAATGAAACGGGCGGGTGCATCCGGCACAGTCAGAAGGCGGAAGAACAGGCTGGCAGGCCTGCTGCTGGGCGCGGCACTCACCTTCGCCGGACTCGTGGGCGGCGCAGAGGCCCGCACCGTCAAGATCATCAGCGCCGATACGCTGGAGCTGCGGCAACTGGACGGCCAAGAAATCGTACTGATCAGTGGCGCACAGGAGTCGGGCGGCGTGGAACTGCGGGTAGACGACGACATCGTGAAAGCCCTGCGCGTGGAGTACAACCGTACCCGCCGCACGCTGACGCTGGTGGGCAAGGCCAGCTACTTTTCGGCCTCTGACGCGCAAACACTGACCGGAGAAAACTTGGTGGTGGATTTGGGCACCGAGGAACTCACCGGACAGGACGTGCTGATCAGCGACGCCGACTTGGAAATTCGGGGTTCGGAGGTTGACCGGATTCCGGGGCAACTGCGGGCCAGTAACGGCTATTTCACGCCCTGCGCCAAGTGTGGCCGCACGCCCAACGACTACGCCTTCCGCGCCGAACGCCTGATCGTGTATCCCGGAGACCGGCTGGTGGCTTACCGCGCCCAACTGCTGCTGGCCGACTTTCCGGTGCTGTATCTGCCCGTGCTGGTGCTGCCCCTCAACGACCCCGAACGTCAGCCGCGCCTCTCGATTGGGCAGGCGGCGCAGGACGGTTACACCGTGGAGGCCGATTTGCCCTTCAGCATCGGCTCCACCACGCTGGGCACGACGCTGCTGCGCTACTACCAGAACCGCAACCCCAGCTTCGGCGTCGGCGTGTCGTTGCGTTCCTATCAGCCGCTGCCGTTCATAGACCGCCTGAATCTGTACGTCCTCAACAACCCGCGCCCCTTTTTGGCCGATGGAACGTTGCAGCCCGGCACCGATCTGGACATCAATTTCAGCGCCAAGGGCCGGATTCCGCTCGTGACCGCCGTGCGCGACCTCGATTACAGCCTGAGCGTTACCCGCAGCGATCTGGGCCGCGCCTCTACCGATCCGGAGCGCGGCGTCACCAACGTCAATTTTGGCGTGAACGTGGAGTATCCGCTGTTCAGCGGGCAGTTCAATTACGTAGACCGCTACGGCCCGGAGGGAGTCACGCGGCTGACCACGCCCCTCAAGCAGCCCGAAGTCGTCATCGACCCCAAACCCTACGTACAGGGCGGCCTCAGCGCCGATTTCAAGTTCACGGTGGGGCAGTACACGGGCCAAAGCAATCCGCTCTCACGCAGCGCTACCTTGCAGGGCATCAACATTTCCACGTCGCGCCTAGAGGAACAGCACACCCTCGGCTATACCGCCAAGCCGTGGACGAACGCCGACCTGACCCTCAGCAATACCTTTACCGGGCGCTACTACGGCACCGGGGCCAGAACCGTGCAACTCAACCTCGGCGCACAACTGACCCAGCGCTGGAATACCACCAACACGTTCACCGTCAGCGGCGCGTACACCCGCATCGAGGGCACAAGTCCTTTCGCCTTCGATGCTCTTTCGGGCCGCCGCGTCAGTGCGCCCATCGGCCTGACCGTCAACACGGTACCCGTCAAGGACGTGACCTTTGGCGTCTCGCTCACCCGCGACCTGATGTTGGGGCCAGAGGCGCAGGCACCTGCCAATTTCAACCTGTCGGTAAACCGCGTACCGCTGAGCGCGTCGGCGTCGTTGTCGCACAACTTCTATACCGGAGTGGTGGAGAGCGCCAATTATTCCATCACGCTCAGCGACCCGCGTACCGACGAGCAGATCGCGGCGGCGAACCGGGCCAACGCGAGTCAGACCAGTTCGGGCCAAACTAATACAGGCCAGAGTCAGGCGGTTCCCACTGCCAGTCAAATCCCCGCCAACTCGGGCGCAGCGCAAACCGGGACAGCGCAAACTGGAACGGGTGCGGGCAGTTCAGCAAGCGGCACTGCGGCTGACGGTACGGCAACCACAGCTGCCCAGACGACAGCTGCCCAGACGACAGCTGCCCAGACGACAGCCACCCAGACGACAAGCAGTCAGACCACGACGACTCCGCCCGCAGCGTCCAGCACGGCAACCACCAGCACGCCTGTCACGCCCCCCGCCCCCCCGCCTATTCGCCGCCTGTGGCCCGCGCCCAATCTCGCGCTTTCGGCCACTGGTGGCTACACGCGCTCCGGGGGGTATTCGCCGTTCACGGTGCGGGCCACTGTGACGGGCGACGTGCGAACCAACAACTTCAACGTGTTCGTCACGCACGCCGTCCAGACGCCCAATATCAGTGCCATCGGTGCAGAATTTAATGCGACGGGCACGCGCGACACGGTGCTCAATCCCTTCACTGTCAGCGCCCGCGAAACGCTGACCTTTCCTACCGACGCGGCCACTTTATCGGCGCAGGCCACGCCCCGGCTCAACGGTAGTGCCAGTGTGACTTGGCGCGGGGCTTACACGCTGTCTACGACACACGATCTGCTGATCAACCAACCCGCCAACGTCAAGGAAAGTGGCACGGTGAGCTTCAGCGTGGGCACGGTGGCGGGGCAGGCCACCAACTGGCAGGTGACCTACGGCGGCCCCTTCGATGTGGCCCGCTTCGGCTTTACTCGCCCCAGCCTAAACGCCAGCCTCCGCACCAGCCGTCCGGGCCAGAGCATCGGCGCGACGGCCCTGTTCAATGTGAAGGGCCTCGATCAGCAGCGCACCGAACTCGCCCGCGCCGACCTGACGGCCAACTGGCAATTCGGCACCCGGTTCTCATTGTCTGGCACGGCCAATTACAGCCGCACGCGCACAGGCACCTTCCCCGACGACAAGGCCACCGACAGCCTGACCCTGAACCCGCTGCGGCTGGGGCTGGCGCTGGGCAACGGCCCCAAACCCGGCGCGTACCTCACGGCCAGCCTGCGCCAAACGTTCACTTGGCAAGATGGCGTGCGCCTTAATCCCACCCCGCTCGCGCCGGTCATCGGCCTCACCATAGACCGTTGCTGCTGGGCACTTCAGGCCGAAATAGACCTGAGCATCCAGCGCTACCGCCTCGCCATCGGGCTGCCCGGCAGCACCAATTATCCGCTGTTCGACATCGGTTCCGGCGGCCTGACGCCCCTGCCCACACTGTTGCCGGGCGTCCGCTGATGCTGTTTGTCCCTCTGAGGTCAGTATGTTGAAACGGAACTTGATAGGGCGGTTCGTGGGTGGTCAGTGGTTGGCGGTCAGTGGAAAGAGCGTGGGGGCCGCCCCAATTCGGCCAAAGCGTCTGCCCTTCCTCCTTCTGCCCCTGCTGCTCGCCGCCTGTACCGGCACCGAAGAAGGGTTGCCTGTGCTGCGGCTGGCTGTCCTGACCGATGGCGGCGCGACCCTGCGTACTGTCACCACGGGCGGCATATCCGGCCAACCTGCACCCACCGAGGTCACGGTTCCGGTCACGGGCGGTGTCAGTCTCGATACCTTGCCGGGGGGAGGCCGCGCCATCCTCACGCTAGCGGCGGGGCTGGAAAGCCGGGACGCCAATCTCGCCACACCTCAAGCTTTTGCCGCGCCGCCGTTTACCCCTGTGTGCCTGACCAGCACGGCCACCAGCGCCACCCGTGACCGCCTGCTGACCCTCAGCGCCTGCCCGAACGGGCCTCAGCAATTGGCCCTGTACCGCAGCGACGGCACTCTGATCTGGACGGCCACCCTGCCCACGTTTACCCCCCCGATTCCCGGCCCGGACACTCCCCCGGTTCGGCTGGCGGTATTGGGCGAGACAGGCATGGTGGCCCGGCCTGCACTG
>NZ_CP011387.1:72500-170000 GCF_001644565.1 Deinococcus puniceus | reverse complement strand
CATGGCCGCTAAAAGCAATCCCGGCCCACCTCTCCCCCGCCCGCTGCACCTACACTTCTGAGGTGAGTTTCCCGGCTGTCTCCTCCCCCACGCTCGATTCCACGATTCGGCACCTCTATGTGCATGTGCCGTTTTGCCCCAGCATCTGCCCCTACTGCGATTTTCATGTGCTGACGCGGCGGGCGGGGCTGGTAGAGGCCTATCTGGAGCGGGTAGAAACCGAGGCGGCGGAGTTGGCAGCCCGCTATGACGTTGATTTAGATACCGTGTATCTGGGCGGCGGCACGCCTAGTTTTTTGCGTGACGCAGAAATTACAGCGCTGGTGGGCAGCGTGCGGCGGCATCTGGGCTGGGGCAGGGTGGAGAACACGCTGGAAATCAATCCGGGCACCGTGAACCCCGAGCGGGCAGCCCTGTGGCGCGGGCTGGGCATAGACCGGGCGTCGGTGGGCGTGCAGAGTTTGGATGACGCCACGCTGAAATTTTTGGGCCGCACGCACGATTCAGCGCAGGCCAGAGCCGCCGTGACCACGCTGATAGACGCCGGATTCCGGGTCAGCGGCGACCTGATTACCGCCGTGCCGGGGCAGCCGTTAGAGGCCGATATTGCCGGACTGGTGGCGCTGGGCGTGGGTCATATCAGCGCGTACACCCTGACCATCGAACCCGGCACCGAGTTTGCCCGCCGGGGCGTAACGGTAGAGGAAGACGACGAACGCGCAGGCTTCGAGCGTACCGAAGAGTTGCTGACCGCACACGGTTTTGACCGGTATGAGATCAGCAACTATGCGCGGTCCGGTCAACAGTCGCGGCACAATCTGGCGTACTGGGGCAACCGTTTTTATCTGGGTTTGGGGCCGGGAGCGGCGGGCCACTACCCAGCGGCAGGTGAGGCAGAATTGTTAGGCCAACGCCGCACCAACCTTCACCTGCACGAATGGCTAACAGGCGCAGAGGGTAAGGCGCAACCCATAGATGCCGAGGAATACGTCACCGACGCCCTGTTCATGGGCCTGCGCGTGCAGCGGGGCATCAGCCTGAGCGACTTGACGCAGCGCAGCGGACTGGACGTGGCCGGACGATACGCCAAACCGATCAAGGCCAACCTAGCGCGGGGTTTACTGGCTTTGGAGGGCGACACGTTGCGGGCCACGCCGCAGGGCTGGTGGGCGCTGAACAAGGTGATTACGGACTTTTTGGAAGGGTGAGATCAGGAAGCTCCAACCTGTATCAAAAAGTGGGCGAAGGGCCAGAACCGCAAAGTTCCAAGCCCTTCACCCACTCACCACTGCCTACTTACCGTTTTTCACGCCCCGTATTTATTCAGTTTCAGCGCGTTCGCCATCAGCAGCGGCATGATATCCGTGCCTTTGCGGAGGCCGAGGCTGCCCCGTCCGGCTTCTTCTTCGGTGTAGCGGTTGGCGACGTCTTTGCGGCCATGTTCAGCGTGAATCAGGAACGGGACGGGATGCCAAGAGTGGCTGGCGAGCTTGCTAGGCGTGGAGTGATCGCCCACGATGCACAGCACGTCGGGCTTGAGGGCCAGCAGTTGGGGCAGCAGCGCGTCGAACAGCTCGATCTTCTTGACTTTGGCGGCAAAATCGCCGTCTTCGCCCGTGGAGTCGGTCTTTTTCACGTGGAAGTAGAAGAAGTCGTACTTGGCCCAGTTCTCGGTCAGGGCGGCGACTTTGCCTTCCAGCGCGTCTTCGTGGCCCTCTACGGGCAGCACATCCATGCCCACCAAACTGGCGAGGCCCTTGTACATGGGATAGCTGGCGATGCAGGCGGCCCGCAACTGGTAGGCGGCGTCGAAGGACGGGAAGTGGGGCACATCGCTGTAACCTCGGAACAGCACGCCGTTGACCTGAGGCTCGGCGCTGAGGGCAGCTTCGGCACGGGCCACGAAGGTATTGACCAACTGGGCGGTCTTGGCCCCGGCTTCGTCGTGGGCGACTGCCGTCATAGGCTGCACGCCCGTATCTTGGGGGTCTACGTCGCTGATGTTCGCGCCCAACGCCACGCCGCCCACCGCTCGGAAGACCACCACAAAACGGTGCTCGGACTCGGTGTAGATCTCCACGGGCGTACCGTCGATTTCGGCAATGGCTTCACGCAGCTTGGCCACGATTTCCACGTTCTTCTCATCGCTGGGGCGTCCGGCGCGGCGGTCATCCACGATCCGGCCCGCGCCGAGGGTGGCAAAGTTTCCGCGCACGGCCACATCGCCTGCACCCAACTTCACGCCGATGCCTACAGCACTGAGGGCACCGCGTCCCACCACGTAATGCAGCGGATCGTAGCCGAAGAGGCTAAGGTGGCCGGGGCCGCTGCCGGGGGTAATGCCCGCGCCCACCAGTTCGGCCAGCCCAAGCTGAGAAGCCGCTGCCAGTGCGTCCAGATTCGGCGTTTTGGCAGTGGCGAGTTCGGTGTCGCCGCCGAGGGTCAGGGGCAGGCCGCCCACGCCGTCCAGCACTACCATCAGGATTTTGCTGTCGGTTTTCTTGGCCAGCCCGCGCACGGTATCCAGAAGATCGCTCATGCCAGAAAGTGTAACTGTTACACCCTCAGGGGGCGGTCAGGAGTCTAGGGGGAGGGCAGAAGGCTGGTCTTACGCCTCTTCAGGCCGCGCAAACTGGCCATCCTCGTTCAGAGCCGGATACTCCTCGCCGCGTTCGCGGTAGCCCGCCGCCAAGTCGGGGTAGCCCCATTCGAAGGCAATCCGGGCCAAGTCATCCGGCGCGAGTTGGGGCGTGTCGTACATTCCGGCGCTCAGGCGTTGGCGCTGGGCTTCAAACAGAATGGTGGCCGCTGCAACGGACACGTTCAGGCTTTGCACCATGCCAAACATCGGGATGATGATGTTGCCGTCTGCCGCCTCCGCCGCTGCATCGGACACGCCCCATTTTTCTGCACCCAACAGCACGCAGGTGGGGCGGGTGTAATCGGGGGTGCGGTAGTCCACGCTGCGCTGGCTGAGGTGGGTCGCCAAGACCTGTACGCCCTGCGCCTGCAACTCGCGCACGGCACTCACGGCGTCGGTGTGTGGCTGCACCCTCACCCATTTGTGGGCGCTGCCCGATGTGGCCTCGTAGGCGCTAGAGCCGAAACTGGGCATCTCGCCACTTTTGGGCGGCACGGCGTGGGCGGTCTGCACGCCCACCGCATCGCAGGTTCGCAGGATGGCGCTGAAATTGTGGGGCTTGTTCACTTCGTCCATCAGGACACTGAGCGTGGGCTGGCGCTTGCCCAACACCCGCATGATTTTTTGGTATCGCTCCGGCGTCATCAGGGGGCTAGGGTAACGCACTTGGAGAGTTGAGTTGACGGGCGAACCCCCCCGTTGCCTCCCTAAGCCCACCGCCGCGCATAAGTCTCTATGTCAAATTTGCGCTTCAATCCCCCCGCATTCATGTAGCGCACCGTGCCAAAAATTGGGCGGCGTGTCCACGGACGGTCATGCAGCCCAAACACCCAACTGATGCCCGCGAAACTGTTGGCGTTGCGGCCATCTTGCTCGTAGCGGTTGTTGAGGGCGATCAGGTGGGCGTGCGCCTCACGCGGCGTTTCTGTCCATTCCAGCACTTTTTTGCCCCAATACATCCGCATGTAGTTGTGCATCCGCCCGGTTCTGACCATCTCGTTTTGCGAGGCGTTCCAGTAGGGATCGTGCGTTTCGGCGCGGTCAAGCTGCTCGCGGGTATACAGGGCTTCGCGCTTGTCTCCGGCGTGTTCTTCCAGCGTTTTCCGCGCCCAATCGGGCACACCGTCGTAGGTGTCGTAGTGCGGGTTGTACTGGCAGAGGTTGAAACTCAGTTCGCGCCGCACGATCAGTTCTTCCAAAAAGGTGTCGGCCCCCGGCCCGCCGTGTTCGCGGGCGGCCAGCGCAGCCGTCAGGGGCGAGAGTTGACCGTAATGCAGAAAGGCGCTGAGGCGGCTGCTGCCGTCCTGCGTGGGATCGTTGCGGGTGTCGGCGTACCCGGCAAGTTGCTGGCCCACGAAGGCACTCAGGCGGGCAAGGGCGGCCACTTCTCCACCCGCTTCCCGGCCCGGTGGCACGCTGAAATCCAGCGGCAGGGTCTTGACGGTGGCCGAGGGAGCAGAGACATCTAGTTGGGGCAAATCGAGATCGGTGGGCCAGTCTTGCCCCTGCCGCTTCAGCTCATGCGGTTCCAGCGGCACAAAATAGTCGTGCCAGAGGCGGTGAATCTTGGGCCGAATGGTGCGGGCGGCGTATTCCTGCTTGGGGCTGGTGGTCTGCACAGGAATCAGGGCTTCAGATTCCACCTGCACGAGTGGCACGCCGAGGCGCACGGCCAAATCCTCCCGCCACTGCCGCTGAATCCGCAGATACCCCCGGTCTGTGATCACCACCGCCGCGCCCTTAGAGGCCGCCAGCACCACATCGGGCGGAGAGCCGAGGCGCACGCTGAAGGGAATCCCGCGTGCCGCCAAGCCCGCCGAGAGATCGCGCAAGCCTTCCAGCAAAAACTGGTAATGGCGGGCGTTGGCCTCCGGAAAACTGGGCGTGAGACCGAACACGGCGGCAAGGGGCAACCCAAGTCGGTTAGCCTCTCGAACCGCGTATTCCAGCGCGTGATTGTCGGTGACGCGCACGCTGGCCTGCACCCACAGCAGCACAAAACTGCCTTTGCTGTCCGGCATTCCCACCCGCAGCAGTTGCACCCGTGACTCATGAATCATGCGCCGATTGTGCCGCGTAGGAGGTGGGAAGAATGGTAGGGAATGGTGCTGGGATGGGGTGTAGGGCAATCGCTAAAGCTCACTCACCCCCTCTGCTAGCGCAGCTCTTCGAGTCCCAACCTCCCCCCCTCAAGAGTGAGGAGCTAAAACCACTCACCGCCACCCCACATCGTCCCCGGCCAATTCCGTGTGAGGCCGTCGTCCACGCAGTGGGCGGGCCAATTCCAGCTTAGGAACGACTGGCAGTTCCACTTCAGGTGAACGATTCAGCCGAGTGTGGAGGCGACAAGATCAATCCTCCTCAGCGGAGCGACAACTCCCCTGCACCCTTTGGGGGTGGGGGAATCCAACGCGGGAGAAAGCCAGAAACCCTGTTTCAAACTCAAAAAAACCGAGCAGCAAGCCCAACCCCTACCCCCCCGGCAACCGCCGAACCGGAAGTTGCACCCACCCCCGCCGCGACACCCAGCGCAGCGCAATGACCACCAACGCCCCCGCCAACTGTGCCTGAAACGGCGTGACGTACGGATACAGCAGCAACACCGCCAACGCCCCCAAAGCCGCAGCCGTGGCATACAACTGGTCGCGGCGGTACATGACTTCCGGCACCTCGTTGGCGATCAGGTCGCGGATAATGCCGCCGCCAACGCCACTGAGCATGCCCACGAACACGACACCCAACGGCCCCAGCCCAAAATTGATGGCCCCGATGGCACCCGACGCGGCGAACAATGCCAGCCCCACCGTGTCGAAAATGCTGAGGGTGCGCTCGAAGCGGGCCAGCCGTTCTCCGAAGGCGAAGGCCAAACCTGCCCCGGCAAGGGCCACCCACAGGTAGGTTTCGTCTCTCAGAAAGAGGGGCGGCGTTTGGCCGGTGAGGGTGTCCCGGATGGCCCCGCCGCCCACCGCCGTGACGCAGCCCAGCACCACCACGCCGAACAAGTCGAAGCGTTTGCGGACGCCCAACAGCGCCCCCGACATGCTGAACGCCAAGATGCCCAGCAAATCCAGCAGCCTCAGGCCGAGGGCCAGTGTGACGGGCGGAATCAGTTCATGCACGCTCCGCACTGTAGCTAACCGCCAATGCTGCTCTGTACCCCAAACCCCCACCCGGCGCGGCGTGCTATACTCCCGCCTGTTGTCTCTTCCGCCCGATGTTGGCCGCGCCCTCCGGCACACCAGCACGAAAACACCCCGGCGGGCAGAGCGCGCCCCGGCGGGAAACGCCGAGCGGCACAAGGAGAATCCAACATGGCCAAGCATCCCGTTCCCAAGAAGAAGACCAGCAAGAGCAAGCGCGACATGCGCCGCAGCCACCACGCCCTCGTGGCCCCCAACCTGAACACCTGCCCCCACTGCCACGCCAAGAAACTGAGCCATCACATCTGCCCCAGCTGCGGATACTACGACGGCCGTCAAGTTCTGGCTGTCTGAGGTCAGATTTCAGAAGGTAAATGCCCCCCAGTTCGGGGGGTTTTTGCTGTTTAGGGCAGAGCGAAGAGGTTGGGGCAGTCTGAATTCCAGCTCTAGGCCATCGGCGGTAGACACAACTCGGTATTCCAGTCGCGCCTGCCCAAGCTGCGGCCAGTACTCGGAGTTGAGATCGGCGTAAAGCACCTGAATCTGATCCAAAATTCTGAGTGCCATGTCTTTTTCAGCCCCATTCGCTATAAAAAACATCTGGCTATATGCCGATTGGTGCTGAACGATTACCGAATCGACCTCTACACGCACTTTGATGTCGTCCGAAATAACCGCGCCAAGACGATCAATAAACTGGTTCAGGCGTTCAAGTCGTAAGGCCAATGTCAATTCGGGTTCGTTCACACCCGCAAGTCTTCTTCTTCGGTCAAGAAGTCCACTGCGCCGGAGCCGATTTCGTAGAACGCGCCGATCACGCGGATTCGGCCTGACTTTTCCGAGGCGGCCACGTAAGGCGTCTGCCGCAGCACATGGGCCTGATGGCGCACGTTGTTCAGGACGGCTTCACGCATCCGGGCTTTCTTGTCGCGGATGGGCGGCATATTGGTCACGCAGGGCTGGATTTTCTCGATCAGTTTCCGCAAGTGTTCGGGTTCCTGCGCCACCACTTCGGGGGGAAGCAGGGCCGCCGCCACCGCGCCGCAGCCCTCGTGGCCCAGCACCATGATCAGCTGAATATCCAGATGCTTGATGGCGTATTCCAGCGTGCCCAGCCCCGATTCACCCACCACGTTGCCCGCCACACGCACTACGAACAGTTGCCCGAGGCCCTGATCGAAGACCAGTTCTACAGGTACACGGCTGTCGCTGCACGCCAAAATGGCCGCGTAAGGCGTCTGGCGCATGATCTGGGCGCGGCGCTGGTTGGCCCCCACGTCCGGGTTGCCGCCCTGCCCCGAAAAAAAGCGGGCGTTGCCGTCCTTAAGGGCCTGAATCGCCGCTTCCGGCGTCTGCACGTCGGCGTTTTTGAGGGCCGCGATGTCTTCCATGCTGGCCCCCCGGCGCACGGCGTCCACGATGCGGCGCTCCAGTTCGCTGGGGGGATCGGTGGAAGGGGCGGTGGGCGGCAGCGCATCAGGCAACACAGCAGGCAGCGGAACGGGCAGGTCACTCACCCGGCCATCCTAGAACGTCAGGCCGGAGAACCTGCCCCCCCACTGCTCAGTTGTCTGGCATCCGGCTGGTTAGGTCAGGGAAGGTCAGGCTATTGCCCCTGCCCCGCCGTGTATCCCGCCTGACCGTCAAAGGTGTACAGGTGTTCGGTCTTCACGAAATCCAGTCCTACCGCCGACACCCGCGCCAGCAGCGCCAGCACATCGGCGTGGCCCACCGGTTGCGCCGGGTCTTGCCACATGAACCGGCAACGCCAGTGATCGGCACAGGTAGTTTCGGGCAGGCCCTGCGGCCACACTTTTACGCCCCGGTTGGAGATCATGTCGAGCCGCCAGCCTTCTCCCGCCGCGCCCTGTAGCTGCTGGCCCAACACTTCAGGATTGCGGTCTGCCGCCCACCATTCCAGAAATACATCGGTGCCCACCAACTGCTTGACGGCGCGGGGGCGGGCCTTGACCTGCACACGGATGGCCGGAGCATTGCCCAAGCCACTCACGGCGGGGAGGTGCTGAGGCAGACGGCCCAAGCGCTCGATCACGGCGTCGGCAAAGGCCTGCGTGCCCACGTGCTGAAGGGTGTGCGGCCCCGCCACGTCACCCGTATGAAAGCCGTCTTCCAGCGCACACAGCCACGCATTCTGAATCCGCTGGGCCACCTCGCCCTGCCCGATATGGGTCAGCATCAGGGCCGCCGCGTTCAGCAGGCCGCTGGGATTGGCCTTGTCTTGGCCCGCCAGATCGGGCGCGCTGCCGTGAACCGCCTCGAACATCGCCACCGACGCCCCGATATTGGCGCTGCCGCCCAGTCCCACCGACCCCGACACTTCCGAGGCGATGTCGGACAGGATGTCGCCGTACAGGTTCAGGGTCACGATCACGTCGAAGGTTTCAGGGCGTGCGCCGAGGCGGGCCGCGCCGATGTCCACGATCATATGATCGGCTTGCAGGTCAGGATACTCGGCGGCCACTTCATCGAAGACCCGGTGAAACAGGCCGTCGGTGAGCTTCATGATGTTGTCTTTGGTCATGGCCGTGACCTTGCGCCGTCCGTGTGCGCGGGCATATTCGAAGGCGTAGCGCACCACCCGCTCGCAGCCGTCGCGGGTCACGAGTTTCAGGCACTGGTACACCTCGTCGGTCTGGCGGTGCTCGATTCCGGCGTACAGGTCTTCTTCGTTTTCACGCACGATCACCAAGTCCATCGCCGGATGGTGGGTGGCGACGAAGGGCGCGTAGGCCCGTGCAGGCCGCACGTTGGCATACAGGCCCAGTGCCTTGCGGAGCGTCACGTTCACGCTTTTGTAGCCGCCGCCTTGTGGCGTAGTAATCGGGCCTTTCAGCAGCACTCCAGTCCGCCGCAGAGTCTCCCAAGCATCGGGGGCCACGCCCGAAGACACGCCGCCGAGGTACACCTGTTGCCCCACCGCCACCTCGTGCGGGTCTATGCGTGCGCCTGCCGCCAGCAGAATTCGCAGGGTGGCGGCCATGATTTCGGGGCCGATGCCGTCGCCGTGAGCAATGGCGATGGGAATGAGGGCGGGGCTGGAAGCAGGCTGGGCGACAGGTTGGGCGGGCGATTGAGTTACGTCTGAAATAGGCACGGGGGAATCTCCTTAGGTACGAAGTGGGCGACTTGCCTGCGTTCATACTAGCGAAAAAGTTGTCGCGTATTGGATATCGTATTTTGTACTTCGTCCAGACTTGAGGGAGGAGGGGTGAAACAATGGCAATGAGGCCAGTTAGACTGAACCCTAGTTGCCCCCACCCATGACCCTCACCCCGCCCCCCAGCCACTGGACGTTTCTGACCAACCACACACATGTGCTGCTGTGTCTGGTACGTCAACCCGACGCGACGTTGCGGCAAGTGGCGCTGGAAGTGGGCATCACCGAGCGGGCCGTGCAGCGCATCGTGCGTGACCTAGAGCAGTCGGGAACCCTGACGCGTACACGCACGGGCCGCCGCAACAGCTACGCCGTGAACGCCGCTTTTGCCCTGCGCCACCCCCTAGAGGCTCACCGCAGCGTGGGCGATCTGCTGGCGCTTTTGGCCCCCGTACCCAGTCCGGTTGACCCGGCGCAGTAATCTGAAGCCCATGATGGACGCGCTCGACCCCACCCAAGAACCCACATTGGCCGAACTGCTGGAGCGCTACGCCATGTTGCGCGACACCATGCTGGGGCTAGAAGCCGAAAAGGAAGCGCTGGGAGTGCAGATCAAGGCGGCGCTGCAAACGGGGGAGCAGGCCGAGACTGACCTGTACCGCGCCAGCCTGAAGATTTCGCGCCGGGTGGAATATCCGGTGGAACGGTTCCGGGAAGTGTTCGGAGACGCGGCGGCGCTGGAAGTGGCGACAATTGACCGCAAAAAGGCCGAGGCGCTGGCCCAAGCCGGAGATCTGGACAAGGACGTCTTGCGGAGCCTGAGCGTGGTGAAGGAAACTCAGGCGCTGGTACTGCAACCGAAGACGCGCTGAACCGCAGAAGTACAACAGCAGGTTGACGGCCCTCTGACACGTTCGGCGCAGGCTGCGGCCTATGCGCGAGTCTGCACCGCAACCGCTGGCCCGGCCACACACCCTGCTTGACCCCAGCCTTCCGGCGTGGCAACAGTTCCCCAGCGACACCCTAATTTGGACTCAGGCGAGCCAGTGGATGAACTGCCCGAAAAAAGAGCGGCTGAGTGAGGCAAAAGCCTTACTGCCCAACCCCCGCTGAACTCTGCCGCTGCCCCACCCCAACGGGGCCTGTAACGCCCCTCTCAGGTCATAGGGATGCCGTCCAATTCCTGTACAACTGGGAACCCCACCGGCTGTCCGTCCCTTTCCCGGCATCCCTATTTTTTCCTGCTCGCTCTGCTCGAATTGAATCCCAAACAAGGCGGGATTCAATCGGAATCTATATCAGATGAGAGCGGAGGCGTATTCTGTTTGGCGTATGAACGCCGCCGCCCAAGTTAAGACCTACCTCGACCTCGTGAAATTTGAGCACACGGTCTTTGCGCTGCCGTTTGCCTACGCGGGGATGCTGCTGGCAAGCTTGGCGGTGAACGGCACAGGCTGGCCGGGTTGGAGCGTGCTGATTTGGGTCACGGTGGCGATGGCGTCGGCCCGCACGGCGGCGATGGGGGCCAACCGGGTTATAGACCGCTTCATCGATGCACGTAACCCACGCACGGCGGGACGCGAGGTGCCCAGCGGCAAAATTACGCCTGCGCAGGCGTGGACGCTGGTGGTGGTTAGTCTGGTGGTCATGGCCTTTGCCGCCGCCCAACTGAACCCGCTGTGCCTGTGGCTGATGCCGCTGGCCGTTGTCTTCCTGATCGGCTACCCCTATACCAAGCGGTACACGTGGCTGTGTCATGCGTGGCTGGGCATCACGGACGGCGCGGCGGCAGCGGGCGGTTGGATCGCGGTCACGGGCGAATTTGCGCCCCCCGCGTGGCTCTTGTGGGCCGTCGTCATTTTTTGGATGATCGGGCTAGACGTCATTTACGCCACGATGGACTACGACTTTGACCGCCGAAACAACGTCAAGAGCATTCCGGTGCGCTTCGGCATTCCGCGTGCGCTCAAGATCGCAGCGGGCAGCCACGCCCTCACTTTTTTGCTGTTGCTGGCAGTCGGTGTGGCGGTGGGGGCCAGCGGTTGGTATTACGTCGCGGCCCTCGTTATGGGCGGCATTTTGCTGTACGAGCACCGCATCGTGAACCCCAATGACCTGACCCGCGCCAACGTCGCCTTTTTCGACGCGAATATGTGGTTGGCCCTCACCATGCTGGCGGGCGTCATCGTGGATGTGGTGTGGCGCACGCTGAACGGGTGAGGGGTGAACGGGTCAGCATTCCTGCCAAGATCAGGGCCGCTTTTGCAGAAGGCCAGGAGCGACACGCTCTCACCTTATTGCTGCGCGAGCGTGACCTGCACCCCGCCGGATCGCGCGCATGGGCCGATCTGGAGCGCCTGAGCGGGCTGGTCATGATTCATATGCTGCGTGAAGTAGAGGGCACCTTTGCCCTAGAGCGGGCCGATACGTTGCTGGACGCCCTACCCGACGGCACGCCCCCAGTGCCCCGCGAAGACCGCCCGACGCTGGCGTGGCTGGAGCCTGAAGAAGCAGACTGACCCGGAAACCTGACAGAGGCCCCGGTCTCCCGCTAGACTCCGGCCAATGTCCGTTTCTCCCGCCCTCTTGCCCACTTCCTCTGCACCGGAAACCGCGTGACGCTGGAAAGTTCTGAAACCGAATTCGCCTCGCGCTATGCGGCGTGGGCGGCGGTAGGTCAGGTCTACCCCCAGCGGGAAGGCAGCCCGTTGCAGGAGTTCTCGGCGGGCGGGCGCGTGCTGTACCTGTTTGACCGCAGCGGCCCCTACACGGTGCGCCCCGGCCCGGCCAAACTGGTGGTGCACGGCATTCTGGACTTGGCCGCCACCGATCTCCGTCCTCAACCCGCTGATGGACGTGAGGAACTGACCGTGATCGGCATATCGGGGCTGGAAGGCGTGGGCGAAGTATTAGATGTGTCACGCCGCTCTTGGGTCGTCCGGGCACGGCTGCCGCTGGTGCTGTCCAGCTTTACGCCTCTGCCCGAAGTGCGCCCCGGAGACTGGGTGGCCTTCCGCACACTGCCGCTGCTGCACGGGTTCGCCGTAGAGAACGATTCGCTTCGCTGAAGCTCTGAGACTGAACCTACCAATCAGCATTTCCTAGCGTTAAATTTTTTACAAATAAAGAGTTTCTTTACCCTCTGGTATATACTGGTGAGTCAGTAAAGCTCTTGTGCTGGCCTTCTGCTGACCCAGCAGTGGGTGAGCGGCGCTCCCGCCCTCCTGGGTGGCCTCGAGAGGCAGAAATTGAATGAGAGCTTTCTGACAAGCTTCTGAATAGAGATGAGATGAACAGGACATGGGCTTTACGTGAGGAGAAGGCTGAGGCATCATCAAGCTATCCCTATGCCCACTGACTTGCTGTTTCCCCTTCCCGCTCAGGCCACGCCCTCGCAACTGGCTTGTTTGGTCATGGTGGATCTGGTAGGCAGCACGCGCCTAGCGCACCTTTTGCCGCTAGATCACTACACCTCGCTCATGGCCGAATTTGTCCAGGTACTGATCCTCAGTTTCGAGGCGCGGGGCGGACAGGTGCTGCAACATCAGGGCGACGCGGTTCTGGCGCTCTGGGATGAGCAACACGTGAGCGCAGGCATCACGGCGGCCCTTGAGGCGCATGAGAGATCGGCGCGCCTGTCGTTGGCGGCCATGTTGGGCGTGACTCTGCAGGTTCGCAGCGGGGTCGCGGTGGGTCAGGTCATCACGGGCATGGTGGGCGGGCAACCTAGCGCCTACGGCCTGCCCGTCAACTATGCCTGCCGCCTGTGCAGCGCCGCCCATCCCGGTGAGACGCTGGTGTGCGGCGGCGCGTCCAAAATGGATCACTTGCGGCAGGTCAGTTACACGCCCCGCACCCTGCCTTCCCTGCACGGATTTAATACTGAATGCGTGGCCTTCACGGCGCAGCTGAGGCCCCAGCCAGAGCAGCACTCGCACGGCCACATGAAAGCTGGTTAAGCACACGGCGCGGCTTCTCATGAGAACGCTCCCTAGACTGACCCTATGGAACGCAAGCCGCTGGTTCTCGTGATTGAAGATGAGAAAGACATCGCCCGCTTTATCGAACTCGAACTCGCCGCCGAAGGCTACGCGACAGAGGTGGCGTTCGACGGCGTGACGGGTCTGTCAAAATTCCGTGAAGTCAACCCCGATCTCGTGATTCTGGATCTGATGCTGCCCGTGCTGGACGGTCTGGAAGTGGCCCGCCGCATTCGCAAGACCAGCAACACCCCCATCATTATTCTGACCGCCAAAGACGGCATTCAGGACAAGGTGGAGGGGCTGGACAGCGGCGCGGACGACTACCTGATCAAGCCTTTTTCTATTGAGGAACTGCTGGCCCGCGTGCGTGCCCACCTGCGCCGCGTGAATCCTGCCGTGACCGGAGAAGTACGCGTGGCCGACTTGGTCATGAATCTCGATGGCCGCGAAATTTTCCGGGGTGGACGGCGTGTGGAACTGAGTGCCAAAGAATTTGAGTTACTGGAACTGCTGGCCCGCAACCCCGGCAAAGTGTTCAGCCGCTTCGAAATCGAAGAGAAGGTCTGGCCGGAATATACGGGCGGCAGCAACGTCGTGGACGTATATATCGGCTACCTGCGCCGCAAGTTGGAAGAGGGCGGAGAGCGACGCCTGATTCATACCGTGCGCGGCGTGGGCTACGTGCTGCGCGAAGAATAAGCCGCAATCAGGCTGAATCGGCCTCACACCGGGGCGCGGTAGAGTGGGCGGCGTGATGTTCTCTGCCCTTTGCCGCTGCCCTGCCTGTCTGTACAGATATAGGTGGGCGGCGTGACCCTGCGCTGGCGCTTGACGCTGTTCTATACGGCGCTCTTGGCCGTCCTCCTGACAGGCGTTGCTTTTGCCACCCTGCTGATGATGAGAACCAACCTCATCAGCGGGATGGATCGGGAGTTGCAGGACACCTACCGCCAGTTCACCACCATTTATAGCCAGATCGAACTGGAATCGGCAGCCAGCGGGAACGGGGAGAATGGGAGCGCGGGTGTGCTGCTGAGGCCTGCCCGCTACTTTTTCCCCAACTCGGCCATTCAGATAGAACAGTTGTCCTTCTATGATCAGGACAGCTTGACTGCAGAGTTTACGCGGGCTAAGTCTGAGCAAGCCCGCACCCAACTGTTAACCATCATTCGCGCGTTGGCTGACGGCACCCGCCAGAGCGTGGGCGTAGACCCCAGCGCTCCCATTCGTCTGTCGGACGCCGAATTGGTACGCCTGATCTCCTCTCCCGGACGACAGATGATTCTGACCCAGCAAGTCAAGAAGCAGTTCGACGATCCCGTGTCTATGCGGGTACTGGTCACGCTGGCTCCGGTCTTGCTGGAAAACAACGCTTTCGGTACGGCCCGCGAGACTTTTGCGATTACCTATGTAGGCCGCGACCTGTCCACGCTCACGTTTACGCTGGCGCAACTGAGAAGCGTGATTCTGCTGCTGTTCTTGGTGGGACTCGTGACTGCTGGGGCGGGTTCCTATCTGCTGGCGGGGCAGGCCATGCGTCCCCTGCGTCTGGTACAGCGGGCCGCCGAACGCATTGGCGGCCAGAACCTCGCTGAGCGCGTACCCGAACCCGCCACCGGCGACGAGGTACAGGCTTTGGCACAGGCGCTGAATGCCATGCTGGGGCGCTTGGAAAGCTCCTTCGAGGCCCAGCGCCGTTTTACTTCGGATGCCAGCCACGAACTGAGAACCCCGGTAACGGCCATCAGCGGGCACGCCAGCTACCTGCTGCGGCGCACCAGCCCCAGCGGGCAGCAGCAGGAAAGCCTGAATATTATTCGCAGCGAATCCGAACGCCTGACCAACCTGATCGCCAGCCTGCTGCAACTGGCCCGCTCCGACAGCGGCGCACTCACGCTCACGCATCAGCCGATCTTGTCCAGCCTGTTCTTGGCCGATGTGGCCCGCGAACTCGCCCCGTTGGCACAGGCCCAGAACACCGTGCTGACCACCACAGGCGAAGATGTTCCCTTCGAGGGCGACCCAGACCGCATGAAGCAGGTCATCATCAATCTGGTGGGCAACGCGCTGAAGGCCGGAGCCACCACGATTACGCTGGAAAGTACGCCGCAGGACGTGGTGGGAGGCAAAACCAGAGAGGTGCGCCTGAGCGTCCGCGACGACGGCCCCGGCATTGCGCCCGAGCATCTGCAACGCCTCTTCGACCGCTTTTACCGCGTAGAGGACAGCCGCAGCCGGGATCAGGGCGGCGCGGGCCTCGGCCTCAGCATCGCCAAGGGCATCGTGGACGCGCACGGCGGGCGAATTTGGATAGAAAGTGAAGTGGGCGTGGGCACGGTGGCCCATGTACAGGTGCCGATTGGGAACGTGCCGGATTTGAGTGAAGAGGATGTGCCTTAAAACTGGGGAAATACGAGTGTGGATCGTGGTCAAGGTCAAACCACGATCCACACCCACGATCTAACCGATCATCAGCGCATTCAACTCTTCCATCAATTCCTCGCCCTCGGCAATCGTGCGGGCCACCACGAAAATGGTGTCTTCTCCGGCGATGGTGCCCACGATGTCGTCTCGGCGCAGGCGATCTAACAGCAGGGCGACCCCGGTGGCGTGGCCGTCGGCGGTACGGATGACCAGCACATTTTCGCCCCGGTCTACGTCATGCACGAAGTTTTGGAACAGACGGGCCAGTTCTTCTTCTACGTTGCCATGCCCTGCTACCTGCGCCAGAGCATAGCGGTGGCGGCCCTTGCCGATGGGCAGACGCACCAGCCGGAGTTCGTTGATGTCGCGGCTGACGGTGGCCTGAGTGACATGCACGCCGTCGGCCCGCAGCCGTGCGACGAGATCCGCCTGCGTGGAAACACTCTCGCGGGCGATGATGTCCTGAATGCGCTTTTGGCGCTGATCCTTGCTGAGCACCCTGCAATAGTATGCATATGCGGTGAATAATGCAACAAGGCGGGAAGTGGTTAGTGGTGAGTAGGAAAAGACTTTGATCGCCTGATGCTTACTGCTTCGTCCAACAGTTTCCGGGCCACTTCTCGCTTGCTGATGCGGGGCCAATCTTCGAAGGTGGCGTCGGGGCGGACGAGGGTCACTTGGTTGTCGTCTCCACCAAAAGCTGTGCCTTCGCGGGTGGGGTAATTCAGCAGAATAAAATCTGCATTTTTGCGCTGGGCTTTCAGGGCCGCCCGCTCCACGCCCGCGTGGGTTTCCATGGCAAACCCCACCAGCACGCGCTCTGGGTGGTGGGGCTGTTCGGCCCCTAGCCCAGCTAGAATGTCCGGATTGGGCGTCAGGTGAATGCTCACGTCGCCCGCGACTTTGGCCTGCTTTTCACTTGCTGGGGTGGCGGCTCGGTAGTCGGCGATGGCGGCGGTCATGACCACGATTCCGGCGGTTTGGGCAGCTTCGTCTACGGCAGCTTTCATCTCTAGCGCGGTTTCTATTCGTACCACCCGCACGCCCGCTGGATCGGGCAGGGTCACTGGCCCCGTGACCAGCGTCACTTCTGCGCCGCGTGACTGGGCCTCCTGCGCCACCGCAAAGCCCATCTTGCCGCTGCTGGGATTGGAGATAAAGCGCACCGGATCGAGGTATTCGCGGGTGGGGCCAGCCGAGACGACCACCCGCACACCCGCGAGGTCTTGCGGCACGGCGGGCGCGAGTAAGGCCAACGCCGCCGCTGCAATATCTTCCGGTTCGGCCATGCGCCCCAGCCCCACACCCTCTCCCCGCGAGCCGAATGCGCCCACTTCTGGCCCCAAAAACTGATGGCCCCAGCCGCGCAACGTGGCGGCGTTGGCGTGCACCGCCGGATGCCGCCACATTTGCTCGTTCATGGCCGGAACCCACAGCACGTGGCCGCGCACGCTGAGCAACGTAGCGGCGGCCAGATCGGCCCCATGTCCGCCCGCCGCCCGCGCCAGCAGATCGGCTGAAGCACCTACGATCACCACCGCATCGGCCCGCGCCAAAGCAAGGTGTTGGGCGTCTGGGCGAGACTCGAACCATGTTTCGTCGGTGGCGACGGCGGTGTCGGCAGCAGTGGACAAACTCAGGGGCGTAATAAATTCTAGTGCCGCACGGGTGGCGATGACCTGCACCCGCGCCCCGCGCTCCCGCAAGCGCCGCAGCACCGATGGAGCCTTGACCGCCGCCATGCTGCCCCCCACGATGACCAACACGGTGGGCAGGGCAGGTGCAGAAACGTCGGGATTCACGGGACTAGTTTAGGGGATGCAGCCAACCTGGGCTTCAGGATGTCCTCTGGCTGCCATTCACCAGTTGTAAGTGTAAATACTCCGCGTCCGGCTGGGCGGGTCAGAGGGACAGTCGGCGGGCGGGGGAACGCTAGACTACGGCCATGACGAATCAGGGTTCTTCCGGCATGGATTTTGACGTGTTGGTGATCGGCGCTGGCCCCGGCGGATATCACGCGGCCATTCGCGCCGCGCAGCTTGGATTGCGGGTGGCGTGCGCCGAGCGCGAAGCAGTGGGCGGCGTGTGCCTGAACGTGGGCTGCATTCCCACCAAAGCCCTGCTGCACGCCGGTGAGCAGATCGCAGCGGCCCGCCACGCCGCTGACTTTGGCCTGACCTTTGGCGAGCAGAAGATGGATATTGCCAAGCTGAACGGCTGGAAAGACGGCATCGTGAAGAAGCTGACGGGCGGCGTGGGTGCCTTGTTCAAGGCCAACAAAATTACGCACCTGATCGGGGAAGCCAGCTTTGTGGACGCCCACACCGTGAAAGTAGGCGACAAGACCTACACGGCGGGCAGCTTCATTATTGCCACGGGCAGCGAACCCGCCAAACTGCCCGGGCTGGACGTGGATCAGGTCGAAATTGTGGATTCCACGGGCGCACTGGTGATGCCTGACCCCGTACCCGCCCGGATGCTGTGCGTGGGCGGCGGCGTCATCGGCTTCGAGTTCTCGCATGTGTACAACAACATGGGCAGCGCCGTAAAAGTCATCGAGTTCCTGCCTAACGTGATTCCGGGGGCCGACGCCGACGCGGTGAAGGAATTTGCCAAGTCCATGACCAAGCAGGGCATCAAAATAGAGACGCAGACGAAGGCCAACAAAGCGGAGAAAAAGGCCGACGGCATTCACGTGGAACTGGAAAGCGTGAAGACCGGCGAGAAGCGCACCGAGGTCTTTGACCGCGTGCTGGTGGCTGTGGGCCGCCGCCCGCGCACCGATGGGCTGAACATGGCTGCCGCTGGCGTACACGTGACGGATCGGGGCTTTATTCCCGCCGACTTGCAGCAGCGCACCAACATTCCGCACATCTACTCGGTGGGCGACGTGGCCGGAAATCCCATGCTGGCGCACAAGGCCATGAAAGAAGGCTTGGTGGCCGCCGAAGTGATCGCCGGAAAACCCGCCGCACAAGACGCCGTAGCGATTCCCGGCGTGGTGTACACCAGCCCCGAACTCGCTTGGGTAGGCCTGACCGAGCAGGAAGCCAAAGACAAGGGCTACAAGGTTAAAACCGGAACCTTCCCGCTCAGTGCGTCGGGCCGCGCCATGACGCTCCAGCAGACCGATGGCTTCGTGAAAATGGTGGTCGAGGCCGACTCCGATCTGCTGTTGGGTGTGCATATCGTGGGGCCGCACGCCTCCGATTTGCTGGGCGAGGCGGGCTTGGCCCTAGAAATGGCGGCCACCGCCACCGACATCGCCCTGACCATCCACGCGCACCCCACCTTGGGCGAAAGCGTGCTGGAAGCGGCGGAAGCGGTGCATAAGCAGGCGATTCACATCATGAACCGCTGAGAAATAGCCTCACGGAGCAAAAGCGTCAGCGTGAATCTGGCGCTTTTGCCTGTTGCAGCGGCCTTGCTATACTCTGTGCCGCTACGTAGGCACTCGTAGCTCAGATGGATAGAGCGGCCCCCTCCTAAGGGGCAGGCCACTGGTTCGACTCCAGTCGAGTGCGCCAAGCAATAAAGAACACCCCGGCCAAGCGTCGGGGTTGTTCGTTGATGATCTGTGCCAGAACTTGCCCTGAAGACCCTTTTAGCCAACCGCCATCTGGCCTTGAACTGGGGCCGGGATGCTAGGGTGCATGAAACCCCTCACGCCGCGCCGCCACGGAATCGTCGACTACGCCGCCTGCGCCCTGATGCTGGCCGCGCCTCCCCTGCTGGGCCTGAACCCTGCCGCCCGCCGCGCTTCGGCCCTCTTTGCCGGAACCTATCTGGTGGTCACGGCGCTGACCGATTTCCCGCTGGGACTGCGGCGCACCATCCCTTTTCCGGTTCACGGGAAGATTGAACTGGCAAGCGCCCCGGCCCTGCTGGCACTGCCTGCGGTGCTGGGCGCAATGAGCGGAACCAAAGAAAAAGCCTATTTTGCGGGGCTGGCGGCCACGGTACTGACGGCGTACAGCCTGACCCAATGGGACGCTGACCCAGACGCCTGAGCTTCCTTCAACCCAGCACGCTGGCCCGTATGCTGAGGCCATGACACCTGAGCAACGGCCCGTGCTGGAAAATCAGTTGGCCCGAATCGCACAGGCAGAGGCCGTAGGTTTGCAGGCCTATGCACAGGTTCAGGCCAGCTTTGGCCCGGTCACAGCTATTTTTTCGGGGGCCGAGTTGCCCGTGAATATTGCGACCCTCGCACCAGACGTCACACCGACTGCCGAAGATTTCCGGGCCACCGCCGACTTTTTCAGGGTGAGGGGCGTGCGGCCCAGTGTGCAGGCCTTCAGCGACGTCAACGCTGAAACCCTGGCTGCCTTGACCGGAGCAGGCTTCGTGCTGACGCAAATCTTGCATGTGTATCTGCACCCCCTGACCGATCTGCCTCCTTTGCCCGCTATCGCCGTGCAGGACGCGCCGCCCGAACTCTGGATTGACGTGGCCTGCCGAGCCTTCGGGCCGGGCAGCGAGGCCATTATGCGGATCAATGCCTCGTTGCCCAACGTCAAACGGGTGCTGGCGCGGCTGGACGATCAGCCTGCGGGCGTAGGCCTGATGGGCACAGAACTAGGCGTGGCGATGCTGTTTAGCGGAGCCACCTTGCCAGAGCAGCGCAAGCGGGGCGTGCAATCGGCGCTGTTGGCTGCCCGCCTGCATCTGGCCGCGCAGCACGGGGCAGACTTTGCCAGCGTGAACGTGACCCCCGGTTCCGGCAGTGAACGCAACGTGCGCCGCGCCGGATTCGTCCAGTGCGGCGCACGCCTGCGCTTCGAGCAGGTTCAATCGGGAAACTGAGCCTAGAGCATTTGTCAAAAGAGTCGTTTGCTGTTGACCGAACAGAGTGAGTGAATTGAACGAGGATTCGGGAGAATGGAAGCGTCAGGAGCTTTTTTCTGACGCTTCCATTCGGACAACTGCTCTAAAAGTTAGTCCAGCTTGAGCTGCCACTCGGTCACGGCGGCGTAGGGCAGAAAGCCCATCTGCACATTGATGGCGAGCATGGCGGCGTTCACGTCGGCGTTGTTGGTGCGAATAAAGCGGGTGCCAGGGCACTGGGCGGGCAACTGGCGCAGGGCGGCGGCTTTCAGCCATTTGCCGAGGCCCGCGCCCCGGTACTCTGGCCGCACGGCGGTTGCCCCCTGATAGGCAATGCTGGCCCGCTGAGGATGCCAGAACAGTTGCGTGTATCCAGCTAGCGTGCCTGTGGCCGTGTCTTCGGCGGCCAGCGTCAGGCAGAGTTCACCCTCCTTCGCCATCATTTTTTCCCAGCCCCGGATCATCTCGGGCGTAAATGTCCAGTCTTCCACGTCCAACTCCCCGCGTGGCGCGCTGTTCATCACGCCCATCAGGTCGGCGGCGCGGGCCAGATATTCTTCGGGAAGGGTCGTCCAGACGTGCAGTCGGTAGGGGTCAGCTTCGGGGCGGGTGCACCAGCGCTCAAGCAGTTCGGCGCTGACGTCGGCCACCACCAACTGGCTCTGGCGCATGGGCAGGGCCGCTTCTCCGCCCAAGCTGTCGGCAAAGGCATGGGCGGCAGGCACGCGGTCAGAGGTCATGAAGGTCACGATGCGCCGCCCCTGTTGACGGGCTTGCTGCTCCATGGTGGCAGCCAAAGCGCGGCCCACTCCAGCGCGGCGGTGGTCGGGGTGAACCATGATGTTGGCGTGTGCGGCGTGCAAATTCTGCGTCAGGCTGAATTCCAGTTTGGCCCAGCCGATCACCTGCCCGCCCACGCGCACCAGAGAGGGCAACACCACCTCATCGGGCAGATGATCGCCCAATGTAGCGGCCACCTGATCCCGCACCAACGGTGGGTCTTCGGGGTAGGCCGCCGCATAGCAGGCCAAAATAAGGTCTGCCGCTGCCAGCCGCTCCTGCGGGGACGCCGTGGCCTTGTCGAATGTCTCTACTTGTAGCTCAGTTGCCGTCATGCTCCAGTGTGTGCCCAAAAGGGTCAAGAATGCATCGGCAAACTGGCGGAGTGCTTAAACTGATTGTGACGATGCACATATGCAGCACGGCTGGTCAGCACACTCCGTTAAGATGCCTTCATGAAGCGTTTGCTCTTTCCGATCACCGCCTGCCTGTGCCTGCTGACGGCCTGCCCCACCCGAAATCCTGAAGATTCCAGAGGGAGAAGCCGCCCTACACGGCGAATGGCGCGGAATGCTGACGCCTGCCGTGGGATATTCCCTTGAAACCCAAGGGGATGGACGGCTGTATGTGACCCGGAGTGAGGGCAACAAAGCTTCACGCCTCCTCGCCATTGAGAGTCAAACGGGGCAAGTGCTGAAGGAAGTTCCATTGGCTCAAGATGATTTTGTTTTTCGGGCAGCAACAGACACTACTCCTGCCCGACTGTTGTCTGATGGGTATGCGAACACTCAATGGGTCATGATTGAGCGTGACCCCCTAACCTTGGCTGAAACAGACCGCTGGGTGCTGCCCGCCTCCCTCCGAAGCTTCAATGCCGACACAACGCTGGCGCTGCTGTCCGACGACACCATCATCAACACACGCACGCGGCAGCTTGTGCCCCTTCATCCCGCCGTCAACACGCTTCTGGCGACTCTACCGAAGGACACTTACACGTATTGGTCATCTGATAAGCAGTGGTTTGCTGTTGAGGACTCGATCTGGCAAGGTGTCTACAAAGTGAGACGCTCTCTCTTTACGTCCAATGTCACAGGTCAAGCCATAGACGGGAAGGCTCAACATACTTTCAAATGCTCTGGCGGGAACGATAACGGCATCAGCAACGACGCCCTAACGCTCCCCGACGGCGGGGCAGCACTGGCCTACGATGACGGCGTAATCGAACTGCGCCGCGCCGACGGAACGCTGAGGAACGCGGTAGAGACTGGAGATTGCCAGCGGGTTGATCTGAGCCTGAAGGGAGAGACGCTAACCTTCACGGGCAAGACGCTGGGAACGGTGCGCCTCTCCGACGGGCAAATCACGGCGCAGGTGGACGCAAATGCCCCCGACGACACCCGCCTTCCTATTTTGGGCAGCATCCTCAACACCGACGCAGGCGTGTTGAAGTACCAACAAGTCGGCGGTGTGAAGTGGCAACTGGGTACCGCCCCCAAATCGCTGTGGCTGAAGGCCAACGCCACTTGGATTTCTGAATCCGAATACCACGTGACCGGGGAAGCCCGCGTGAACGATGAGCCACTGACGCTGACCGCCAAGGCTTTTGCCTCAGGCATCAAGTTTCAGGCTCAGGCGGTTCCTATTTATGTCAGCTGGGATGGAGAATTGCGCCGCGCCGATGGCAGCCTGTACGCCAGAGTAGACGGCTCACATGGGGCCAAAACCACAAGCCAGCAATTCAATCTGCAACTGGAAGGCAAAGATCGGGACTTTGCTTATCGGGGCGAATTGAAACGCTGAGAGAGTCGAACACAACCAATCAGCAGGCCGCTGAGACTGGATTGCTCAGCGGCCTGCTTAGCTCTCCCCTGCTTACGCCAACTGTTCGCCCAAAAAGGCCATCAGCCCTTTGATGTACTCGCGGTCAAAGCGGAATTCCACACCCGCTGCACGGTACAACTCCGGGTTGGGGGCCGTGCTGCCTAGGCGCAGGGCGGTTTTGTAGTTGGTGAGGGCCGCCGCCGGGTCAAGCCGCGCCCCCTGCCAAATGCCCACCGCCGCGAGATAACACATAGCGTATTCGATGTAATAAAACGGCGCACGGAAGATGTGGTAATACTGCCAGCCCTTGGCCCGAATGCCTTCGTCCAGTCCGTCCCAGTTGATGAAGGGGTGGAAGGTACGGTCAAGTTCCAGCCACTTGTTATCCAAATCGGCAATGGTCAGGTCGGCGGGGGCTTCGGCGTAGAGCCAGTGCTGAAAAGCGTCCATCTGCGCGGCCCACGGCAAAAAGGCCACCACGCCTTCCAGCTGCTTGGCGCGGTAGCGGGTCAGTTCGTCGGGCGTCAGGGCATGGCCCAGATGATCGAGCGTCAAGAATTCCATCGCCATGCTAGGAATTTCTACGAATTCAATCGGACTCCAGCGGTTCCAGAGCAGCGGTTGCGCGTCGCCGCTGTAAAAGCCGTGGAAGGCGTGCCCGACTTCGTGAAACAGCACGCGCACGTCTTCGCCCGTGCCCACCACGTTCATCAGCACGAAAGGTTGATTTTCCACGGGGTAGTACTCGCAGTAGGCGTGCGCCATTTTACCGGGCCGTGATTCTAGGTCAAGCAAGCCGCCGCGCATAGAGCGGAAACGTGCGCCCAGGTCGGCGTCCAGCGAGTCGAAGGCGGCTTGGGCCAACTCCTCCAACTCTGCGCCTGTGGTAAAGGGCTTCAGCGGTGCGCGGCCTTGCGGATCAAGCAAGTTGTTGCGGTTGTAATCCCAAGGGCGCACGGTATCGAGGCCCAATGTGGCGGCAATGTCGGCCATCATGCGGGTCGTCAGCGGCACCACTTCTTCCCGCACGGCTTCATGGAAGGCGGTGCAGTCGGCGGGCGTGTAGTCCACGCGGTCAAGGCGCTTCCACATATAGTCGCGGAAATTGCCCAAATCGGCGTTGCGGGCGAGTTGCTGGCGCGTGGCGATCAGTTCCAGCATCAGCGCGTCGAGGTCGGGGGCCACGGCCAGATTGCTGGCGGCCAGTGCCTGCCAAGCGCTTTCGCGGGCGGCGCGGTCTGGGTCGTCCAGCCGGGCTTTGGCCTGAGGCACGGTCACGCTTTCACCGTCCAACGTCACGGTCTGGTTGCCCGTAATGACCCCATGCCGCGACATCTGCTGCTCGTGCGTGGTGCCCAGTTCCACGTTCGCCTCACGGAACAGGGCGGCGGCGTCGCGGAATCGGCGGTAATTCAGGGCAAAATCGGGGGCGGGCACGTAACCGGGCACGGCCAGCAGCTTTTCGGTCAGGGCTTGCTCGGCCCGTTGCACGCCGGGAATCACGTCTTGCACGAACGCCTGAAACCGCGCCTGAATCGCCTCGTCATCGGTGTGCAGGTCGGCGTGCGTGGACAGTTTGGAGCGGGCCTGCGTCAGATCGGCGTCTACGGCGCTCCACTGGGCCAGCCATGCGGGAACGCCGTCCGCGGTCAGGTCGGCGTCCTGCAACGCCTGATAGCGCGGCGCGAAGGTGTCCCAGCGGGTTTGGTCTTCGGGAACGGCCAGAATGCGTTCCACAGCCTCTAGTTGTGCGGTCATGGCCCCCAGTGTAGCGGCAGAGTGTAGCGGGCGGGCATGGGGTAGGCATAGGCCAAATGACCGACAGCGGGGGCGGGTCTGAGGGTCGAGGGAGGGCAATCGCTTCGCTCACCACCCCCTCCCCAGCCCTCCCCCCTCAAGGGAGAGGGAGCGGAACACACCGCGCTACTTAGATCCTTGACCCTTAGACAAAATACCCCCTACGCCACATCACCGCCGCCCAACCCCGCCCGCACCCCCGGCCACTCCTCCCGCGTGATGGAATACATCACCGTGTCGCGCAGATAGCCGCTGGCCGTGATCATATGCGAGCGCAACACGCCTTCGCGCACCGCTCCCAGTTTTTCTATGGCCCGCTGACTACGGACGTTGCGGGCGTCGGTTCTGAGTTGCACACGCACGCAGCCGAGGCCGTCCCAGAGGCCCCCAAAGGCGTAAGTGAGCAGCAGCAGTTTCATGCGGCGGTTGGCCCCCGTACCGTGCAGGGCGGGTCTAAGGAATGTCCAGCCAATTTCGGCGGCGCGGTGGGCCTGACTTAAGCCGCCTAAGCGCGTTCCGCCCATCACGTCTCCGTTCACTTCCAGCACGAACGGCAGGGCATCGGGCGCGTCCAGCGCGGCCTGAAAATAGGCTTCTTCGGTGGGCTGGCTGCCCATCAAGGCCCATTCATCGGCTGTGGCGCGGGTCAGGGCTAGGAGAACGGGAATGCCGGCAGGCGTCAGGGGCCGCAAGGTCAGGTTGCCTTCAGTCAAGGTCAGGGCGTGCCGCATAGCCCCAGCTTAAAGAACCCGGCTGCATAGATTGACTTGCGGTGCATACCGCGCTATCTTGTTGTCAATCAAGTTCAGTGTTCAACCAAATGCAGCCACCGCCGCCAGAAGGCGGATTTTTTGTTGTGGGCTACAAAGTGAACTGGCAGAGACTGGGGCGAGGTTGATGCTGAAAATTGCAGGTTCTTTGTCCTCTAACTCAACGCCGTCCAGTACGCAGTTTCTCGGATCGACCTGCATAGCTTGACTGGCCCTGCATACCGCGCTATACTCTGTTCAATCAAGTTAAGCCAACCGCCGCCACAAGGCGGGTTTTTTATTTCGTGTTCAGACACGGCGTCCGATGACCTGTAGCGCGTCCTGTGCGGCGTCCAGTTCCAGTTGTGCGGTGCGGCCCGGTGCGGCCAGTGGGGTCAGGCGCAGCACGTCGGCGCGGATGCGGGCAGCCAGCAGCGGCCCAGCTTCGCGCAGCAGGTGGGGGCCGTAGCGCAGGGCGGCGGTGTGCGGCAGGCCCGAATAGGCCGGATCGGGGCCGGGATGCCTCAGTAGACGCAGCACCGGATACGGCCAGTAGCCGTCTATCAGGCGCTCGTGAGTCAGGTGATAGCCCGATTGCTGCGCCCACACGCGAATGGGGGCCGGATTATCGTTGGGCTGCAGCACCAGCGTAGGCGGCAAGACCCCTACCTCTGCCCGCCGCAAAATGACCGCGATGGTGCCCGCGCCCATGCCCGTAATGCTGGCGCTGTCGGCCTCAGCGGGGTGCAGGGGTGCAAAGCCGTCGCCTGCGCGGATCTCGATGTAGTCTGCCAGTCCGGCACGGGCCACATTGCGCCGCGCCAACGCCAGCGGGCCGGGATTGAGTTCTATGACGATGCAGCGCCGCGCCCGCCCGGTCTGGATCAGGCGCAGGGGTAACTTGGCATGATCGGAACCTATGTCGGCGTGCGTGTCTGTGTCCAGAAGCGCCAAGACAGCTTCTAGGCGCTCGTCCAGCCGAACGAACCGCCGCACCGTTTCCGGCGTCGAAAGAGTTGGCTTCGTGACCTGTGGCGTCACCGTGCCGCGCCCTCATCTTCGGCCAAGGGGCCTGAACTGTGCTGCTCCCCCTCTGTGTGGTCACCGACCTGATGCCGCTCGCTCTGGCGCGACAAAATGACCGAATACACGCCGATAGACAGGATCATGGCGGCCACGGCTGCCCCGTAGATCAGCACGTCGTAGCCGCCCGTCCATTCCAGCGCCACCGAAAAAAAGTCGACGGCGATGGCCGTGATGACGATGCCCAGCAGCTTTTGCTTCAGGTCTTCGAAAGTGCGGATGTGCAACCATTCGGGCACATTTTTGATGCCGCCGATAAACAGCGACTGCATGCCGAGGCTGATGATCAATAACGCCATCGCCACCAGCAGCGTATCGGTCTGCTCCACAGCCGCGATCATCAGGTGCTTGGTGGTGTCTTCCTGGCCCAGCCGCGCAAAAGCCTCGGTGATGCTGACGTAGGCCTGCACGATGGCGGCCACGAACAGCGCCAGACTGAAGGCGAGCGCACTCAACACGCCGATTTCGACGATCAGGCGCGAAAACCCGAAGGCCCGCTGGATGGCAGTGGCCCGGACATGGCTGGGGGAAGAACGGCGCTGACTCACACGTTCCAGCATACGGGGTCGGCTGCGATAAGGGGGCCACCGGGCAAGACGGTCAATCGGGCAACACGGTCAGCGCGTCGCCTACCCGGATCAGGCCGCCCCGCACTACCCGCGCTGTGATGCCGCCGTGCCCGCGCACCGCGTTGTAGCCGCCCGCCCCAAAGGTCTCTTCCATGCGCGAGCAGGGGTGGCATTCGCCCGTGCCTTCCAAAATCACCTCTCCAAGCTGAAAGCGGGCGTCCTTGAGGGCCAGCACCGACAAGCCGCTGACGACGATATTGCGCCGCATTTCTTCGGGGGTCACGGTTTGCACGCCCGCCAAAGCCGCGATCACGGGCAAGTGTTCGGCCTGAATAAGCGTGACTTGGCGTTTGCCGGGGCCAGTCCAACCCGATGAGGCGGCGGGCGGCGGGAGGTACGGCGGCACTTCCTCTCCAGTCTCAAACGGAATGGCCTCGCCCGAAATGGCCCGCAAACGACCCGGCGCGGTTTTGCCGTGATCGCCCAGCAGGCCCACGAGCGGATGGGCTTCGGCGTGCTGCACACTCTGAACAGGCAGGCGGCGGCCTTCGCGGAGGCCGATCCAGTCCACCCGTCCGGGCCGGGGCAAGCTGCGTCTGAGTTCCTGCATGGTGAGCATGGAGCCATGCTAGCGGGGTTAAGGCGGGCCAACTCCCGTTCAGTCCTGAATACGGGCGTCGTATTCTACGCGCTCCGGCACAAGATTGCCGCCCTGCACACGGTAAATCAGCAGCAGGGTGCCCGAAAAAGCCCAGTCCTGCTGCACCGTCGCTTCGGCCACCAGACGACCCCCACGCACGCTCCAGCGCAGTTGGTCGCCTATGCGGGACGGCACGGCGGGCGCACCTTCGGGCAAGTCCAGCGTGTGCCGCACGCCGCCCACGATGACGGCACCGGGGGCAAAGGTGACGCGGGCGCGGATGGCGTTCAGCGGCTCGGCTACGTTCAGTTCCCACAGTTCCCCGTTTAGCGCGTCGGGCAGGGCCAGCACACGGGCATCGAAGATGGCGTAGCCCGTGCCCTCGTCCACCATCAGTTGCGCCAGCACTTCGGGCCTGCCGTCTCCGGTCAGGTCGGCGGCCTGAAGCGTGGGCCAAAACGTCGGGTTGCCGATGCTACGCCACGCCGGAAACACCCGCACCGCGCCGCCTGCCCGCACCCGTATTCCAGTGATGTCGTTCCATTTGAACGCCCGAACACCTTCTAGCGTGACCGCAGGCTGCGCGAGTCGGGCCAAGACTTGCCCAGCAGGAAAAGTTCCATCCGAGCGTGGGCCGCCCGAACCGCCAGCAACGGCAAAAGCAGGCAGAGCGAGGGCCAAAGCGAGCAAACTCCGGGCAACGGGGCGGCGCATGGCTTTAGCGTAGGCTTCCGGCGGACGCGGCGGCAGACCCTCCCCCACTGTCTCCCCCAGTGGCCCCCGGTGTGTAAATGGGCGGCCCAAGCGGCGGCATTCGGCGTTCCAGTCGCCGTTCTAGCTGAAACCCGAACCCTGTCCAAGTCCACTCGCTGAGGGCGACTGACGGGCTACTTCTGCCCGCTGCGTAAGTGCCTTCCCAAGTTCGCAGGCGGCCCCCCGGCTCCACACTCAGCGCCAGCACAGGCCGGAACAGGGCGCTGCCGATCCAGACTTTTTGGTACGCCCCGCCCGCCAACGGGCGCAATACCGCGATGTGGGCGCTGTCTCCGGCGGCGTCCCGGTTGGCCCCTATAGGCGTCTGGGCCTGTGACCAGCGGCGGATCGGCCAGTCGGCCCACGGACGCCACAACGCCAACACGCATTCGGGCAGGCCATCGCCCGTAACGTCGGCATACGCGCCGGAACGCACATCCCAAGTGGGCGGCAGGTGCAGGGCCGCGCAAGGGGCAGGCAAGGAAGCAGGCAGGCGTGCAGGCACAGACACGGGGCCACTGCCGCCACCGGCAAACGCCGTACAGAACGACAGAACAAGGAGAATCAGGACTTTCATGGCAGCCCGCCCATGCCCCCAGCACAGGCCGGAAGATTCAGCCGCGCCAGCACTGGCCCAGCTTCGTCACCAGTGGCCCGCGTGACCCGGCCCGCACGCACACGGGTCGGCACGGCGCAGGCGTCCAGTTGGCCCTGCACCCAGCGCACCCGTACCACCGCACCCACCCGTGCCGCCGGAAAGGTCTGATCGAACAGCAGGTTGCCGAGGCTGTACAGCACCAACGTTGGGCCGCGTGGGGTGCCGAGTTGTTCTGCCCGCTGAAGCACGTGCGGGCCGCTGCCTACGATCAGTGTCGCGCCCGCCGCGGCCAGTTGGCGGGCCAGCAGGCGTTGCCGCGCTGTGACCGGGCCAAACTCTGCGCCCCAATGCACGGCCACGATGACTACCCGCGCCCGCTTTGCACCGTCTTGCACGGCAGCCAGCGGGGGCAGTGTACGCCCATCATCAAAAAACCCGATCCATGCCACAGGTACGCCGCGTACCTGCGAAACGGTCAGGCGCGTGGTCACGGGCAAGATGCCGTGCCGCCGTAAAGTGGCCCCCGATTCGGCTTGCCCCGCCGCGCTGCCGTCCTGCGCGTGGTTGTTTTGGGTGTTCAGGTGCGTAAAGCCGGAGAGAGCGGCCACCGCTTCAGGAGTGGCGCGGAGGTCTATTCCTGCCGTCTGGCGCGGGGCCACCGTCAGCGGAGATTCCAGATTGCCCAGCGTGGCGTCGGCCTGCAGGGCCGGGCGCACCCCGTCCAGCGCCGCAGTCCAGTTGCCCGCCAACGCCTGCGTCACGCCCCGCGCAAGGCTGAGGTCTCCGGCAAGGGCAAAGGTCAGGGGAGCAGACGCAGGGGGGCCGGAACTGCCGGAAGTAAGGGCGAAGGCGAGCAGGGCGGCGGCCAAGTGTTCGCCGCCGCGCCTCCATCCCGCCCAGCGCCTCACTTCACCACGATGCCCCGCAGCCAAGGGTGCATGGGCGGCAGTTTTCCGGCTTTCAGTTGTGCCCGCCACGCTTCGTTGGTCAGACGCTGAGCAGAGGGAACCGTGAATTCGTACTGCGAATACACGCCGCCCCGCGCCACTTGCACGCCGCCGCGTCCGTTGGGCACCACTGCGTACAGTTCGTGAATGGTTCCGGTGGCCTGCTCCAGTGCCTCGCCGCCCGCCGTGGCGACATCGGCCACCACCGCAGCGTAGGGCGGCTCGTCGAAGGTGGGGCTGCCGCCCTCCGATCCGTCTTCGGGGTCGGTGCTGGCGAGTTTGAGTTGTTCCAGCCAACCGCCGTAAAAATGAATGCGGTCATAGTCGTCGCGGCTCAGGGCAGTTCCGGCCAACTGCTGGGCACTGACCCGGTTCAGAAAAGTCAGCATGTCTTTCAGTTCGGCCAGATTGGTATCGGTGCGCTCCGACAAGATGTTTTGGTTCACCAGCACGCGGCGGGTCAGGGCTTCGAGAGTCAGGAGGCGCGTCCAGACCGCCGCGTTAGGTTCCACGTACCCGCGCGGCGATTCAGGTTCTTCGCCCGCGCCCATTTCGGCCATGACCTGTTTGGCGTACAGCAGCGTGTCGTGGCGCAGTTCCGTCCACGATCCTAGGGCGGTCAGCATCTCTTTGCGCGTCCAAGCGGGCGTGCGCATAAAGGCTGGATAGCGGGCGTCACGGGCGGCGGGATTGGCGAGGGCTTGCAGCACGTACACCCACCCGCTGTACACGTTGGCCGTCCAGTCGGCGGGCTTGAGGGCCGCGAATTGGCCGCGCACTTTGGTCATCTGAGATTCGTAGTTCAGGAATTTGGCGTCGCCCAACTTGCGGGCTTCGTTCAGGGCGGCGTTGCTGCCCAGCGCGGCCAGCAGGTCTAACCCACGCGGAAACAGGCGCGGCTGGGTTTCCGTGCCTACCTCGCGGTACACCAACTGTTGCAGGGCCGCGCCGTCCAGCGTAAAGCGTTGCCCCATCAGCCGGAAGCCGAGGGTCTCGCGCTGCCGCACGTCTACACCTTCGCCGGGTTTAGCCACCACGAATACGCTGTTCACACGGGGCGGGGGCAGTTTGGCAAGGGCCGCTTGCACCGCCGCCAGCTTGGTGCCGTCTGCCAGTTGCCGAATGTCTCCCCCCGTCACCGACTTCAGAACCTGCGCGTATTGGCGGTAATTCAGGTCGTCGCTGGCTCCCACCAACAGCGCCGTGGGGTCATACACCCGCGCCCAGAGGGTTCTGACCTCGGCGTTGCCGTCCATCAGGCGCGTAATCAGGGCCGCCGTCAGCGTCTCGGACGGCTTCTCTACCCGCAGATTCAGGTGCCCCAGCCACATCATTGCCCGGAAATAGCGTTTCAGGGCTTCACTTTTGCTGTAGTGGCCGCGTGGCACGTACTGCGAATAGTCTTCGGTGAGGTCGGTAGAGGCGAAAATGGGCGAGACGGCAGCGCCCGCGTGGGCATCGATGAGCCTGAGTTCGGCGGCCACCAGCGCGGCCACTTCGGGCGGGGGTTGGGCAGCGGGGTCGGCCAATTTTTGCGCCACCGCCACATAAGCCAGCGCCTGCCGCGCTTGGGGGGCCAACTCTGTTCCGGCCAGCGCCGCCGATTGCTTGCGGGCGTCTTGCACCAATAGGGCCGTCATGCGCCGCACTGCCGGGGCCAACGTTTCGCGCTCTAGGTCACGCAGCATCTTGTCGAACACCAAATGGTAGATGTGCAGCATGGAATCGGTGGTAATCAGCACGGGTTGAGCAGCGTAGCGGGTATTTTCGTATACGGCGTCGAATTGCCGCCAGTTGGCCGGAGCGATCACGAACCCCTGAGCGGTGAGGGCCGCCCGCTGCGCTGCACTGAGGGCCGGGAATCCGGCGTCCTTGTCGCCCGTCAGGAGGTTGGGATTGCTGACCGTGCCCAAGTTCACGGGCAGGCTGTAGCTGGAGGCCGCCCCCGCCGTTCCCAAACACAGCGCCAAAGCTAAAGCCGCCGTAAGTCTGCCGCGCCCGCCCGTCCCACCCTGTCGGTTCATACCGATTGATACCACTCCCAGAGCCTAGAAGGAACCCGCCCCCCAACCCCAATCAGATGATTCGGCCCGCTAGTGCCCGCCGCGCCTGCTCCACTTCATTCCAAGCCAATGTTTCCCCACTGCGCTCCAGTGTGTCTTCGGGGCCTTTTCCGGCCAGCAGCACGGTGTCGTCGGGTTGGGCGGCATGAATAGCGTGGGCAATAGCTTGGGCGCGGTCTGGAATAGACACGAAATTAGACTGTCCCGCCTCCCGCGCTCCGCGTTCCATTTCATTCAAAATGTCGGCCAGCGGGGTATCGCGGCTGTCTTCTTCGGTAAAGACGGCGTGATCGGCCAAGCGCGTAGAAACCTCGCCCAGCGGCGCACGTTTGCCGGGGTCGCGCAGGCCCCCCGCCGAACCCAACACCACCCACAGTTGCCCGGCAGTGGTGGCCCGCAGCATGCTCAACACCTTCTCCAAACTGGGCGGCGTGTGGGCAAAATCCACGATCACGCGGGGGGCATCGGGCAAACCAGGCACCAACTCCATACGCCCCGGCACCCCCCGGAACGACGCCAGGCCCGCCACCAACTGCTCGGCAGTGGCCCCCAAATGTGCCGCCGCCGCCATGCCCGCCAGCGCATTGGCGACATTAAACCGCCCGATCATGGGCAAGTGCGCCTTGAACTGGCCCAGCGGTGAAGCAACCTCAAAGTGCAGGCCGTCCGCCGTTTCGCGGACTGCGCGGGCTTGCCAGTCGGCGTGCTGGCCCTCTGCCGAATAAGTGACTTCGGCGGGGGCGATGCCGCGTAACTGTGCCGTCCACGGGTCGTCGGCGTTCAGGACGGCAAACGGAGCGCGTTCGATCAGCTTGCGCTTGTCGGCAAAGTAGTTTTCCAGCGTGCCGTGAAAATCCAAGTGTTCGGAGCTGAGGTGCGTCCAGACCGCCACCGCCCACGGCACGCCGCGCACCCGGTCTAGGGCGAGGGCGTGGCTGCTGGCCTCCAAGACCACCGCCGCACCGCCCGCCTCTGCCATGTCGCGCAGGGTGGCCTGCACTTGCGGCGCTTCGGGCGTGGTGAAATGGGCCGGAAAGTGGCGCAACTGGCCGTCTGGAAGCTCGTAGCCCACCGTACTCAGCAACCCTGTGGGCAGTCCGGCGGCCCGCAACAAATGGCGGGTCAGCCAACTGGTGGTGGTTTTGCCATCGGTTCCGGTTACGCCCACCACCTTCAATTCCCGCCCCGGATGGCCCGCCAACGCTGCCGCTGCATCAGCTAACGCGGCCCGCGCCGACGCCACTTTCAAATAGGGCAAAGGTGAAACTACGCCGTCTGACAAGCCTTCGCCCAAGACGGCCACTGCCCCGCGTGCGGCCACATCGTCCAGAAAACTATGCCCGTCGAAGCGTGCGCCGCGAATGGCGACGAACACGTTACCGGGTTCCACCCATGCCGCGTTGTGGGTAATGCCAGTCAGGTCGGCTTCGGGCCACGCGCCCTCTTCGGGGACGACATCTAGGGTATGGGCAAGGTCACGCAGAAGCATGGGCCAACGCTAGCAGTGTTGGGGGGATGGGTGCATGGGGCTAAGCATCAAACGTTGTAGCCAAAGATGAGCCGAACATCATCGAGGCCACCCAGCGGGCGCAGTTTGTCTAAAACAGCCGATCTGACATACAGCAAGTATCCCAGCCATTCTTGTTTCTTTTCGTCGTCAATATGCGTCCATCTCCAACCGTCCCAGCAAGCTTCCCAATCTGTCTCTTCAAGATCACGGAGCAAGAGCATCTGGTCTGCTTTCTTATCAGTGGTGAAAAAGATGAGCGCCTCTCTGGCCTCACGACTCATGTCATCAGGCACTGAACGACGAGTAGGCCATTCTACGTTCATCAGCCACTGATCGCGGGGATAGAAAGTCCATGTGTTATGGAGCAGGTCTGCCTGCGAGATGCCCAAATCGGGATAGTCCTCGGCAAGCCACGAGCGATAATCATTGGGAACCAACTCCTCCGCCCGTTCCCAGCGCCCATCAGTCCGGCGACGTTCCACAACAATGATCACATCTAGACCCATACTGCCTGCACCCTACCGCAAGAGCGGCAGCCCGAACCCGAACGCCTGCACGCGGTCACAGACCCACTGAAAGGCGGCGGGGTCTTGCACAAAGTCCAATTGATCGCCGGGCACGCGTACCACCGGGCAGGCGTCGAAACTCGCTACCCAGTCGTCGTACAAGCGGTTTAATCCGCCCAAATAGGCTTCGGGAATAGTTTGCTCGTAGCTGCGGCCCCGCTGGGCAATCCGGCTTTGCAGGGTGGGCAGGCTGGCATCAATATGAATCAGCAGATCAGGGAGGCGCAGAGCAGGCAAAATCCCCTCGTACAGCCCCCGGTAAGTGGCCCAATCCCGGTCTTCCATCTGGCCCGACTCGTACAGGTTGCGGGCAAAAATGTTGGCGTCCTCGAACACGGTGCGGTCTTGAATGACGTACCGCGCCCCAGTCACCAAATTCAGGTGTTGCTCTAGGCGGCGGCTGAGGAAATACACCTGAGAATGGAAGGAATAGCGCCGCATATCGCGGTAAAAGTCTTCCAGATACGGATTATCGGTGTATGGCTCGTACACGGGGCGCAGGCCGTAGCGGTCAGCCAGCATCCGGGTGAGGGTGCTTTTGCCGCTGCCGATGTTGCCTGAAACGGCGACGTACATCTAGCGAATCCGCCGCTGAAAAACGAATCGTGGAGTGTAGATCGTAGAAAAAACACTCTCCAAAACCCACGATCCACGATCCCCTAACCACGTTCCGTCCCTCATCAATCTGCCGCGCTCGCCGCTGCTAAAGCCGCCTCAATCTGCTCTACGATGGCCTGCTCGTCGGCCTCTTTGCCCACAAAATCGTAGCCGCTGGCGTCCACCGTCAGCAGGGGATGGGGATAGGTGCGGAAATATTCGTCGTAGCGGGCGGTCAGGTCGGCCAAGTACGCGGCCTGCATATCGCGCTCGAAGGGCCGCCCACGCTGTTCTATGCGCCGCAGCAGCAAATCGGTGTCTGCCCGCAGGTACACCACCAGATCGGGCGTGGGCAGGCGCGGCGACAGGTGCGAATACAGGTCTTCGTAGAGGGAAAATTCGGCGTCTTTGAGGTTCATGGCCGCGAAAATAAAATCTTTGGCGAACAGGTAGTCGCTGACCACGTTGCCGCTCCAGAGACCGGGCTGGGCCAGTGTACTGAGCTGCTTGAAGCGCGAGAGCAAAAAGAACACCTGCACTTGAAAAGAGTAGGCGGCGGGGTCTTCGTAAAACCGCGCCAAGAACGGGTTCTCTTCTACGATTTCCAGATTCAGGTCTGCGCCGTAACGGGCAGCCAGCCGCCCCGCGAGGCTGGTTTTTCCCACCCCGATGGGGCCTTCTATGACCAAGTACATGACGGGGGGAATGATAGCGCCGCTGCGCCGGATAGAGTGAGAGGGGGCGCGGCGGCGATGGGGGTAGAGTTTTCTGCTCTGCTGGTTTATTGCAGCGTGCGCCGCAGCAGCGTTACCTTCACGTCTACACTCTTCTTGTTGCGCCACAGCCGCAAAGTGACCGTTTGGCCGGGCCGTTTGGCCGCCACGATGCGGATCACGTCAAACGAGTTTTGCACCCGTTGGCCGTCTACTGCCACGATGATGTCTCCGAGGGGAGCCAAAAACTGATCCTTGCTGTTGCGGAGTGAACCGCGCAGGGCGGCCCGTGCGGCGGCGCTTCCGGCGGGCACTTCGTCTACCAGTGCGCCCTCGCTGCTGTTCAGGCCCGCCAAGCTCCGCAGGGCCGGGTCGAGGGTTTCCAGATCCACCAAGGTCACGCCCAGAGTGCCGCGCTGAGGCACACCGATTTTCTCCAGATCGTCCAGACTTTGCTTGACCAGATCGCCGGGAATGGCGATGCCGATGGTGCCGGGAATCAGGCCGCTGGGGGCCGCGTTCAGGTCGGCCACACCCACCACCGCGCCGCGAGAATCGAGGATAGGGCCGCCGCTGTTGCCCGGCTGGATGCTGGTGGTCGTAGAAATGTACTGCCCGATTTCCGATCCCAGATTGTCGTTGCGCGGCACGTCTCGCGGGCTGACCATCACGCTGAAGATGCCTGCGCCCACGAAGTTTTGAATGCGGAGCGGCGTCCCGATGCTGATCAGTTTTTGGCCGGGAATCAAGCGGGCGCTTTGACCGAAGCTCAAGGTTTTGGGGGCCGTAACGCCCGTGACGCGCAAGATGGCAATGTCTATGCCGGGGTCTACGCCTTCAATTCTGGCGTTCACGCGCCGCCCGTTCGACAGCGTCACGCTCACCGATTCCTGATACTGAATGACGTGGTAGTTGGTCACGATCAGGTCTTTTTTGTAGAAGAACCCGGTGCCCACCTCTATAGGATCGTCGCCGGGTTGCAGAAATTCCTTGCGGAGCCGCGAATCCACGCGCACCACTGCCTGAATAGATTTCTGCACCACTTCGACGGTATTGATTTCATCGGACGTGACGAGGGCTCGCTGGGCCGTGACGCGCCCCGTGACATACGCGCCCGCCACCGCCGCCGACAGCAGCAACAGGGCGGCCAGCACGGGTTTATTCAACCCTACTTGGTTCAATGCTGGCATCAGCGGGCGCTTGGGCCGCGTAGGTTTGGCAGGCGTTCCAGTCGCCGGAACCTCCGCCTGAACCTCTGCCGCCTCTGGGGGCCGGGGCGTGCCAGGGGGGGTCATTCGCCGCCGCTCTTGCCCTTGCTGCCCCCCGAACTCTCGGAAGAACCGCTGCTGCTGGAAGAACTGCCCGAATCCCCACCGGAAGCAGGGCGGGAATCGTTGACATAAAAGCCGCTGCCCTTAAAGGCGATGCTGGGCCGCGCCAGAATGCGCTTGACGGCCACGCCGGTTTCAGGGTGGGTGGTGTAAGCATCGTCGCGCATGCTCTGGCGCAGTTCGTAGACCTCTCCGGTCAGGGTGTTTTTGTACAGGTACGTCGGCATGGGTGTCCTCTTAACTGGTGGGGGTTGGGAATCGGGTATGCGTGTGGAACTGGCCTGCGTGAACAACACCTGCTTCTGACGCGCCAAAAGCGCCCGTGCTGCGGTCTTGCCCGGCTGCGGTGCTTCCCCAGAGTGCGGAGTTGCAGCGCCGGGCCGCCTGCCGTGCCGACATCCTATCAGGCAGCCCCCGCACGGGCACAGCAAGCTGTCCCACCCTGCTTGAGCCAATCGTCAGGGAGGAGGGGCAGGCCAGCCGCCTCCCGCCTCTACACCCGACAATGAGTATCTTGCTCCCCTTGCTCAGGCGGGGTGCTACACTGCGGGGCAGACTTGTGGTGTCGGGTCTACACGAAGGAACAACAGGGCAGCGCAAGGCCCCACTGCCGGGCAACACTCGGGAACGCCGGGGAACACTAGGCAGGTGGGGAAACGAGGTGAGGGTCAGCGAGATTTCTGCGGATGCCCTCAGGCGAGCATGAGCGCCTACCCGCCGTACCAGTCGGTACGGGAAGCCCGGACGATAACCCCTGCGGCAACGCAGACATAAGGTTCGGCAACATGCATCCAATTCAAAGCAGACACCCCCACCAGCTTGTACGCCGTGTGGGACGGAGTTCTTATGTGTGGAATCGTAGGGTATATCGGCAGTCGGCAGGCGCAAGACGTTCTCATTTCGGGCCTCGCCAAACTGGAATATCGCGGCTACGACAGCGCGGGCGTGGCTATTCGCAACGGCACGCACATAGAAGTAAAGAAGAAGGCGGGCAAACTCGCCAACCTGAGTACGCTGCTGGAAGGCAAGCCGCTGGAAGGCACGCTGGGCATCGGGCACACGCGCTGGGCCACGCACGGCCTGCCCAACGACACCAACGCGCACCCGCACGCCACCGAAGACGGGCGCATCGTGATCATTCACAACGGGATCATTGAAAACTACCTGACCCTGAAAGCGGGGCTGATGGAACGCGGCCACAGCTTTAAGAGCGAAACCGACAGCGAAGTGTTGGCCCACCTGATCGAAGAAGCCTACTCCGGTGACCTGTACGAAGCGGTTCGGACGGCGCTGGGACAGGTACGCGGCGCTTACGGCATCGTGGTGACGCACGTAGACCACCGCGAAATCGTGGCGGCCCGCACGGTCAGCCCGCTGGTCATGGGCGTGGGCGAAGGCGAAATGTTCCTCGCGTCCGATGTGCCCGCGCTGCTGCCCTACACGCGCAAGATGGTCTTCCTGCACGACGGCGATATGGTAGTGCTGCATGACGACGGCTTCCGCATTACCGACCTCGCCGGAAATCCCGTCGAGCGCGACATCGAGCATATCGACTGGGACGCCGAAGCAGCCGAGAAGGGCGGCTACGACACGTACATGCTCAAGGAAATCTACGAGCAGCCCACCGCCCTCACCAACACCCTGATTGGCCGCCTGCACGATGAAACAGGCGAAGTGAATCTGGACATCAACCTCGATCCGGCCAGCTTCAAGCGCATCAGTATTATTGCGTGTGGTACGGCCTATTACGCCGGATTGGTGGGCGAATACCTGATCGAGCAACTGGCGCGGATTCCGGTGGAAGTGGACGTGGCGAGCGAATACCGTTACCGTTCGCCACTGGTCAGCGAGAACACCCTCGCCATCGTGGTGTCTCAGTCGGGCGAGACGATTGACACGCTGGAAGCCCTGCGCGAAGCCAAGAAGCACGGCGCGAAGACCCTCGGCGTCATCAATGCCAAGGGCAGCTCTATGACCCGTGAACTGGACGACACGCTCTACATCCACGCTGGCCCCGAAATTGGCGTAGCGAGTACCAAGGCGTACACGGCGCAGGTGTCGGCCATGCTGATGCTGGCGCTGTGGCTGGCCCGCGCCCGCAACACCCTGACCGACGAACAGGCCAAAGAGCTGCTGCACGCCGCCCGCGAACTGCCGCGCCTCGTGGAAGAAGCCTTGGCCCCGGAGCGCGTGGAAGCCATCAAGGCAGTGGCCGAGAAGTACGCCCATGCCCGCGACTACCTGTTCCTTGGGCGCGGCGTGAATGCCCCGACTGCCCTTGAGGGTGCGCTGAAGCTCAAGGAAATCAGCTACATCCACGCCGAAGGCTACGCGGCGGGCGAGATGAAGCACGGCCCGATTGCCCTGATCGACGAAAACCTGCCTGTGGTGGTCATCGCCACCGAGAGCTTCCTGTTGGAAAAGACCATCAGCAACTTGCAGGAAGTGCGGGCGCGGGCAGGCAAAGTTATTGCCATCCTGAGCGACGGCGATACCGCCAACGCTGTACACGCCGACGACGTGCTGTACGTGCCCCGCGCTCACGAAATGGTCAGCCCGATTGTGAACGTGGTGGCGCTGCAACTGCTGAGCTACTTCACGGCAACGGCGCTGGGCAAAGACGTGGATAAACCCCGCAACTTGGCTAAGAGTGTGACGGTGGAGTAAACAAGTCTAAAAGTTAGACAATAAACAAAGTGGCGGAGCTATCAAGTCTCCGCCACTTTCTATTGCTTTAGGCTGAAATCAACTTTTCGAAATCAACGTTCCCAAGTCATCCCAGACCACCCGAATCTCACGCAGTTCTCCGCCGGGAATGGTTTCGATCTTCTCTCCTGCCTCGCGCCCTCCCAAATGCAGGTAGAAGGCGCGGGTGGGATTGACGTCCAGCACCCAGAGGAACAGAGATTGGAAGCCGCGTGCCTGCAATTCTTCGGCCAGCGTAGCGGTGAGGCGGCGGCCTAAGCCCAAGCCCTTGGCGTGTGGCAGGGCGTACAGGGTATGGAGTTCGGCGTCAGAGCTGGGGTGATCTCGCTCAGCTGTAGGGCCGCCGGAGACGAAGGCCACCACTTTTTCTCCAAGTTCGGCCACCAGCGTCACGTGATCGGGGCTGCCCACATGCCTTTCCCAGAAAACGCGGCGGCGTTCCTGTGCGGCGGCATCGGTCATGCCTGCCAGAAACTCGGCGGGCATCAATCCGGCGTAGGTGTCTTGCCAACTGCTCACGTGTACCCAAGCCAAAGCGGACGCATCGGCAGGGGTAGCCCACCGGATGCGTCCGTTTGTCATAGGAAAGCTTAGTTACTCTGTTCGAGGTAGCGTTTCAGGGCTTCCATCCGCACGATGATAGGCGTCCGGGCACGCATGATCGCGCCTTCCTGCTTGAGTTTGCCCAAAGAATGACTCACCGTTTCGCGGGTGGCCCCCACCATGCGGGCAATATCTTCTTGGTTCAGCTTGAGGGCCAGTTCCACGCCTTGTGCGTGTGGGCGGCCAAATTCCCGCGCAAGGCGGTACAGCAGGCTCGCCACGCGCTCTGGGGCGCTGTAGGCACTGACGGCAGCCGTCCAGCTTTGGGCCTCAAACAACCGGGCGGCCATCAGGCGAATGAGTTTCATAGCCAGTTCGGGCTTGCTGTTCAGCAGCTTTTGCAGCTCGCCGCGCGGCAGCACGATCAGGGTGGTGCGTTCTAGGGCTTCAGCCTGTGTGGGACGGCGCTCATCGGCTTGCAGCAGCAATTCCCCAAAGGTGTCGTGTTGCCCGATCACGCCGAGAATGGCCTCCTTGCCGTTCGGAAACAGCTTGCTGATTTTCACGAGGCCGCTGCGAACGAAATACAGCGCATCGGAAGGGTCGTCCATGCGGTAAATCACTTCACCCGGCTGATAAGAACGGTAGGGCGTCGTGGCAGCCACGCGCTCTAGTTCGGTCAGCTCAAGATCAGCAAACAGCTCGGTGCGCTTGAGGTGCCAAACAAGGCTTGGGTAGTTCATGATCCTTAACAACATACCTGAAATGCAGAGAGGGAACACAAACAGACCTGACGGGACAGATGGCCCCCGCCCCCCGATAGATGAATTCCGGCGTGATTTAACCTGTTTTGGGGCGAAGGTGAATCTCTGCTTTAGGTTTGATGAGGGGCTGAGTGCCGTGTTCCCAGCGCAGAGACACCTCTGGCTGCCTTGAGACGTTTTTGAAAGCACGGTTGAACCACATGACAATGCCGCCAAAAAGTTTTAGACTGAGTCTAATCAACAATGCTGGGTTGCGCCCTCTCGTCGGGCGGCCCCCTGCGAGGAGTGTTTTATGCCTGTATACAAAGCCCCCCTTCGTGACGTGAAATTCCTGATGCATGAGCTGCTGGACGCCCCGGCGCAACTGGCGAAGATGCCGTTTTATGCCGAGAACGACACCGCCGACGGCGACCTGATGAACCAAGTGTTGGAGGAAGCCGCCCGCTTTGTAGAAGGCGAATTGTTGCCCCTGAACGCGGTGGGCGATCAGGAGGGCTGCACCCGCCATGACGACGGCAGCGTGACCACCCCCACCGGATTCAAGGCCGCCTACAACAAGTACCGCGCCGCAGGCTGGACGGCCCTCGACGCTGACCCCGCGTTCGGCGGTCAGGGCATGCCGCATCTGATCAGCAACGTGCTGGTGGAAATGATGAACTCGACCAACGTGGCGTGGAGCATGTACCCCGGCCTCAGCCACGGCGCTTATTCGGCGCTACATGCGGTGGGCAGCGAAGAACTGAAGGCCATCTACCTGCCCAAAATCGTGAGTGGCGAGTGGACGGGAACCATGTGCCTGACGGAACCGCACGCCGGAACCGACTTGGGCATCATTCGCACCAAAGCCACCGCCAACGCCGACGGCAGCTACGCCATCAGCGGCACCAAAATCTTCATCAGCGCGGGCGAACACGACCTGACGCCCAACATCGTGCATCTGGTGTTGGCCCGCTTGGAAGGTAGCCCGGAAGGCACCAAGGGGATTTCGCTGTTCCTCGTGCCCAAGTTCCTCGTGAATGAGGACGGCAGCCCTGGCGAGCGCAACGGCGTCGTGTGCGGTTCCATCGAACACAAGATGGGCATTCACGGCAACGCCACCGCCCTGCTGAACTTTGACGGCGCGACCGGCTACCTCGTGGGCGAGATCAACAAGGGTATGAACCACATGTTCATCATGATGAACGCGGCCCGTTTGGGCACGGGCTTGCAGGGCTTAGGCATTGGCGAAACCGCTTACCAGAACGCCTTGGCCTACGCCAAAGACCGCACCCAGATGCGCCATGAACCCCGCGTGAATCCCGGCGAGAATGCCGATCCGATCATCGTGCATCCCGACGTGCGCCGGATGCTGCTGACGGGCAAGGCCTACACCGAAGCGGGCCGCGCTATGGCGATGTGGCTGGCCCTCAGCATCGACACCGAGCACCATCACCCCGACGAGGCCGCCCGCAAAGAAGCCGCCGACCTCGTGGCCCTGCTGACGCCGATTGCCAAAGCGTTTATGACCGACAACGGCTTCAACATTGCTGTGCAGAGCCAGCAAGTGTTCGGCGGTCACGGCTATATCCGCGAGTGGGGCATGGAACAGTACGTGCGCGACGCCCGCATCGGCCAGATTTACGAGGGCACCAACGGCATTCAGGCGCTGGACTTGCTGGGCCGCAAGGTGCTGATGGACGGCGGCAAGAAGCTGCAAAAGCTGGCGACCATCCTGCAGACCTTTATCGAGGAAAATGAGGGCGAGGACGACTTGGCCGCCATGCTGGATCAACTCGGCAAGGCCGCCAACCAACTGGGCAGCTTGACGATGGTGGTGGGCCAGAAAGCCATGAGCGGCCCGGAAGGTGCCGACGAGGTGAACGCCGTAGCGGTGGATTACCTGCGCTTTTTCGGGCACGTAGTGTACGGCTACCTGTGGGCACGCATGGCGAAAATTGCCCACGCCAAGATTGCCGCCGGACAAGACCGCGACGGCTTTTACCTCGCCAAAGTCCAGACCGCGCAGTTCTACTTTGCCAAACTGTTCCCTGAAACCAAGGCGTTGGCTGCGACCATCAAGGCCGGAAACGAAAGCCTCGCCGTGGATGACCGCATGTTCGGACTAGAGCGGGCATTGGTCGGCGCTTAAGCCTCCGCTTTACAGCGTTAGCTTTCAGGCCATTCAACGCTGCTCCTGCTTCACGGCGGGGGCAGTTTTTTTAGTGCTCTATTTTTAGTGCTGTGTCGCCCCTTCCGCCCCAAGGAAGGAATTCAGGCGGCGCGACATTCCCCGCATCTCCCCGCCCGCTTCACCCGGCACACCCTCGAAGGCCAACACGGCCAGCGTGCAAGCTTGGCCTTCATTGGTCAGAGGTTCGGCGGCGACTTCGGCTATCAAGTTGCTCAGGGCGCGGGCAAGGCGGGCGTAGCGTTCCGGCGTGAGGCGTAAGGTCAGGGCATCAAAGTGGGTGGGGTAGGGTTCTACGGCGGGCTTGTCCAAGAGGCTGATGGGCGGCGCTGGAATGATGTGGTCTCCAAAGCTGAATGTGCCGTCCTCATCACCCTGCATCACGCCCCATGACCGTTCGTAGGCGTGCAGGAAGGCTGCCGACAGTTCCCGCATGTCTGCCGTGCCGTTGCCCAGCCCATCTTCGGGCGGGAGCAGGCGGGACGCCACCACAAATTCCCGCGCCGCCAGTTGGTAGGCCACTTTGCCCGCCTTGCGTTCCAGCCGGATCAGTAGGCCCAATCCGGCCAGTTTGCGGGCGTGGTGATGGGCCAGATTCGGGGCCATGCCCACCGACACGGCGATGTCGCTGGGAGAATGCGGGGTGAGAAAGCGGGCCAGAAAATGATGCTGCTGCCGCAGGGCGCGGGCCTGTGCTGCGTCGGTGATTCGGAATTGGGTCTGCTGGGTGGCGGTCATGCCTTCAGCGTGGCACAGGCGCTTTCAGCCCGCGCCCCCTGCCGCTGAAAGCCACATCAAGACACGCTCAATCCTTTCTGACAGCCCCATCAGACTCACCTGACCTGTGCGTGCTACTTCTAGTTTGATGAAGCGCGTTGCCCTCTTGTTTGCCCTCTCCTCTGCCTGCTGTACGCCTGCCGCCGCTGCTCCTGCCAAAGCGGATGTAGAAAAGGCGGCGGTGAGGCTGGCAGGCGTGCTGGACGGCGTACTCCGCAATTGCCCCACCAGTTTTGCCAAAATTGGCACCACCCTAAAGGCCTGCGTGGGCACAGGGGGCACCGTAGAAAATGTGCGGATGAAATTGGTGGCCGAACTGGAAGCCGACCTGTACGGGGTATGGCGCAGCCGCGACGAGCAACGCAGCGTGTTCAATTGGCTCAAAACCCCGGCGGGCTTCGTGTATGTGCGCCTGCAACCCGATCCCGATGGCCGCGCCCAAACGCTGGTGTATGTGGACACGCCGCCCGCCAGTGCGCCCGCGCCCACTGCCGCACCGACCACGCCCAGCACGGCGGCCAAGCCTGCCACTCCGCCTGCCAACTCCACCCAAATTGGTGGCGTAACGCTGACCCGGCCTACGCCCACCCCGGCTCCGACCACGACGCCCACTCCTACACCGACGCCCCCAGCTCGCACGCCGCCTCCCGTACCGACCCCGACAGTCGCCGCTGCAACGCCTTCACCCGCCCCCAGCGCGACACAACCCTCAGTGGCCCCGCTGACGTACACCCGCCCGCTGGAGCTGCTGCCCAAGCGCATGAACGGACAAGACGTGCTGGCCGTGCAAAACCGCCTGATCGCCCTGACCCAGCCCAGCGGCGGCGGGCGTGGCGACGGCTATTTCGGGCCAGTCACGGCGGCCACCGTGCGGGCGTTTCAGGCGGCCAACGGCCTTGGCGTGACGGGGCGGGTAGACCGCGCCACTTGGGACGTTCTGTTTTCGGCGGGGGCCAAACCCTTTAAAGCCAGTTCTATTCGGTAAAGCACGTCTAGTGGACAGCCACAGGCATGACATGGGTTAGACTCAGGAATGGGACGACAGAAGCAGTGGGTTGTGAAGCTGAGTGACGATGAGCGGCAACAGCTGACGGACATGACGCGCAAAGGCGTGCACAGTGCGCGGGTCATGACCCGCGCACGTCTGCTGTTGCTGAGCGAGCAAGGGCTCCTCGATCAGGAGGTGGCCCAGCGTCAGGGCGTCAATGCTGCGACTGTGGCATCCATTCGCAAGAAGTACGCTGAGGGCGGCCTGCAGGCTGCCCTGTACGAAAAAGAGCGTCCTAAGCAGCCCCCGAAACTGGATCCTCAGCAGACGGCGATCCTGATTGCCGAAGTCTGCTCGACTCCTGAGGGTCGGGAGAAGTGGACGATGCAGCTCTTGGCTGATCGTCTGGTGACCTTAGGCGTGGTGGACAGTATTAGTGACGAGACGGTGCGGCGCACACTGAAAAAAACGCGCTCAAACCGTGGCAAGTTCAAAGTTGGTGTGTCGCTCAGGTAGGCGCGGACTTCGTCTGGCGCATGGAAGCTGTGCTGGACACGTATGCTCAGCCCTACGACGCTTCGCGGCCGGTCATCTGCTTCGATGAAAAATCCTACCAGCTGCTTGATCATGTCCGTGAGCCATTGCCACCCGTGCCGGGAATCCCGGCACGGGTGGATCATGAATACAAGCGGTGCGGCACGGTGAATTTCTTCGTGGCCTTCGAACCCCTGACGGGTCAACGTACGGTCACGGTGACCGAGCGACGAGGAAATGCGGAGTTCGCAGCGCAACTCCAGAGCCTGGAGGTACACTATCCCGAGGCAGAGAAGATCACACTCGTCCTGGATCAGCTGTCGACACACAGCCCAGCGGCGTTATATCAACATCTTCCGGCAGAGGAAGCCCGGCAATTGACTCGTCGATTTGAGTGGGTACACACGCCAAAACATGCGTCTTGGCTGAACATGGCCGAACTCGAATGGTCGGCCCTGCAACGTCAGTGTCTTGGGCAACGTCTGGCCAGCAAAGAGGCCGTCGAGCGTGAGATACATGCCTGGGAAACCGACCGCAATGCGCGGGCGGTGCGCGTGAACTGGCAATTCTCAACACCAGCTGCGCGGGAGAAGCTCGGACGGCACTACCCAGCGTGAGAATAACTACAGACATGCCTGTGGCTGTCCACTAGGCCGTATCCTGAACGCATGACCGCCCCCGCTCCAGCATCTGTAACTCTGCCGCTCAATATTCTCAGCATCCAGTCTTGGGTCAGCTACGGGCATGTGGGCAACGCCGCCGCCGTGTTCCCGCTGCAATGCCTCGGGTTCGAGGTCTGGGCGGTGAACACGGTGCAGTTTTCCAATCACACCGGGTACGGGGCGTGGACTGGCGCGGTGTTTCCGCCCGAACTGGTGGCCGAATTGCTGGACGGCATAGAGGCACGCGGCGCACTGCCGGGGTGTCACGCCGTCCTCAGCGGCTACATGGGCAGCGAAGGTACGGTGGCGGCTGTTGTCGGCGCGGTGCAGCGCGTGCGGGCGGCCAATCCGGCGGCCCTGTACTGCTGCGACCCCGTGATGGGCGACGTGGGACGCGGCGTGTTCGTGCGGCCCGAACTGCCGGAATTGATCGCGGGACAGGCCATTCCCGCCGCCGACATCGTGACGCCCAACCAATTTGAACTGGAACTCCTGACCGGGCAAACGGTGAATACACTGCAAGACGCCCTGAGCGCCGCACACGCCCTACGGGGCCGCCTGAACCCCAACGGCCCCCAAATTGTGTTGGTGACCAGCCTGACCCGCAGTGACGCGCCGCAAGACACAATTGAAACGCTGGCAGTGACGGATGAGGGCGCTTGGCTGTGCCGCACGCCGCTGCTGCCGCTCGACCCACCGCGCAACGGCACCGGAGACGCTATTGCCGCGCTGTTTTTGGGGCAATTCGTCCGGACTGGAAACGTAGCGACGGCGCTGAGCCTGTCCATGAGCGCCCTGTACGTTCTGCTAGAGCGCACGCACCAAGCCGGAACCCGCGAAATTCAGTTGGTAGCAGCGAGGGACGAGTACGCCGCGCCGGGGCGGGTGTTCGGGGCAGAGCAGGTGGACTAGAAATCCGGGGGCCGGATGTAGGCGGAAAATGAAGGCCAGCCTATTCGTGTCCGGTGTACACCATCGGCGGGCAGGTTAAGATGGGCGGCATGTCCACAAGCCCAGAACAGAGCGGCACAGAGCAGGCCACGGGTCAGACCTCCGGCGCGGCGCAACTGAGCATCAACACCATCCGCACCCTCAGCATCGACGGCGTGCAGCAGGCCAACAGCGGGCATCCCGGTGCGCCGCTGGGAGCCGCGCCGATGGGCTACGTGGTGTGGCAGGATTTCCTGCGCCACAATCCCGCCAACCCCGAATGGGCGGGCCGTGACCGCTTCGTGCTGTCGGCGGGCCACGCCAGCATGCTCATCTACTCGCTGCTGCACCTGACCGGGTACGATATGCCGCTGGAAGACATCAAAAACTTCCGGCAGTGGGGCAGCAAGACGCCCGGCCACCCGGAGTTTTTTCATACCAAAGGGCTGGACGCCACCACGGGGCCACTGGGTCAGGGCGCGGCGATGACGGTGGGCATGGCGATGGCGCAGGCGCACTTGGCCGCCCGCTACAACCGTGAAGGCTTCCCCGTGTTCGACAACTTCGTGTACTCCATTTTGGGCGACGGAGACTTGCAGGAAGGCGTGAACCACGAGTCGGCAGCGCTGGCCGGACACCTGAAACTGGGCCGCCTGATCTGGCTGCACGACGACAATCAAGTGCAGCTGGATACCGCCACCGACAAGGCCGAATCCGAGAACACCTCGGAGCGCTACCGTGCTTACGGCTGGCAAGTGCTGCGCGTGCAGGACGGCAATAATCTGGACGAAATCCGCGCCGCCATCGAGCAGGCCAAGGCCAACAAAGATCAGCCCACGCTGATTCACGTTCGCACCGTCATCGGCTTCGGCAGCCCCCGCGCAGGCACCAGCAAAGCGCACGGCGAGCCACTGGGAGCAGAAGGCGTCGCTTCTACCAAAGCCGCGCTGGGCTGGGACTACCCGCCCTTTACCGTGCCGGACGAAGTGAAGGCCCACATGGACGCCACCGCACGCGGCGCGGAGCAAGAAGGCCAGTGGAACGAGATGATGGCGGGCTACCACGCCGCCCACCCCGAACTGGCCTTGGAGTTGGACGCCATGCTGGCCCGTGAACTGCCCGCAAATCTGGCCGACGCGCTGCCCAGCTATGAAGTGGGCGGCAAGGCGTCGGGCACCCGCGTCACCAGCGGCGAAGTCATCAATGCGCTGGCCAAAGTGGTACCGGGTCTGATGGGCGGCAGCGCCGACCTGAGTGGCAGCACCAAAACCACCATTACGGACGGCGGCACGCTGGACAGCAGCAATTACGCGGGCCGCAACGTGTACTTCGGCGTGCGCGAATTCGGCATGGCCGCCGCCGCCAACGGCCTGAGCCTGTTCGGTGGCCTGCGCCCGTTGGTGGGCACGTTCCTCGTGTTCGCGGACTACCTCAAGCCCGCCTTCCGCCTGTCGGCCCTTCAGATGCAGCCCGTGACCTATGTGCTGACCCACGATTCCATCGGGTTGGGCGAAGACGGCCCCACGCACCAGCCGATAGAGCAGCTGGCGATGCTGCGTTCGGTGCCCGGCGCACACGTGATCCGGCCCGCCGACGCCAACGAAACCGCCGCCGCGTGGCTGATGGCGCTGGAATACGGCAAAGGCCCCACCGCCCTGATCTTGTCTCGCCAAGATTTGCCGATTTTGCCCCGCAACCATGCAGGCGTAAAAAAGGGAGCCTATGTGCTGCGTGACGCCGACAACGCACAGGTGATCTTGGTCGCGTCGGGAAGCGAAGTGGCTCTCGCGCTGTCTAGTGCCGACGCTCTTGCCGCCGAAGGCATCGGTGCCCGCGTGGTGTCTATGCCCTGCATGGAAGTGTTCCGCGCCCAAGACCGCAGCTACCGCGACAGCGTCCTGACCCCCGGCGTTAAGCGCGTGGCGATTGAAGCCGCCACCAAGCAGCCTTGGTATGAATGGGTCGGTCTGGACGGCGCAGTCATCGGCATGGACACTTTCGGTGCATCGGCACCCGCGCCCATCCTGTTCGAGAAATTCGGCTTCAGTGTGCCGAATGTGGTGAAGACGGTGAAAGGGCTTCTGTAAAGCTCAAACCTTTCAAAACGCCCACCCCCAAGCAGCAAGGGGGTGGGCGTTTTCTTTGGTCAGGCCCAAGACCTTCTGAGGCTTCTCCCTGTATTTGCTACACGCGCTCTAAAGGACAAAGCAGGCTGGGGCGTGTGAAATAGGCGCATGACCTCAGACCAGCATGAATTGAACCAACAGGGCCAGCCGGAAACCGCCGCCATTCAGGACATGCCCGAACAGGTGCCCGCCGAGACGCAGGATGAGCAGCCCGGCAGCGAAGCGGAAATGAGCGTGGCCCCCGTCGTGGTGCGCGACAACTACCGGGGCAGCGGCAAACTGGAAGGTAAAGTCGCCCTGATCACGGGTGGAGACAGCGGCATCGGGCGGGCGGTGGCGGTGCATTTTGCGCGGGAAGGCGCAGACGTGGCCGTGCTGTATTTGGACGAACACGAGGACGCCAAAGCCACTGCCGAGATGATTGAGAGCGAAGGCCGGAGGTGCCTGACCATCGCGGGCGACGTGGGTGACCCCCAGATCGCCAAGGACGCCGTGCAGCAAACGGTAGACAAGTTTGGCCGCCTCGACATCGTGGTAAACAACGCCGCCGAGCAGCACCCGCAGGACAGCATCACCGACATTACGCCGGAGCAGTTGCAGGCCACCTTCCGCACCAACGTCTTCGGGATGTTTTACGTGACTCAGGCGGCCTTGCCCCACCTGAAAGAGGGCGCGAGCATCATCAATACCACCAGCGTCACGGCGTACAAGGGCAGCCCGCAACTGCTGGACTATTCCAGCACCAAAGGCGCACAGGTGGCCTTTACCCGTAGCCTCAGCCAAGCGCTGGCCGAACAGGGCATCCGCGTGAATGCGGTGGCCCCCGGCCCCATCTGGACACCCCTGATTCCGGCCACCTTTGATGCCGAACGGGTAGGAGAACACGGCGCAGACGTGCCCTTGAAACGCCCCGGCCAGCCCGCCGAAGTCGCCCCTGCCTATGTGTACTTGGCGAGCGAGGACAGCAGTTACGTGACGGGGCAAGTGATGCATGTGAACGGGGGCGAAGTGGTGAACGGCTGAAAACCGTGAGTGGCGAGTAATTAGTGGTCAGTGGAAAAAGATAAAAGCGGGAACTGCACACAGAATGTCGTTGCAGTTCCCGCTTTTCCCACTCACCACTGACCACTTACAGCAATTACATCCCTTCCAACATCAACCGGTCAGGATTCTCCAAGAGCCGGATCACTTCTTTGCAAAAGCGGGCGGCTTCCGCGCCGTCTACGAGGCGGTGATCGAAGCTCAGGCTCAGGTACATCATGTGGGCCACCACGATCTCGTCGTGTTCGTTCACAATCGGGCGCTTGACGATGGAATGCACGCCCAGAATCGCGGCGTCGGGCACGTTGATGATCGGGAAGGAAAACAGCGCACCAATGGAGCCGATGTTGGTGATGCTGAAGCTGCTGCCCGTGAGTTCGTCGGCACTGAGTTTGCCGTTCTGGGCGCGGCCTGCGAGGTCAATCACTTCGCGGGCCAAGTCGAACACACTCTTATGATTCACGTCGCGCAGCACGGGCACGGTCAGGCCCGCGTCGGTGGCGACGGCCATGCCCATGTGGTAGTACCGCTTCTGCACAATTTCCCCGGTGGCCTCATCAAACGAAGTGTTCAGGCTGGGGTATTTGCGGAGGGCCACCGCTACGGCCTTAAAGAAGAACGGCATGTAGCTGAGGCGCACGCCCGCCTCTTTCGCCTCTTCCTTCACGCGGTCACGGAAGGTCACGAGCTTGGTCAGGTTGACCTCATCCACGGTGAGCGTCCGGACAGTGTAGAGGTGGCTGGCCTGCATCTGGTTGCTGATGGCCCGGCGCATTCCGCGCAGTGGCACGCGGTCTTCCAGATGTTCGTAGCCTTTGGGCGTGCGGTACTGCACGGGGGCGACAGGCATTCCGCCGGTATTGGTTGGGGCGGGCTTGGCGGGCGCTTGAGGTTGAGGGGCCGGAGCGGGGGCGGCAGACTGGGCGGGTTGAGCTTGAGCGGCTGGAGCCTGTGCCACTGGCGACTGTGCTGCTGGCGCTTTGACCCGCTCCACATGCGCCGTCACGTCCTGCACGCGCACCCGCCCGTTGGGGCCGCTGCCCTGCACCTGCGCCACGTCTACGCCCAGTTCCCGTGCCAGTTGGCGGGCGGCGGGAACAGCCAGAACGCGGCCATCTTCGCGGGTCTGCACGGCGGGCTGAGCGGGGGCCGGGGCTGTCAGAACGGCAGTGCGGCCAGCGTTTCCTAAACCCTGCACCTTCACCGTTTCGTCGCTGGCAAAGGCTTTAAAGAGGCTGGTGTCGTCGTCGGCTTTGGCCGGAATATGGCCCGCTTCTACAATCGAGCGTTCTTCCTGCGCTTGCGGGGGCAGATGCTCGGCTGTGGTGGCAGGGTTTTGAACGCTGTCCTGAATGGCCTGAATCGGGGCCACGCTCTCCCCTGCCCCGCCTGCCGCACTCTCCGCGCCGCTCTCATCGATCAGGGCAATGGCCGCGTGGACGGCCACCACGTCGCCTTCCTGCGCCAAGCGTTTGGCAAGGCGTCCGGCGACGGGGCTGGGCAGTTCCACGGTCACTTTATCGGTCATGACTTCGCAAAGGGGCTGTTCCAGCGCGATCATGTCGCCTTCCTGTACCAGCCATTTCAGAATTTCGCCTTCTACGACGCTTTCAGCGAGTTCGGGCAGCAGCACTTCTTTCATAAGGAACCTCGGTTGTGGGGGGAGGCTGTGGGAACAGACCCAGCCCCAGATAAATTGTGTTCAGCACAGGACGTTTATCTGAGAAGGAAGGCCCGAAGCAGGCCGTACCCCATCAGGATCACGCCCAAGACCTGAATCCACCGTTCGCCCGCCGCGTACACCCACGCCGCCACGCCGAGCAGCACGAACATCGCGCCGATGCACAGGCTTTGCCACGGTTCGGGGAGTCGGCCTGCCTGCGAATACAGGCCAAAGCCGATCAGCAGGCCGATGGTGCCGAGGAAGGGACGCAGAAAGTTGGGATTCATGGCCCCCAGCATAAAGACTAATAATCCAAAGCCTAATAGTTCAGCGCCTTCACGCAGGCCGCCGTGATGCGGTTTGGCCCCGGCAGATACACCTTGTCCTGCACGTAGGGATAAGGCGTATCGAAACCCGCGACTTGGCCCACCGGAGCCAAGAGCGAGTCGAAGGCCTGCTCCTGAATGACGTAGGCCACCTCGCCCATAAAGTTACTGATGCGCGGGGCCTCGCTGACCAGCACGGCGCGGCCCGTTTTTTGCACGCTGCTGAGGACGAGTTCCCTATCCCAAGGCACTAGGCTCCGCAGATCGATGACTTCCACGCTCACGCCCTCTGCGGCCAACGCGGCGGCGGCCCGTTCCGCGTCGGGCATCACGCCGCCGTAGCCCACCAGCGTCAGATCGGTGCCTTCCCGCCGAATGGCACCCTCGCCAATTTTGACGGTGTAGTCGTGGCTGGGCACTTCCCCTTTGGCCGCGCGGTACAGGCGCTTGGGTTCAAAATAAATCACCGGGTCTTCCCCACGAATGGCGGCTTTCAGCAGGCCTTTGGCGTCGTAGGGCGTGCTGGGCATCACCACTTTCAGCCCCGGCGTGTGCGTGAAGTAGCTTTCGGGACTCTGGCTGTGATGGTGCCCGCCCTTCACGCCGCCGCCGCTGGGCGTGCGAATAATCATGGGCGCGGTAAATTGTCCGCCGCTACGGTAGCGGATTTTGGCCGCCTGACTGATGATCTGGTCGAAGCCCGGCCCCATGTAGTCGGCAAACTGAATTTCGGCAATCGGACGCAGGCCACGCACAGCCATGCCCACTGCCGCGCCCACCACGCTGGCTTCCGACAGGGGCGTATCGAACACCCGGCGCGGGCCAAATTCGGCTTGCAACCCGGCAGTGGCGAGGAACACACCGCCGCGTGCGCCCACATCTTCTCCGAACACCACCACGCGCTCGTCACGGGCCAATTCTTCGCGCATGGCTTCGGTCACGGCCTGAATAAGGGTGAGGATGCGGGTCTCCCCCGCCCCAGTTGGTCGCTCTTGGGTAGCCGTCATTTTTGGCCCTCCATCTCGGCCCGCACGAAGGCGGCCTGCTCGCGCAGATGGGGCGGCGTGTCGGCGTACACGTCCTCGAACATGATGCGCCAGTCGGGTTGCCCGGTGGCTTCGGCCTTCAGTACATCGGCGTCCACGGCCCGGTGAACCGCCGAAATCAGGTCAGCGCGTTCTTCGGCATCGACCGGGTGGCCCAAGTGCGCCAGCAGTCCTTCTACGCGGGCAATCGGGTCGCGGGCCAACCAAGAATTCACTTCGTCGCGGGTGCGGTAGTTCTTTTCGGCGTCGGCATCAGCATTGCTGTGAGAACCCACGCGGTAGGTCAGGCACTCCACCAGCGCGGGGCCGTTGCCTGCACGCACCCACTCGGCAGCGTAGCCGCAGACTTCCATGACGGCCACGATGTCGTTCCCGTCGACATAAAACCCCGGCATCCCGTAGGCCTTGGCCTTGATGTGAATGTTCGGGCTGGCGGTCTGGGCGGCCAAATTGGTGCTGATGGCCCACTGGTTGTTCTCGCACACGAACAACGCCGGAGCTTTGGCCGCGCCCGCCATGTTCAGGCCCGCGTGCCAGTCGCCCTCGCTGGTTGCGCCGTCGCCAAAGGTGCAGAGGGTAATTTCATCGGTGCCGAGGTACTTCTGGGCCATCGCGTTGCCCGCAGCGGGGGGCACCTGAGAAGCGATGCTGGAGCTGATGGACACGAAATTTTTGCTGGCACTGCCGAAGTGGTGCGGCATCTGGCGGCCTTTGCACAGGTCGGAATTGGTGCCGAGGCACTGGCTGATCAGGTCGATCATGGGCACGCCCATAGCCAAGCCCAACGTATGATCGCGGTAATAGGGCCAGACCCAATCGTGGCCCACGCGGATAGAGCGGGCCAGCCCGACTTGCGTGGCTTCCATGCCGCTGGACTGGGCATAAAAGGTGGTTCGCCCTTGCCGCAGCAATGTCACCAATTTGCGGTCAAACTCGCGGGCACGCACCATCTCACGGTGCAACTCTCGCAAGAGTTCAGGCGTGTAGCGGGCGGGCAAGTCGCGCACAGGACGGCCATCTTCGGCCACCCAGCGCAGCGGCTCGGGCGAAAAGGGTTCGATGGGGCTGGCTAGGGGCAGGGTGGTGGGGCTGGATGGTGAAGCGGTCATCATGACCGGGCCTCCTCGAATGCGGATGGGAAATACGGAAAAGTGCTGGCGGAATGGGGTTGGGATGCAGCAGGCGGCAAAAGGCGCGGGCGATAGCTCTAGCTCTGGCCTCCTTCTGCTTTGGAAATCTGTCTAGCAAACGCTCGTTAGGTATCTTATACGGATTCGGCCCGCCGCGTTCCATTTGGGGGAAAGTGGCGGCTGGGTGGGGGTTGGGTTACATAGCAGGTCAGACTGAACTGGGCAGATTGCTTCCAGTTCGCTCTGCTGCGCATCGGTGAGAATGCACGGGTTAGGGCGCACTGGCTGAAGCTCTGGCCGTGCGGTGGTGGGGAGTTGGGGGTGTCTGGGAGTGCTGGACGGGTTGGGTGGGGCGGTTACTGGTGGCCCCCTCTCCCACAGGTGGAGAGGGCAACACACAAGGGCAAAAGCCTCGTTTTGCTCCTCACCCTTGAGGGGGAGGTTGGGAGGGGGTGAGTGAGCGAAGCGATTGACTTGGACTTTTCTCCTGCTCGTCCCCACAAGCTCCGCTCAATACGCGAAAAACACCAAGTCTGCCGGAATATGCGCCGGAATAGTCCGCTGCTCCAAATCGGGCGCGAGGGCGGCTACCCGTGCCGCAGCTTCAGCCAAATACTCGGCGTAGGGCACGTCTCCCCCACTGCGCTCTGGGCGGGCTTCCCCAAACAAGTCCAGCGGGGCGGTGTCGGCGTCATGAGTCCATGCGCCCGAACCCCAATCGAAGTGGTACAGCGGCAAAAAGCGTTCGCCGTATGCAGCTACGAATTCGATGGCGTCCAGCAAAAAGTCCACCTCGGCGTCGGTGGCCCAAGGCGCGAGGTTCAGGCGCGTCCAGCCGGGTTTCAGGCCGTCCATCTCGCCCAACACACAGTTCAGGTAGCGTTCGCTGCGTTCCTCGTCTATGCCCAGCAGCACATGGCCGTATGGCCCCGCACAGGCACAGCCACCCCGCGCCTGAATGCCGAACAGATCGTTCAGCAGGCGCACCACGAAGCGGGGATGCAGGAACGCGCCCGACTCGGTGCGGATCAGGAACGACAGGAAGGCCAAGCGGGGCGAATCGGGATTGCCCAGCAGATGCACGCGCTTGTTGGGGGTCAGGCGGGCCATGGAACGTGCAAACAACTCGTGTTCGCGTGAGGTGAGCGCCTTTACGCCCAATTCCTCCTTGACCTTGAAGGCCAGTGCGGTGCGGATTTTACCCAGGATGGCGGGTGTTCCGGCATCCTCACGGGCCTCAATGTCGTCGATGTAGGCGTGCTTGGTGCGGCTCACGTAGCGCACTGTGCCGCCGCCCGCCGTACTGGGCACGGTCAGGCGGTACAAATGCTCCTGAAAGCACAGCAAACCGGGCGTGCCAGGGCCACCCACAAATTTATGGGGGCTGAGGAACACCGCGTCATACCCGTCTGCCTTGCCCGGCTTCATATCGATCTGGACATAAGGGCCACTGGCGGCAAAGTCGAAGCAGGCAAATGCGCCGTTCGCGTGCAGGATGCGGGCCACCGTGCGCGTATCGGTCAGCAGGCCCGTGACGTTGCTGGCGGCGCTGAACGAACCGATCTTGGGCCGCCGCACGAATTCGGGGGCCTTGAGCAGCGTCACCAACGCATCCAGATCAAGATTGCCGCGCTCGCACAACGGCACTTCTACCACTTCGGCCAAGGTTTCGCGCCAACTGACCTCGTTGCTGTGATGCTCATAGGGGCCGACGAACACCACCGGGCGCTCGTGGGCGGGCATGGTGTTCAGGATGGCGGCGCGGTGGGCTTCTGGCACGCTGAGGCCCAGAATGTCCTGTAACCGCCGCACCGCCGCTGTACTCCCCGAACCGCAGTACACCAGCTTGCACGTCGCGTCGCCGCCCAGTTGCCCTTTCACGTATTCGGCGGCCTGGTGCGCCAAATGCGTGGTCTGCGCTCCCGTCGCGCTGTCCTCGGTGTGGGTGTTGGCATACAGCGGCAGCGCCAGCGTCTGCACCCGCTCTTCTATGCTCCGCAGCGCCCGCCCAGACGCCACATAGTCGGCATAGGTCACGCGGCGAGGCCCGAACGGGGTGCGAATCAGGGTGTCCGTTCCGATCAGGTCAGCACGCAGCGTGGCAAAGTCCATGAAGCTATCTTAATCTCCGGGGCGTTGAGCTACTGTGACAGACCGTGATCCAGCGCCGCGCAATCCTCTCCCCTGCCCACTACACTCTTTGCTGAGATGAGCGGCGTGCAGACGGGATGGAACGTAATCGTAATCGGCGGCGGCCACGCGGGGTTGGAAGCGGCGTGGGCGGCGGCCAAATATGCGCGTGTGGCGCTGTTGGTGGGCAATCCGTCCACCATTGGCCGGATGCCCTGTAACCCGGCGGTGGGTGGCCCCGGCAAAAGTCAACTGGTTTTTGAGGTACAGGCGCTGGGCGGTCTGATGGGGCAATTGGCCGACGCCACCGCGATTCATACCCGCGTGCTGAACGCCAGCAAAGGGCCAGCCGTGCAGTCTTTGCGGGTACAGAACGAACGTGACGCCTACGCCGAACACGCGCAGGACGTGATTTTAGGGCACGCGGGCATAGATGTAGTTCGTGGAGAGGCCGCCGATCTGGAAAGTGACGGGCGCGGCGGTTGGTGGGTCATCACGACGGATGGACGCAGATTGGCCGCTCGCAGTGTGGTCATCGCAGCGGGAACTTTTATGCGGGCGGTCACGTGGTACGGACGGCAATCGCGCCCCGAGGGGCGGCAGGGCGAGCCACCTTCACGCTTCCTGTCGGAGCCGTTGGCGCGGGCGGGGCACGTGCTGAAGCGGTACAAAACAGGAACGCCGCCACGTGTGCGGGCCGACGCCGTGCGATTTGAAGACCTGTTGGAGATTCCCGCCGATCCCCACCCACGCGGTTTTACGGGCACGCCCGGCCCACGCGCCATGCGCTCCCCCACTTGGCAGACCTACACCACCCCTGAAACGCACCGTCTGATTCAGGAAAACCTGCACGAGTCGCCCATGTACGCCGGAGACATTGAAGGCTTAGGGCCGCGCTACTGCCCCAGCATCGAGGACAAAGTGGTGCGGTTTGCCCACCATGACCGACACTTGTTGTTTGTGGAACCCGACGGCATAGAAACCAGCGAGGTGTATTTGCAGGGCTTCAGTTCCTCGCTGCCGCCCCACCTACAAGACCGTCTGGTACGCACTTTGCCTGGATTTGAACAGGCCGTGATTCAGCGCTATGCCTACGCCGTGGAATACGACGTGGTGGATTCCACCGAATTGACCCTGAATCTGGAGTCTCGCCAGTTACCCGGAGTGTTTACCGCAGGCCAGATCAACGGCACGAGCGGGTATGAGGAAGCCGCCGCACAGGGCTTGGTGGCCGGAACCGCTGCTGCTCGACGTGCCCAAGGCCTACCCGAACAGTTCATTGGCCGCGAAACCGGCTACATGGGCGTGATGCTGGACGATCTGGTGTTCAAGGGCAGCGACGAACCCTACCGCATGATGACCAGCCGCGTGGAACACCGCCTGCTGATGCGACAGGACAACGCCGACGAACGGTTGACGCCGTTGGGCCACGAATTGGGCTTGGTGAATGACGCTGAACGAGCGCGCGTGGCTGCTAAATACGGACGGGTGGCCGACGCCGTAGCTGAATTAGGCCGCCAGCGCGTACAAGGACATACCGGGGATGCGTGGTTGCGCCGTCCAGAATTCACGCTGCCGGATGTAGAAGCTCTAGGCTTCACTCTGCCCGTGCTAGACGCCAGCGAACGGGAAGCCCTAGAAATCCGGGTGAAGTACGCGGGCTACATTGCGCGGGCCGAAACGCAACTGAAGTCGGAAGGGCGGGCGCGGGAACTGAGTCTGGCGGACGTGGATTTTGCGGGCATCGCGGCCCTGTCGAACGAAGCCCGCGAGAAGCTGGGGCGGGTACGCCCGCTAACGGTGGAGCAGGCCGCACGGGTTCCTGGTGTGCGGCACGCTGATATCAGCGCCCTATTAGTACATCTCAAGCGTCAATCCGCATAAGAATGTTTCACGGGAAACTTGACGGTGAAACAAACTTGGATGGCGAATAGATGGTGCTTGACCTGAGTCACGTTTCACGGGAAACTTGACGGTGAAACATGAATAAGCCCCCCGAACCTTCCGCTCCTACCACGCCCTTCGATCAGGGCTTACTGCTGGGCATCCTAATCGGTGAAGGACATTTCGGCGGCGACGGCAAGCAGCCCCACATCACGCTGAGAATGCACACCCGCCACCGCAAACTGTTTGAAGCCATGCTGCGAATCTGCCCCGGCTCGCGGCTGTACGGCCCCTACGATCACGGCGGACGCCAGTATTACCAGTGGATGGCGCGGGGCAAAGTGCTGCGCGAACAGCTGGTGCCGCTGCTGGACGCGCTGCCAATGGCCGAATTGGATGACCATGTATTTGAACGCTACACAGATATGAAAACGAGGTACGGCCTGATGAACACGACACCATTGGAAACCCAATCAAGAGAAACGCAGGACACCGCATGACGCCCGAAGGCCAAGACCTCCTGCTGCGGGGCGGCGACGCGCTGGGTATAGACCTCACGCCGCACTTGCCCGCCTTTGCCGAATTGCTGAGGCTGCTGCTGGAAGGCTCGGCCCGTACCAACCTCACCGCCCTCAAGGAAGAACCCGACATCATCCTCAAACACTTCGTGGATTCACTGACGTGCTTGCAAGGCGGCTATCTGCACGGCGTTCAGCGCGTCATTGATTTGGGGACAGGCGCAGGATTTCCAGCCTTGCCACTGGCAATCGTGCAGCCGGAATTGCAGTTGGTTCCGGTGGATTCCACCCGCAAAAAGATCGAGTTCGTGCGGGCTACCGCCGCTGCACTGGGTCTGACCAATGTAAATCCGCTGGTGGGCCGCGCTGAGGAACTGGGCCAAGACCCCGAACACCGCCAACACTATGACCGCGTGGTGGTGCGTGCAGTGGCCGCCTTGCCCATTTTGGCGGAATTGGCTTTGCCCCTCCTTAAAGAAAACGGCCTGCTGGTGGCCCAGAAAGGCCCGATCAGCAGTGAAGAACTCAACGCGGGCCGCCGTGCATCGGGCGAAGTGGGCGGCAAGGTACAAGTCGTTGATCCCTTTACGCTGCCCATCTTGGGCGACGCCCGCACGCTGATCGTGATCGAAAAGCTCAAGCCCACTCCTGCCAAATATCCCCGGAAACCGGGTGTGCCCAACCATCAACCCCTGTTCTGGAATGGCAATACGTGAGCAGCCGAAAAATCACGGCAACACCGCTTGACACCCAATTGACGGTATCTTCACTGGCAATGCTCGTTCTCAAGGACCCTCAGTGAAGACCATCGGCGTGGTCAATCAAAAAGGTGGGGTGGGCAAGACCACCACCGCCATCAATCTGGCCGCGTACCTCGCGGCGGGTGGGCGGCGCGTGCTGCTGCTGGACATGGATCCGCAGGGCAACGCCACGAGTGGGCTGGGCCTGCGCGGAGCCACCGAGGGCCTGTATGAGGCGCTAGGCGAACCGGGCCGAGTCGCCGAATGGACGTGCACCACCGATCAGGCCGGGCTGGATGTGCTGCCCGCCACACCGGATTTAGCAGGCGCGGGTGTAGAACTGGCCGAAGACCCGGACGCCCTGACGCGCCTGCTGGCCAGCGTGAAAGGCTACGACTTGGTACTGATCGACGCGCCGCCCAGCCTTGGCCCCCTGACGGTCAACGTGCTGGCAGCCGCCGACGCCCTGCTGATTCCCTTGCAGGCCGAGTATTACGCGCTGGAAGGTTTGGCCGGAATGATGGAAACCGTAGAACGCATTCAGGGCGGCCTCAATCCCCGCTTGAAGGTGCTGGGCGTGGCTCTCACCATGTTCGATGGCCGCACCAACTTGGCGCAGGAAGTAGAGACGATGGTGCGCCAGCATTTCGGAGAACTGGTGTTCTGGTCAGTCATTCCGCGCAATGTGAAACTGTCGGAAGCGCCCAGTTTCGCCAAGCCCATCAACGCCTTTGCACCTCTATCGAGCGGCGCAGCGGCCTACAAACGGTTGGCCGAGGAGGTGATGCAGCGTGTCGAAAAAATCTAGCCTCGGACGCGGCCTAGACGCCCTGCTGGGCAAGCCTGTGGCCGAATCGGGCAGCGTGACGGGCATCCAAACCCTGCGATTAGACCGAATCGTGCAGGCGGCCTATCAGCCCCGGCAAGTGTTTGCCGCCGAGGGCTTGGCAGAACTGGCTCAGAGCATCCGTGAAAAGGGTGTGCTGCAACCGCTGTTGGTGCGTCCACGTGGCGACGCCTTCGAGATCGTGGCGGGCGAACGGCGTTGGCGGGCCAGCCAACTCGCAGGCCTGACCGAACTTCCAGTCATTATCCGTGACCTCGGAGACCGCGAGGCACTGGAAATTGCGATTGTAGAGAACCTGCAACGCGAGGATTTGGGGCCACTGGAAGAAGCGCGGGCCTACCAAGCCCTGCTGGATCACGGGCTGAATCAGGAAGGTGTAGCGCAGGCGGTGGGCAAAGGCCGCAGCACCGTCTCTAATGCGTTGCGCCTGCTGACGCTGGGCGACGCGGCACTGCGGGCGCTGGACAACGGCGAGATCACCGCCAGCCACGCCCGCGCCGTCCTTGCACAACCGGCCAAAGACCGCGACTGGGCGCTGGAACAGATCGTGTCGCGTGGCCTGAACGTGCGCGACGCCGAAGCCTTGAAACGGGAAGTCAAAGCCGAGAAACCTGCGGCCCATACGCCCATTCCCGTGAATCCACCGCGCACCTACCGCCAGTTGGAACTGGATTTGAGCCGCCGCACTGGAACCCGCGTGCGAATTACGGGGGAGGACAAGGGACGCGTGGAACTGAATTACGGCTCGCGTGAGGAGCTTGACCGGATTCTGGAACTGTTGGGGTTCACGGCTGAGGAGTAAGTCTAAGGGTCTAGGGTAAAAGGGTCTAAGAAAAGCAGTGGGGGAGAGGCCGCCAAAGCCTCTCCCTTCCCTAGTCCGACTTTAGCGACGTGTGCCGACCAAGAAAATATTGGGCCACGGGCGGTACACGCTCCGCAAAATATCTTGCTTGAAGGCTTGCCCGTTCCGCACGAATTTACGGGTGACTTCGATGGTGGCTCCGGGAGCGGCCCACTCGACTTGCTTGCGCTGTCCGGCAGGCAAACTGGCGTCCGAAATCAGGCGGTCTGCGGGCGAGGCACGGGTATTGAGCGTGCGGGGCGTGCCCACCTCTACGGTGTAGTCGCGGGCCTTACCGAACACGGCGATGCTGAGGCGGGCCTCTTCGTCGTTCCAGTCGGTCTGGAACCACAGTGCGCCGCCCGTATCGTTGGCAAATTTCAGGTCAAGCGTGGGCTGGTACACCGCCGCATCGAGGCCCGAAGGATCGTAGTAGCGCACCTGATACGAGTGGTTTTGGCGCTGGGTGGCCGTCAGGCCCGCGCCGTAGAGGGTACGGAAGACGGTGGTGCTGACCTGACAGACGCCGCCGCCCACGCCGTCCACAGTGCGCTCACCCGCGATGACCAGCCCGGTCACAAAGCCCGTTTGAGTACTGATCGGCCCAACAGCCTGATTAAACGAAAAGGACTTGCCCTCGAACAAGCGGTCTTTGAAACGGGACGCCGCCACATGAATATTGGTGACGCGGGCCGGACTGCTGCCGTAATAACTGGTTTCGCCCGTGCCGAGGTGCTGCGTGATGCCGCGTGAGGCGAAGAAATTCAGGGTGCGCTCCGGGGCCACTTGCCCAGACACGATGACGCTGGCCTGCACGCCTTTGGGGTTCTTCAGCACGGCTTCGATACTGGCGCGGGTCTTGTCCATGTTGATGATCAAGCCGTTGCGCTGCACGATAGACCAGCCGTCCCAGAGTTGCTCGAAACGGGCATTTTCGGGTTTGGAAGGCAACTCGGCCACAAACTTCTTCAGATCGGCCTCTAATGAAGCGCTGATGCTGCCGCCACGTGCCCGCAATTCGTTGACCCGCGCACTGGAAATGGTGAGAGTGCGGGTGAAGGGCAAGGTGGTTTTTTTGCCGTCCACCAGCGCAGGCCACTCGGCACGCACCGTGATCAGAAGCGGCGCGGTGCGGGGAGGCGTGACCTTCACGCTGGGTGCGGGCGGCGTGGGGGCGGGCTGGGGAGCAGGTTCAGTGGGCGGTGTGGGCACAGGCTCCGGCGTCGGCTCTAGGGGCGGCGCGGGTGGCACGACTTCCGGGGGAACTTCTACAGGCGGGATGGGTTCTGCAGGCGGTGTCGGTGGAGGCACAGGGGCGGGCAGTACAGGCGCAGGAGGTGTGACGGTGGGGGGCACCGGGGGCAAGGGCAACACCGGAACCACGATGGGCGCGGGGGCAGCGGGGGGCGTTTCTGTCTGCGCGCCCGCGCCGCCCAACAGTGTCCCGCCCAAAACTGCACTGACCAGCACAGTCCACTTGCCCACACGCCTCAGTTGACCCTTCATGTCCGGCAGTATTTCACGCGCCCCAGACTGAATTGTGAAGCTCGTGAACGTACTGATGGGGGTGCCGTGGAGCCGTTCAGCGGCCTATCAGCGCCGAGTGTTCCAGTTGCCGCCCGATTTCGGCTACCGCTGCGATGGCGTGATGCCGCCCATTTTCGATGAAGACCTGATTGGTCTTGCCCGCGAATCCCGCGCTGCCCACCACGAACAGACCCGGCACGCTGCTTTCATAACTCTCGCTGAGAACCAAGCATTCGTCCGGCTGCTGCGCCAAATTCAGACCGTCTAGGAAGCTGAGATCAGGGCGGTAGCCGGTCAGGGCAAAGGTGAAGTGCGTGGGTAGATCGAAGGTGCTGCCGTCGGCCCGCTCGATTCGCGCCATGTCGGGCAGGATTTCCGTGACCCGCGAATTGAAGTGCGCGGCGATGCTGCCTTCTTTAATCCGGTTTTCCAAATCAGGGCGCACCCAGTATTTGATGGTGGATTTGAGTTCGGGCGCACGCACCACCATCGTCACCTTGGCCCCACCGCGCCACAGGTCAAGGGCGGCGTCGGCGGCGCTGTTGCCCGCCCCGATCACGGTCACGTTCAGGCCCATAAACGGGTGCGCCTCGGTGTAGTAGTGCGAGACGTTGTCGCCGTCCTCGCCGGGAATGCCGAGGTGCAGGGGATTGTCGTAGTAGCCTGTGGCCACGATCACGCGCCGCGCTTCCACCACGCCGGGGGTGCCGTCCCGCGCCTCTATTTCCAGCGTGAAGCCCGCCGGAGCCGCGTGAATCTCGGTCACAGTGGTGTACTGTTCCACGTTCAATTCTTCGCGCTGCGTCACGAGGCGGTAATACATCAGCGCGTCGCGGCGATCCGGCTTGTCATGACCCGTCACCATCGGATGGTTGCCGATTTCCAGTTCGGGGGCAGTGGTAAAAAACGTCATATAGGTGGGGTATTCGAAAATGGCGTTGACCACACAGCCTTTCTCCAGCACCACGTAACTCAGGCCCGCCCGTTTGCAGGCGATAGCCGCCGCGAGTCCCACCGGGCCAGCGCCCACGATTGCCACATCAATCATACGGACTCGCTCTGATTCCCGAACATCTGCAACGACACCGGATGTTCAGCAAACGCCGCCAGCCCGTACTTTTTGCCACTCGCTCTGCTCTGCTGCGCAGCTTTGCAAGTCGGATTCGTCTTCGACTCATCGCAATTTTTTATCAGACCACTCATGCCGCCCATTCTGGCAGGGGAGGGGAGAGGAGACCGTAAGAGAGGCTTGGCTAGGGGCGTGAAGGGCGTCTAAGGGTCAAGAGTCTGAGGGTCTAAGAACGGCAACTATGTTCCGCCCACCCTTTGCCGCTCACCGTTAAACTAAGCGCATGACCGATACCCGCCAACCTGCAACCCGCACCGAGTCCGATACGATGGGCAAGCTGGAAGTCGCCTCTGACCGGTATTGGGGCGCACAGACCGAGCGCAGCATTCACAATTTCCCGATTGGGCGCGATACCTTCGTGTGGGGCCGCCCCGTTATTCAAGCACTTGGGATTTTGAAAAAGGGCGCGGCGCAGGCCAATGCCGACCTAGGCGAATTGCCGCAGGATGTGGCTGACCTGATCGTGCGGGCCGCCGACGAAGTGATCGCGGGCACGCTGGACAGCCATTTTCCGCTGGTGGTGTTTCAGACCGGAAGCGGCACGCAGAGCAACATGAACGCCAACGAAGTGATTTCCAACCGCGCCATAGAACTGGCGGGCGGCGTGCTGGGCAGCAAAGCGCCCGTGCATCCCAACGACCACGTGAACCGGGGCCAGAGCAGCAACGACACGTTTCCGACTGCCATGCATATTGCCGTGGTGCTGGAATTGAACCACCGCCTGTACGGCAGCGTGGGTAAATTGCGCGACACCTTGCACGCCAAAGCCGAGCAGCACGCCGGACTGGTGAAAGTGGGGCGAACGCACCTGCAAGACGCCACGCCCATCACGCTGGGTCAAGAAATCGGCGGCTGGGTGGCGCAACTGGACTACGCCCTAGCCGAAGTGAAGCACGCCGAAGCGGGATTGTATGACCTCGCCATCGGCGGCACGGCAGTCGGCACGGGCCTGAACGCACACCCCAAATTCGGTGATCTGGCGGCGCAAAAGTACGAGGCTGAAACGGGCTTTCCCTTCCGCTCGGCAGAAAACAAATTCGCGGCCCTGAGCGCCCACGACGCATTGGTGCAGACCTCGGCAGCCTTGCGGACGCTAGCAGGCGCACTGATGAAAATGGCGAACGACGTGCGCTGGCTCGCCAGTGGCCCCCGCAACGGCATCGGTGAGATCGTGATTCCCGAAAATGAACCCGGCTCCAGCATCATGCCGGGTAAGGTGAACCCCACCCAGAGCGAGGCGCTGACGATGGTGGCGACCCGCGTGTTCGGTAACGACGCCACCGTTGCTTTCGCGGGCAGTCAGGGTAACTTCCAGCTGAATGTGTTCAAGCCCGTGATGGTTCACGCCGTGCTGGAAAGCATTCGCCTGATTTCGGATGCCAGTCTCGCCTTCAACGACAACTGCGCGGTGGGCATAGAGCCCAACCTTGCCAAAATCGAGGAGAACCTCAGCATCAACCTGATGCAGGTGACGGCGCTGAACAAGCACATCGGGTACGACAAGGCCGCCGCCATTGCCAAAAAAGCGCATAAGGAAGGCAGCAGCCTGCGCGAAGCAGCGTTGGCCTTAGGCTACGTCACCGACGAAGAATTTACAGCGTGGGTGATCCCGCTGGAGATGACGCACAACTGAGGACGGGGGTGGAACCTGGAGTGTGGGAAAAGCAAAAAGCTACCGGCCACCACGCCCTTCCCATTCACCACTCACAGCACCCCGCGATTCCTGCACCTCGAAGACCCACGATTTGGCCCCGGCAGGCAGCGCGAGCTGGGGCGCGGGGCAGGCCCACCGGCTGGCGATCAGCAGCAATCCCGGTTGGGCGGGACTCACCAGCAATTCGGCCCCCACGAAACCGGGCTGGGTCTGCAACAGGTTCAGGTGGGCGCTGAGGGCGGCACTGGTCAGGCCGTCGCCGTTGTCGCGGGCCTCCACGTACTGCACCTGAACGGGCGGAGTGGCAACGGACTGGGCGGCAGGCATAGACCTAGGCTACTGGCTCCAGCGGGCCTCACCCAGTTGGGGGCTGACCTGTCAATAACGGCTCTCTTTGTTCTCCAGACGCGCTAGGCTACGGTTCATACCGTGTCTCTCTCTCCCTCTCCCACTGAGTTCGACGATGTTCCTGTGTCGCCTGCGGTGATTCAGTGGGCGTCCGACTGGCGTGTACAGGCCCTCAGATTGCTGGGAACGGGCCGCATCCAGCAGGCACTCTGGCCGATGGCGCGGGCCAACGCGGGCGGCGATCCTTGGGCGCGGGCCACCTTGGGGCACATGTACGCGCTCTTAGGCTTAGGGGATTCTGCCGAGAGACATGAGGCGGCGGCGCTCTCTCACCTGACCCAGCAGAGCTTGGGCGGCGATGCAAGTGCGGAAGCGGCCTTGGCCTGTGCGCGGGCCTGGGCCGCCTTGCGTGAAGCTGCGACCCGGCCCCAGCAGAACAACTGGCAGCGGGCCTTTCAGTGCGTGCAGGACGCCTCTACCAGTCCTTCACCGTTGGCCCCGCATCTGTGGCTGGCGTTGGCGCGGGGCCTGCGTGAGGCGGGCGAGGCGGCGCAGGCAGCGCGGGCACTTCAGGCGGCTCTGACTGCACCGGGCAACACCGCTCAGAGCGACACGGCACCCGGCGACACCGCACAGGGAGACACAGACGCCGCGCTTCCAGCCGAGGTCTGGGCCGAAGTTTGGACAGCGGAATGGGCGCTGACTGCACTGCTCACTTCTGAAAGCGGTAGTGTGACTTCTGAAGCCGGTAGTGCCGACAGGCCCGCGCAACAGCACCGGCAAACGCCGACGCCCGACGCACCCGGCCCCGATGCGCGGGCACTCAAGGCGTTGGCCGCGCTGCACCGTCACGCCACGGTGGGCACACTCTCTGAACTGGCCGAGGCTCTAGAGGCCGTAGAGCGGGTGGATCTGCGCCGCAGCTGTGCTTTTGCTCTGGCCGAACGCCTGAGTGTACTGGGCGCACACCGCGCCGCTCTGGCCGCCATGCACGCCTATCCTCTGTTTCCCCGCGCCACTGGGCCGCGTGACTGGGCCTGCCGGGGCATTCTGCTGCGCCGCCAGCACCACGACCCCCCCGCCCTGCGCGACCTAGACGCGGCCCTCAGCGACCCCGACAGTTTGCCGCCCCCGCTGAGGGTGAGGGTCGGCCTGCACCGCGCCGACCTGTTGTACCGCCAGAACCGCGTGCCAGAAGCCCTGAGCGGCCTACGGGAAGCCCTGCCCGCTCTGTTGGAACTGACCGCTCCGTGGCAGCTGGCCCCTGACCTTGCAGAACTGACCACGCTGATGCAGTTGGCGGCGCTGGAGCCTGACCTGAGCGGTTGGGCAGAGCTGGCTTACGGAGCGGCAAATCGGCGGGGGTCAGCGCCTGCAGAGGCCTCTGCAGGCTGGACGCTGGACACGCTGGGACAGGCCACGTTGCGCCGGAGCGGGCAGCCCGTTCCCCTGCGCTGGCCCGAAACCTCGCTCCTCATCGCCTACCTGACCTTGCAGGGCGAGGTGACCCGCACGCAGGCCGAACTCGATCTGTTTCCCGATCTGCCGCCCAAACTGGCGTTGGCCCTGTTCCGGCAGGCTCTGGCCGAACTCCGCACGCACTTTGGCCCGGACGCCGTGCGCGTGGGCGGCCCCAGACGCTCTCCGACCTACACGCTGCTGGTGCCTGTGGCGCTAGATGTACAGCGGCCCAGCGCAGTGGCCGCCGCGCCGGGGCTGTTTTTGCCGCATCTGCCGCATACCGGCTGGGTGGCCGAACGCCGGACGCTGCACCGCCTCACCGATCAGCATTTTGTAGAGCAGCAGACAACCAAGCAGGCCAAGCAAAGCCTCTTCAAGAGAAGGATGGATACGGATTACATCTGAGAGCGGGAAAAAGCGTCGAAGGGTCGAGAGTCGAGGAAAAGATGTCACGCTCTGGTGGAGCCGATTAAGCGATCAGTACAGACTCAGGGGATCGCGTGGACTCCAGCGCAAGTAGGTTCCGAAGTGCAGGTGCGGCCCTGTGGAGCGGCCTGTGTTGCCTACCCGGCCAATCGGCTGCCCCCGAGTCACCACTTCACCCTGTCTGGCCAGATTGGCGCTCAGGTGGGCGTAGCGGGTGATCCAGCCGTCCGGATGCTCCAGCACCACTGTCCAGCCCCAGCCCCGGTCAAAATCGGGCCGGGATTCCAGCACCCGTCCGCTGCGGGCCGCCCGCACCAGCGTTCCGGTGGGGGCCACGATGTCTATGCCGTAGTGCATCTCGCGCACGCCGTCCAGCACGCGGGAACCGTAATCGCTGCTGACGGTGCGGTATCCGGCCACCGGCCACAGCCACGCACCCGATGACGCCGGAGACACAGGATTGACCCGGATGGCGGCGGGGCGCACCGTGGCAGCCGTGCCCGTGCGTGCGGCCACCGTGCGGGCCGGAATCTGAATAATCGCGCCCACCCACACAGGTTTTCCGCCTGCATATTTGGGATTGGCCCGCACCAACTGTGTCAGGGTCAGGCCTACCCGCTGGGCAATGACCGTCAGATTCTCGCCCGCCTTGACGCGGTATCGGGTGGCAGGCAGCACGCGCCCCGGCAGGGTCAGCACCCGGCCCGCCTGCACCGAATTGGCGTCGCGCAGGGCTGGGTTGGCCGCCCGCAACTGCGCCACCGTCACGCCCGCCCGCACCGCGATGCCCGACAGCGTATCGCCCGGCTTGATACGGTAGGTGGCAGCCGACGACGCGCTTCCCAGCATCAGCGCGGCCACGATGGGCAGACAAAGTGCCCGCGAAACTTGGTTGAGAAGGCTCACAAGCCACAGGATACCCATCTGGCGGCCAAATAAGCTGAGAGCCGTTTCCCCGCACGCCTCTATCGGCTAGCCTGTTGCAGTGTCCGCCGATGCTGTCTTGCCCGACGCCCCCCTGTTTGCCCCGCCCGCCGGATTCATCCGTCTGCGCCTCACGGTGGCCTATCACGGCGCAGAGTTCGCGGGTTGGCAGTCTCAGCCCCAGACCCGCACGGTGCAGGACACCTTGCACGAGGCTTTTGCGCGGCTGGGCGCGGGCGAGTCGGCGCGTCCGGTGGCGGCGGGGCGCACCGATGCCGGGGTTCATGCCGACGCCATGCCCGTGCATATAGACGTGCCAGACAGCTTTCGCCTTGCCCCGCAACGATTGGCCCGCGCGCTGAATGCCCACCTTCCCTCTGATCTGGCCGTGCTGGACGCCGCACCTGCTCCGGCCAACTTTCATGCCCGCTTTCGCTGCACGGGCCGCGCCTACATTTACCGCCTCTGGACGGCCCCGCAACGCCACCCGATGTGGGCAGACCGCGCCCTGCACGTGTCCGCGCCACTGAACGCAGAAGCCATGAACGCCGCCGCCGCCGCCCTGATCGGCACCCACGATTTTGCCGCCTTCGCCACCCGTGAAGACCGCCATACCGTGCGCGAACTGCGAGAGTTGGAAGTCAGGAGAACAAGTGAGCTTTGGGAAATACACGTACAGGGCGAAAGTTTTCTGCGCCATATGGTGCGCGGTTTGGTGGGCACGCTGCTGCTGGCGGGACAAGGCCAACTCAGTCCTGCCCAAACCGCCGACATTCTTAGCGGCGGCGAACGCGCCCGCGCAGGCGCAAACGTGCCCGCACACGGCCTGACCTTCAGCGGGGCAGAGTACGGGAAAGTAGTGTATAGGAGCCAGTCAACCAGTCTTTTTAGCAGTTTTTAGACCCTTGACCCTTAGACCAGCCCCACTAATCCCCGCTCCCAAGTCACCCACATCGGTTCCGGCACGTAGCCGAGGCGGGCATTGACGCGCAACATGGGCAGGTTCAGCACTGTGCCCCCCGTGCCAGCCGCCAAAAACCCCTCGGCTTTGGCCCAAGCGAGGGCGCGGGCCTTGACCAAGGTGGCGAGGCCGCGTGAACGGTGGGCAGCATGAGTGACGGTGTGTTCAGTTTCTACCTCCGTACCGCGTGGCGTTAGGCGGGTGCTGGCCACAATTTGCCCACGCCAACGCACCACGAAGGCCACTTCTTCACGGCGCACCATGTCGCGCAGTTCGGCGGCGTTCAGTACGTCCGGCGTAGTGGTGGGGTTACGCGGGGCGTCGGCGCTGCCCTGTTCATAGAGAGTATGCAGTGCGGCCCAGTCGGAGTCCTCTGCATCTTGCTCCAAGCGTTCCACCTCGTAGCCGTCCAAAAACAGGCGTTCCTCTAGCGGCTGATAGGGGAGAAATTCAAAACCTGCCAAGTCCAGATGTGCGCCCCACGATTGCCAAGCGTTGCGGAATCCTGCCGCCCCAAAAAAGCCCATTTGTTCGGGCCAATCTTCGCGGGTCACGCCCAGCAGGCGCGTGAATCCGGCGGGCAGGCGGCCCAGCAAGGCCAGATACAGCGGCGTGAATGCCGCGCCGTCACCTGCCAAATCTAGGCGCAGGGCGTCGGGCGCACCGGAACCGAACGGGGCGAGGCGGGCCATTGCCACCACGCGCCCCCCCTGCTCGGCCACCCACCGCAAACGGTCTGGCTGCACGTCTTCCTGAAACTGTTCGGCGTTGTAGCTCCAATGCCCGCGCACACTGTCCGTCACGAGTTGAGCCACCGCCTCGGCATCGGCATTCTGGAAGGGGCGTAGTGTGAATGGCGTGTGGGAGGGCAAGCCGTGTGATTCCGACATAGCGACATCCTGCACCGGAGAAGACCAGAAGGCCAACTAGGGGAATACGCCACTTGGCCTAGGTGCCGAGTATGCGTTGGCATATACCTCAGCCTACCGCTCTCAGCAGACTCTCAGGCTGTCTGGTGTATTTGTGACTAAGAATATATTCACATATCTGTTGACAAGATTCTGTCTGTATCATATTATGCTGTTACCGGAATGGAAGTGCCATCGGTGCACTTGTTCCCCAACCCGGAGGGATCACCGTTTTCCCCAGATACCAATGAGGCGACGCCTGACCCAACTTCAGTCTTAACCCGCGCCCCCCGCCTGTTTCCGGCGGGGGCTGCGCCGTTTTTGAGCGTGTTCCAGAGAAGCGGGACGTGGCGAGGCTGTGCTGCAAAGGCGTGCTGCCGAGGCTGTGCTACCCTGCGTCTATGACGTTCCCGCGCCCGCCGTATTCACCCCGCCGCAAGTCGGGGCGTCTGGCGTAAGCGAAGGCAGAACGGTTCCGGCAGGCGGCGTGCGATACAGGGCACGCCGCCTTTTTTTGCCTCTCTGAGCTGGAAGGAGTTCCCATGACCGACATTCAAAGAAACTTGCCCGTAGACGAACAACTTGCCCTGCTGAAACGCGGCGTCGTCGACCTCGTTTCGGAAGACGATTTGCGGCGCAAGCTGACGCAGGCGCAGGCAGAAGGCCGCCCGTTGCGCGTCAAACTAGGGGCCGATCCGACTCGCCCCGATCTGCATTTGGGCCATGCCGTCATTCTCCGCAAAATGCGCCAGTTTCAGGATTTGGGCCACAAAGTCATCATGCTGATCGGTGATTTTACGGCCATGATCGGTGATCCCAGCGGCAAATCCAAGACCCGCCCGCCGCTGACGCTGGAGGAAACCCGCGCCAACGCAGGGAGTTACCTAGAGCAGTGCAAGCTGATTCTGCGCGACGATCCAGAGGTACTGGAAATCCGCTACAACGGCGAGTGGCTGGAGCCGATGGGCTACGCCGACGTGATCCGGCTCGCCAGCCGCTACACCGTGGCCCGCATTCTGGAGCGCGACGACTTCACCAAGCGCCTCAATTCCGGCACGCCCATTCAGATGCACGAACTCTTGTACCCGCTGACGCAGGGCTACGATTCGGTGGCGCTGGTGGCTGACGTGGAATTGGGAGGCACCGATCAATTGTTCAATAACCTCGTGGGCCGCGCCCTGCAACGCGATTACGCGCAGGAACCGCAAGTCGTGATGACGCTGCCACTGCTGGTGGGGCTGGACGGCACCGAAAAAATGTCGAAGAGTCTGGACAATTACATCGGCCTGACCGACGAAGCGCACCGGATGTTCGCCAAACTGATGAAAGTGCCTGATCCGCTGCTGAACAACTACTTCACGCTGCTGACGGATTTGAGCGCCGAACGCGTAGCGGAGTTGCTGGCGGGGCATCCGGTAGCCGCACACCGCGAACTCGCCCGCGAAGTAGTGGCGTCGCTGCACCCCGGCGCAGACCTAGAGGCCGCCGAAGAACGGTTTAAATCCGTTGCCAAAGGCGGCATTCCTGAAAACATTCCCACTGTGCCCATTCCCGCCACCGAGCGCAACGCCGAAGGACGCTACAGCCTCGCCCGTTTGGTGGTGCTGGCCGGACTGGAACCCAGCAACGGCGCGGCCCGCAAACTGATTGGGAACCGGGGCCTCAAGCTGAACGGCGAAACGGTGGCCGAAGCGCAGGCCAGCATCGAGCTTCCGGAGGGCGGCGCGGTTATCCAGAAGGGCAAAGACCGCTTTGCGAGGGTCATTGCTGAGACTTAGGCCAGAACAATCTTCACGGGGCCTTCATGGGCCTCACAGCGCCTTCTGGCCTCTCCCCCCAACTGGCTGGATTTGGCGCTGTAGGGGCAAAGTTATGCACAGGAAGGTGTGGACAACCTCCGCAGGCTGTGGATAACGTGCTGGAGTGCAAAAACCTCGACTCGTACCCAAGAGTTATCCACAGGGAGCGTGTGGATAAACCGCGTCCCTGTGGATAAAAGCCTGACCGCCCCATCACACTTGGCAACGGGGACGGTCAGGGCGAGCTGAGGATTAGACCCTGTCGCTCATGTCCTCTTCGCGCAACCGCTCAACGCGCAGCATGTTGGTGGTGCCGCGCACGCCGAAGGGCACGCCCGCCGTGATCACGTAGCGGTCTCCCACATCGGCCAGCCCGCTCTTTTTTAGTTCGTCATTGGCAATGCGAACCATGTCGTCGGTGTCGCGGGGGTCTTCGCTGAGCATAGGCACGACGCCCCAAGACAGCGCCAACTGGTCACGCGTCTGGATGTTGGGCGTGAGGGCCAGAATCGCCAGTGGGGGCCGGTTCTTGGCAATGCGGGCCGCCGCGCCGCCCGTGCTGGTAAAGGTCACGATGGCGGGCGAGTCCAGCTTCTCACCGATGGTACAGGCCGCGTAAGCGATAGAATCCTGCGCCAGTTCGGTGTCGACCACCAATTGACGCTGCAACATCTGGTAATGCTCGCTGCCTTCGGCTTCACGGGCGATTCTGTCCATCATCGCTACCGACTCCACCGGATACTGCCCCGCCGCCGACTCTGCCGACAGCATCACGGCGTCGGTGCCGTCGTAGATGGCGTTGGCCACGTCCGACGCCTCGGCGCGGGTGGGGCGCGGCAGGCTGATCATGCTTTCCAGCATTTGGGTGGCCGTAATCACGGGCTTGCCTGCTTCACGGCACATCCGGATAATGCGCTTCTGGATGGTGGGCACCTGTTCTGCACGCATTTCTACGCCCAGATCGCCGCGTGCCACCATGATGCCGTCCACCTCTTTGAGGATGTCCTCGAAGCGGTCTACGGCTTGCGGCTTCTCGATTTTGGCCATCAGCTTGGCGCGGCTGCCAAAGCGTGACAGGTAGTGGCGGGCCAAGAGCAGATCGTCGCGGCTGCGAACGAAGGAGAGGGCTACCCAATCTACGCCGAGTTGTGCGCCAAATTCCATGTCCTGCACGTCTTTATCAGACAGAGCGGGCACAGACAGGTCGGCTTCAGGCACGTTGATGCCCTTGTTGTTTTTCAGGACGCCGCCCACGACCACCGTAGTTTGCACATCGTTGCCACGCACGCCGTCCACACGCAGGGCCATGTTGCCGTCGTCGAGCAGCAGGGCCATACCGGGGTGCACGTCCTGGGCCAAGCCCTTGTAGGTGGTGCCCACGCGCTCGGCGTTGCCTTCCACATCGTCATCCATCGTGATGATGAATTTCTGGCCCTTGACCAGCGTGACCGCACCTTCCGCAAAACGGGCCACGCGAATCTTCGGCCCCTGCAAATCTTGCAAGATACCGATGCTCACTTCTTTTTCGGCGGCCAACTTACGAACCATCTCGAAAGTCTGGCGGTGGTCATCGGGATCGCCGTGACTGAAATTCATACGAACCACGTTCAGGCCCGCGTCGATCATGCGACCCAAGACCTCGGGGCTGCGGCTGGCGGGGCCGATGGTGGCAACAATTTTGGTAGCGCGGTCAAAATGCTTCATGTGGGTTACCTGCTTTGTGCGGGAGAGGCTGCTCTGGTTGGGTCGCTGCTGACAGTGCTGCTGGAAAGGATTCCAAACTGTTCTGAACAGATGGGCGGCAAGGGTCATGGCCCCGCCGCCCACCTGCTTTGGGCCAGCGCAAGCTTTAGCGCAGGGCTTTGCGCCCGAGGAACACGGCGCGGTCACCCAAACCGTCTTCGATACGCAGCAGTTGGTTGTATTTGGCGATGCGGTCAGAGCGGCTGGCGCTCCCGGTCTTGATCTGTCCGGCGTTGGTGGCGACCGCCAAATCAGCGATAAACGCGTCTTCGGATTCGCCGCTGCGGTGGCTGATGATGGTGCCGTAGCGGTTGCGCTTGGCAAGTTCGATGGCGTCCATGGACTCGGTCAGGCTGCCGATCTGGTTCACTTTCACCAGAATGGCGTTGCCTACACCCGTATCGATGCCGCGCTGGAGGCGTTCGGGGTTGGTCACGAACAGGTCGTCGCCCACGAGTTGCACCTTGTCGCCGATCTTCTGGGTCAGCAAGCGCCAGCCATCCCAATCGTCTTCGGCGAGGCCGTCTTCGATAGACAAAATGGGGTAGCGGGCGGCCCAATCGGCCCAGAAATCCACCATTTCGGCGGTAGACAGCACGCGGCCTTCACTTTCGAGGTGGTAATTGCCGTCTTTGTACAACTCGGTCACGGCAGGATCGAGCGCGATGACGATGTCTTTGCCGGGTTCGTAGCCCGCCTTCTCGATGGCTTCGAGGAGCACGCTGAGGGCTTCTTCGTTGCTCTTGAGGTCGGGGGCAAAGCCGCCCTCATCGCCGACGTTGGTGTTGTAGCCGCGTGCGCTCAGCACTTTCTTCAGCGAGTGGAAGGTTTCCGTGCCGTAGCGCAGCGCCTCACGGAAGGACGGCGCACCCACAGGCATGACCATGAATTCCTGAAAATCCACGGAGTTGTCGGCGTGTGCACCGCCGTTGATCAGGTTCATCATGGGCACAGGCAGCGTCTTGGCGTTGCTGCCGCCGAGGTAGCGGTACAGCGGAATATCAAGTTCGGCGGCGGCGGCGCGGGCGGTGGCGAGGCTGACGGCCAACACCGCGTTGCCCCCCAAGCGGCCCTTGTTAGGCGTGCCGTCGAGGTCGAGCATGGCGGCGTCGATGGCGGCCTGATCGCTGGCGTCGAGGCCTACAACGACTGGCCCCAGAGCCTCGTTCACGTTCTGCACGGCTTTTTGTACGCCTTTGCCCCCGTAGCGGCTGCCGCCGTCGCGGAGTTCGAGCGCCTCATGCGTGCCGGTGCTGGCTCCGCTGGGCACGATGGCGCGGCCCACATACCCGCTGTCGAGATGAACTTCGGCTTCTACGGTGGGGTTCCCACGCGAATCCAGCACTTCACGGGCCATCACTTTTTCGATGTTCATGCGTTCCTCCGGGTGTTTCTTGGTCTCGAATCTGAATTCAACCGCATCCCGCCGCAGTCCAAAATCGGTGGGGCGCTAGGTGTACTTAGAACACTATAAGCGCCCCGTGTCAGGTGTGGATGCACCCGGTCTAACGTGGTCACCCGTATTGGCATTCAGTGAAACTAGTCGGGAACTATCTCAGCGAACAGAATCTGAGTCGAAGGGCAGCCTCAGCAGATGCCCGTGCCGCCTCTCACTGGCCCCTCAGACGCGCAGCGTGACCATGACTGCCATGTAGCCGCCTCCGCCGCTTGCACGGAAGATAGCGGGGCTTGTGGAGCCGCTGAACAAAAGTTCGGCGTCGCCCTCGATTGGGCCGAGGGCGTCAAGCACGTGCCTCGCGTTGAATGCCAAGCTCATGGCGGGTTCGGTGCCGCCCTGCACCACGTCCAGCGTGTCTTGGGCACGCCCATAGTCGCCCTCGGCAGCCAGAAGGAGCTTGCCTTGAGAGACTTGAAACTCGACTCGGTTGTTGGCGTTTTTGTCGGCCAGCACAGCCACGCGGTTCACAGCGTCCTTGAGTGCGGTGGCAGGCAGCGTGACCTGCAAGCGGATGTCTTTGGGGATCACCCGCTCGTAGTCGGGGAAGTCGCCGTCAAGCAGTTTCAGGTTCATACGGACGCGGTCTGTGGTCACGGTCAGCATGCCTTCGCCGTAGGTAAACCGGGCCTCGCCGTCCTTCAGCACGCGAATCAGCTCATCGGCGCTGCGGGCAGGCACGATCAGATTTTTGCCGTCGCCGCTGGCCGGAAAGTCCCGAATGGCCACGCGGTAGCCGTCAGACGCCACCACCCGCGCTGTTTCGCCCCGGTGTTCCAACTTGATTCCCCGGAAGACGGCTTGAAAAGCCTCGTTGCTGGCGGCATAACGCACGCTACCAAAAGCCCGCGACAGTTCCCCGGCGTCCAGACTCACGTCGGCTTGCGTGGGGAACGACAAGGGCGGGTAAGCTTCAAAATCCCCGGTTTGCAATTTAAAATTTGAGCCGCCAGCACGCACAGCAAGCTCATTCCCCGTCAATTCCAGTTCCACGAGTTCGCCGCCCAAGCTGCGGACGATCTGGGCGAACAAGTGGGCTGGAATGACAAAGTTTTGCGGATTTTGAACTTCTGCTGGCACGAAGCAGGACAGGTCGATTTCCAGATTCGTGCCGCTGAGGGTCAGGCCCGCTTCTGTGGCTTCGACTTTCAATGAAGTGAGCAGGGGGTTGCTGCTGCGGCTGGGGATCACACGCTCAAGAAGTCCTAGACCTTCGCTCAAGATTTTTTTGGTGACATGCGCTCTCATGTTGGGTGACCTCTGGGCAGGAATGGAAAGGGGAGAGAATCTGGCTTGCTCCCTCATGGCTGGGTTCCTATCTTTTATCTGTCTTTATATAAATTAAAAGATAGTAGTAGTAGTAATAGGGCCTGTGGAAACTGTGGATAAGTAGCTTAGGCGGGCGCTAGGCGCAGGTTTGCCCTGTGGACGAAATTGTGGATAAGTGGCACTTGCCTGTGGATAACCTGTGGATAAAAATGGCACTTATCCACAGGCCTCAATTGACCCAAGGTTATCCACAATTTTATCCACAGGAAAATGGCACTTATCCACAGGTTATCCACAGGGTTATCCACAGCTTGTGAAACTCCGCACACGGTTTTGGAACGCTGGGTGGAACTTATTCAGACCTGTGCGTAAAACAACTGCCTGATTATGCCTCATTTTCTTCCTCATCCAAGCCTTGCATTCGCCTCCGCAGGCTCGAAACCGAGGCGGTCAGTTCAGTATCTTTGCCCATTTGCTCCGTCACTTTGCTCACGGCATGCATCACGGTGGAGTGATCGCGCCCAAAAAACTGGCCGATTTCGGGCAAGGAATGGCTGGTGAGTTCCCGAATCAGGTACATGGCGACTTGGCGCGGCACGACAACCTCCCGCACGCGCCCAGCGCCGCGTACCACGTCCTGCGGCATGTTGAAGTGCGCGGCCACTTGCCGGAGTACATCAATCATTTCTACTTTGACTTCTTGCGGTGTAAAGACATTACTTAAAGCCTTAGCTGCCACCGCACGCGAAAACGGTACGTTATTCAAGCTACTGAAGGCCACAACCCGCATCAATGCGCCTTCCAATTCACGAATGTTGCTCGTCACTTGGCGTGCAATAAGTTCCAACACGTCTTGGGGAATATCAATGCGATTATGCTCCGCATTCATCTTCAAAATCGCCACACGGGTTTCGAATTCAGGCGATTGAATGTCTGTAATTAGACCCCATTCGAAGCGACTTCTGAGGCGACCTTCCAGCGTTTGGATATCTCTGGGTGGCCGATCTGAACTGAGGATGATCTGCTTGTGGTTTTCGTACAAGGCATTGAACGTATGAAAAAATTCTTCTTGTGTCCGCTCTTTGCCTGCCAAAAACTGAATGTCATCTACCAATAGAAGATCAACAGAACGATATCTGTTGCGGAACAGGGTCATCTTATCGTCACGAATGGCGTTAATCAGATCATTGGTGAAGCTTTCCGTAGAAACATATTCGATTCGCTTGCCCGGAAAGCGTTCCATCATGTAATGGCCCACCGCATGCATCAAATGGGTCTTGCCTAGACCCACATCCCCGTAAATAAAGAGTGGATTGTAGGCTTTACCGGGAGATTCGGCCACCGCTAGCGCCGCAGCGTGGGCCAGATTGTTGTTCGGCCCTACCACGAAGTTCTCGAAAGTGTACTTGGGATTCAGGCTTTTGCGGTTCTCGAAGGGGGCGGGCGAAGGCGAGCGCGGGGGCGGGCCGGGCGGTGGCGGCGCGTCTTGCGGCATGAACATGGCTTCTTGCACTGCGGGCAAGACCTGAAAACTCACGGCTGGATTTTGTGCCCCCAGACTGCGGAGCGCGTCTTCCAACAGCTCAAGGTAGTGTTTGCGAAACCACTCCTGCGCGAAACTGTTCCGCACGCCGAGTACCAACGATCCTTCCTGCACGCCCAAGTTTTTGACCGGGGCGAACCAAGTGTGGTACTCGACTTCGGAGATGTTTTTGCGGACGTACCCCAGCACGTCCGCCCAGATTTCCTGCGAAATAAAGCACACCCCCCTTCTGTCCTGCGTCGGATTGTCGCCGTATCGACCCAACCCATGTCAGGCCAGCATACCACCCCCCATTTCTGTAACCCGCCGCCTTACCGACGAACAGGTGAATGAACAGTAAGGTGGGCAGTTCGGGTGAAAGCAGCGTGTGTGGCTAGAGAAGTGGAGTGCTGAACCAACCAGAATCTGCCTTCTAGACGGTGCGGCTGACCTTCACTGCTTCTGCTTCCCGCTCTGGCGTCAGGAGATATTCAGTTGGTTGGCCTGCACTCCAAGCCCCCGTGTCCCGCGCAGTCGTCGCCGGATCGGTCAGCGTGAGGCCAGCGGCGAGAGCACGGGTGGCGTCTACGTCCATCAGGCCGCCCTGTTCGCTGTCGTCGGCCAGATACAGCGGCAAATCGCGCCAGCCGATGCCCTGAGCTTCCAGCGTGGCAGCGTCTACCCACACCACCGACTGTGCGCCTATGGCAGTCATAAATTCGGCCCAAGTCAGGCGCGGGCCAGCCACATTGAAGATGCCGGGCGTGCTGTCTTCTATCACCCGAACGGCAAACCGTCCAAAATCCCGTGCATCTATGGCCTGCACATGATCGGAGCCGCTGCCGGGAGCCAACATGGGCTGGCCGTTCTGCCGAGCCTGCGTCGCACGATCCGGCCAGTACGGATAGCGGGCGGTATGGTCGAAAGGGCCAGCCACGATCTGCGGGCGAAGAATGGTGGCACGGTCTGCGAACACCTCCTGCACGATCCGTTCACAGGTCACTTTGAGGGGGCCGTAGCTCTCGCCCGTGACTTCGGTCAGGTCTTCCGGGGCGGCGGGCAACAGCGGATCGGTTTCTCGGACAGGGTGGCGATTCTGTTCGGCGTACACGCTGACCGTGCTGACGAAGACATAGCGCCCCACGCTGCCCGCCAATGCCTCGGCACTGGCCCGAACTGCGGCGGGCGTGTAGCCGCTGACATCTACGCAGGCATCCCACGTGCGGGCCACCAACGCTTGCAGGCCCGCCGCGCCCCGTTCACGGTCACCCTGTAAGCGTTCCACGTGTTCCGGCAATTCATCCGGAGACTGGCCGCGTGTCAGCACCGTGACCGTATGGCCCGCCGCCAAGAGTGCTTCTACAATGTGCCGCCCCACAAAGCGTGTCCCGCCTAAGACCAGTACCGTCTGGGTTGTTGCCATACCCGCAGAATGCCACGGCGCTCCACTCCGCGCCATACACTGCCTGCCATGAAGATTCGGTTCACGGCGGGGCGGGTGCGGGTGCGCCTAGACGATCTGGAAGCCGCGAGCTTGGCGCGTGGGGAACGGCTGGAAACGGGCGTGAGTTGGCCGGATGGGGGCTGGAGCCTGACGCTCGATCCGCTAAAAGTAGGAGTTCAAGGTGCGGCGGGTGGCCTGACTGTCGGCTTGAAAGACGTGTTGGCTACTCTGCTTGACCCCGCCCAAGAAGGCGTGACTCTCCCCGGCCCGCCGCGTGTGGATGTGGAAAAGGACTACGGGCCACAGCACGAATAACGGCCTGCTCTTACCGCCTGACCCATCTTCCCCCCACTTCTTCGGCCAGTCCTTGCAGTTGCAGCATCACCAGCGCGGTTTGCAATTCAGGGAGGCCCAAACCCGTGCGGGCTTGCAAATCATCCAAGGTAGAAGGTGCGTTGAGCGCGGCCAGTACGCGGGCCTGATCGGGTGGCAAGTCGGGCAAGGGCGCGGTGCGGGCTTGCCCCCAGCCCATCTCGTTCAGGATGTCCTGCACGTTCTCGGTCAGCACGGCTCCGTCACGAATCAGGCGGTGTGGGCCAGCGGCGCGGGGATCGCCTGCCAGTCCCGGCACGGCGAACACGGTGCGGCCACATTCCAGCGCGTGCGTGGCCGTAATCAGTGACCCCGACTTCCACTCGCCTTCTACGACCAACGTGGCCGCACTCAGCGCCGCGATCAATCTGTTTCTGATGGGGAAATGGTGCGTGGCAGGCCCAGTACCCAGCGGATACTCGGAAATCAGCGTGAGCTTGCTGGCGAGGGCAGTGTTTTCCTGCGGATAGATCATGTTCACGGCACTGCCCAAAATGCCGATGCTCAGGCCGCCCGCCTCGGTGCTGGCAGTGTGGGCGGCGGTGTCTATGCCGCGTGCGAGGCCGCTGATGACGATCACGTCGGAGCGGGCCAAATCTGCGGCGATTTTGCGGGTCAGCGCGAGGGCGTGCGGGCTGGCAGAGCGGGTGCCCACTACGCCGACCGCACGCGGCACGGTGGGCAACTCGGGCAGTGGCCCCAGCACCCACAGCACGGCGGGTGGGTCTCCCAGCGAATCCAGCGCCGCCGGATAACCGGGGAGTCCCCGGCCCAGCAGGGTCACGCCCCCTTGCTCCAGTTTGCCCAGCTCGGCCTCGGCCTGCTGCGCGGGCTTGGCGGTTCCTATGCCTGCCAGCGATTTGGCGTCCAACCCCGGCGTATGGCGCAGTTCGGTCAGGGGCATGCTCAGGGCCGCCCGCGCACTGCCAAATCGCTGGCGCAGGTTTTCTATCCGGCGCGGCCCCAACTGAGGCGTCAAGCGGAGGGTCAGCAGGGCGAAGAGTTCCTCGGCTTGCTCGGAAGCAGGAGAGGAACTTGAGGTGGGATTCACACCGCCAGCATAAGCCTAAGAGAGAGGTAAATGTCAGGGCGTTCAACAATGATGTAAAGTCTCTAGCTTTTTAGAGTGGCCGGATCGACAGCGGGGGTTCACGTTCCACTTCCCCCAATCTGACCCCCTGTGCAGAACATCTTCACCCCCTCACAGCCTGGGCGCGTATCATGGCCGGGTGCGGCTCCTGCTGCTTTCTGACATTCACGCCAACCAGACAGCTCTGGAAGCGGTGCTGAGCGATGCCGAACCCAAGCGGCACGAACAGGTCATCCACCTTGGCGACGCGGTGGGCTACGGCCCTCACCCCCGCGAGGTACTGGATACCCTGCGCGACTTAGACGCCGTATGCGTCATGGGCAACCACGATCAGATGCTGCTGGACTACGCCGATGGCCGCCGCGAGATCAAAGAGAGCATCGTGTCTCAGGCGTTGTTGTGGCAACTGGAGCGCCTGTCCGAGCGCGATGTGGCGTGGGTCAGGACGTGGCGCGACGGCATAGACGACCCCGATGTGGGCGCACGCTACCGTCACGGCACCCCGGTCAGCCTCGACGATTACACCGATTCGGTCACGGCGGCCCGCGACGCTTTTCAGCAGTGGCAGGGGCGGCTGGGCTTCGTGGGCCACACGCACGCGCCCAGCGTGTACGCCACCCTCAATGCCCCGGTGGGCGAGTGGATCAAGCATCAGGCGTTTCAGGACGGAGGGAGTTATATGGTGCCGCCCAGCGCCCGCGTGATCCTGAATCCGGGCAGTGTGGGCCAGCCCCGCGACGGCAACCCCAAAGCCAGCTACGCCATTTATGATTCGGTGCGCGGTCACTTCGAGGTGTTCCGGGTGGCCTACAACATTGCGCGGGCACAGGAAGCGGCGCTAGACGCGGGCTTGCCACAGGTGTTGGCGGCGCGATTAGCCATCGGCAAGTAGGACGTGAGTTGTGGCAACTGGGAAAACATCTAAAAAACAGGCTGAAGCTGAGGCAACCGTTCTGGCTATCGGCTCGATGACGGCGCAGGCGGCGCTGCTGCACGGGCCTCTGCTAGAGCAGACCGGGTTGTTTGGGGGCAATGCCCTGCTCCTCACCGGGCCAGCGCGGGTAGGCAAGTTGGCGGTGGCATGGGCGGTGGCCGCGCAGTTCAACTGCTCCGGCACACGCGGCATGTCGGGCGAGGCGTGCGGGCAGTGTCCGTCTTGCCGCACGTTGGCGGCGGGCACCCACCCCGATGTGCTGACGGTGGAACCACGCGCCACCACCAGCACCGGAAAAACGGCGCGGCGCAAAATCATTCCCATCGGCGCGATTCTGGACAGCCGCGACGACAAGAATGAGTACGACATTCACGTCTACGAATTTTTGGAAGTCCGGCCCAGCTTCAGGCGGCGCGTGGTCATCGTGAACGGTGCGGAACATTTGGGAAATACCGCCGGAAACGCCCTGCTGAAACTGGTGGAAGAGCCGCCGCACGGGGCCATGTTCGTGTTTTTGGCCGAGGATGCGCGGGCGGTGCTGCCCACGATTGCCAGCCGGAGCGCCCGCCTGAGGGTGTCGCCCGCACCAGACAGGGCGGTGGCGTTTGCCCTAGCCAAAGCAGGCCACGAGCCAGACCCCGAACTGGTGGCCTTCGCCGCAGGCCGCGCCGCAGTGCTGGCCGACCCGGACACCGTGCGAAACGCTTTGGCCGATGCCCGCGAACTGGATGAAGCCATCGGCACGGGCTTGCTGACCGCGCTGGAAGCCGCCGAACGCTTGGAGAAACGCTTTGACCCCGCGTGGCATCCCGAGGCGTTGCGCTTTGTGTGGCAACCCCGTCCCCCTACCCAGCGTGCCCGTGCCGATACCGCGCTAGACGCCCTACAAGCCGCGCTGGAAGCCTACGCCAGCCCCAGCCTCAGCTTTCAGGTATTCGTGCTGGCCCTGCGGGATGCGTTCGGGTTGGCGTAGAGGGCAAACCCCCCGGTACACTCCCCCCATGACCCGCCCCCACACCCAACCGCAAGTTCACGGTTCCACCCGCGTCTGGACTCTGGCCACTGGCCCCCTCCAAGAAAACGCTGTGCTGGTGGCAGGCCAAGGCAATGAAGGCTTCCTGTTCGATCCCGGCGACGAGGCCGATAAGATACTGGCATGGGTGCGGGCGTCGGGCGTCACGGTGCAGGCCATCTTGCTCACTCACGCGCATTTTGACCATATCGGCGCAGTCCAACCCGTGCGCGAGGCCCTGAAGGTTCCGGTGTATCTGCACCCCGCCGACTTGCCGATTTATCAGATGGGCGCGGCGAGTGCGGCCCGCTGGAATCTGCCCTTCATTCAGCCCCAAGCGCCGGAACACGGCATTGCACAGGGGCAGACCTTTACGGCGGGCGACCTGACCCTGACTGCCCGCGAGGTGCCCGGACACGCTCCCGGCCATGTGGTGTTCGTGGACGCGGCAAGCGGAGTTGTCGTTGCCGGAGACACCCTCTTTCGCGGCGGCATTGGCCGTACCGATTTGCCGGGGGGCAACCACGCCCAACTCTTGGCAGGCATCGCGCAGGAACTGCTGACCCTCCCCGACGAGACCGCCGTCTATCCGGGGCATGGCCCAGCCACCACCATCGGCTTCGAGCGGCGAACCAATCCATTTTTGCAGTAGGGGCGGTGTTCTTGGTTACGTATCCCCGACACGCTGTAATGACCAATCTTTCATCTGTTCTTAGACTCTTAGACCCTAGACCCTTCGACGCCTTCCCCAAAGGACTCCCATGACCCACACCCCTCCACCCGCCGGAGTGTTCGACGCCGTGGCCACCTTGCGGGCCGACGATGGCCGCCGCTTCCTGCTCCAGCGCCACCCACAGAGTCCTGTGTTGCGCCCCAACCCGCTCCATGCATGGGAAGCCATGAACGTCTTCAATGCCGCTGTGGTGCAGCACGCGGGCCTGTTTCATATGCATTACCGGGCGCAGGGCATCGATTTCGTGTCCAGCATCGGCTACGCGGTGTCGGCGGACGGCCTGACGTGGAACAAGTTGGAGCGCCCGGTGTTGGCCCCCCAAGAACCCTACGAATCGCGTGGCGTAGAAGACCCGCGTGTGACGTGGCACGAGGACGACCAGTGTTTTTATATGGCCTACACCGCTTATTCGCCGCTTGGCATCATGCCCTGCTTGGCGCGCTCGCACAATCTTATTTCGTGGGAACGCCTTGGCCCGGTCATTCGCGGCGAGGACAATAAAGACCACGTGCTGTTTCCGCGAAAGATCGGCGGGCGCTACGTCATGTTTCACCGCCGCCCGCCCAGCATCTGGATTGCGTATTCGGACGACTTGCTGAACTGGGCAGACCACCGCGAACTGCTGGCCCCGCGCCCCGAATTGGGCGGCTGGGACGAAAAGCGCGTCGGAGCGGGCGGCGTACCGATAGAAACGGCTTACGGCTGGTTGGTGCTGTACCACGCCTATGATCAGCGCCACGTATACCGCCTGTCTGCTGCGCTGCTTGATCTGGAAGACCCGTCCAAAGTACTGCGCCGCCCCGCCGACTTCATCATGGAACCCACCGAAACATGGGAAATCCGGGGCGACGTGCCCAACGTGGTCTTCTCCTGTGCCAATCCTGTGGTGGGTGACGAAGTCTGGGTGTATTACGGCGGTGCAGACCGGATGGTAGGGCTGGCCACCTGCACCCTCAGTGCCCTGATGGAGTTCGTGCTGGAGCCGTAACGGGCACACCGAATTCAAATCTGGCCTGGCACCCAGACAACCACACGTTCAGATGAGACTCTGAATGTGTGAGAATCCGTGCAAAGCAACTTTAGACTCTGGTGGCAAAAGCCCCAGCTGCATGTGCCGGGCAGCGACGCCAAGCGGGTGACCTGGCTCGAACTCTTTTATGACCTGATTTTTGTGGTTGCCATTGCCCGGCTGGCCCACCATCTGGCCGAGCATCCCGATCTGAAAACATTTACCGAATTTGTGCTGCTGTTTATTCCGGTGTGGTGGGTTTGGCTGTCCATCGCCTATTACAACGAACGGTTCGAGACTTTCGATCTCAGTTTCCGGGCCTTCACCTTCTTGCAAATGCTGTCTGTGGCGGCTATTGCGGCAACCGCAGAATACGGCCTCAGCAAGACGGCCACCGGATTTGCACTCTCCTACGCCTTTGCGCGGGCGGTCATTACGTTTATGTGGTGGCGGGCAGGGCGGCACAATCCGCAGGTCAGGGTAGTCACCGACGTGTATGTCAGAAATTTCAGCATCAGCATCGTGCTGTGGGTCATTGCCGCCTTCGTGGGTGGCCCGTTGGGGTTGGCCCTCAAAGGGGCGGGCCTCCTGCTTGACCTGATCACGCCGCTTCTGACCGTCAAGGATCAGCACCGGGCTTTTCCTGCCGCTGCCCGCAAGTTGCCGGAACGTTTTGGCCTGTTCGTCATCATCGTGTTGGGCGAAAATTTGGTGGGCATCGTGAACGGGTTGGCCGATGCCGAGCAGCTCAACGCCGTCATTTTGCTGCGGTTCGTCCTCGGTTTCATTTTGGGGTTCGGGCTGTGGTGGGTCTATTTCGACTACATCGGGCGGCTGGAACCCGATTCGCACAACCGCCGCAAGTTCATCCGCTGGTCTTATCTGCATCTTCCGCTGGTCATCGGCATCACCATGATCGGTGCCATGATTCAGCACGCCATTGCGCCGCACGGAGAAGGGCCGGATGCCCAGACCGTAGACATCGGCGTGCGCTGGCTGCTGGCGGGCGGATTTGCCCTGTTCTATCTGGCCTGCGCGGGTCTGGAGCATACGCTGGAAGAGGGCGGCACTCTCATTGCGGCCAAAACCATCGTGCCGATCAGAATTGCTACGGCGGGCGCGGCCCTGCTGCTGCCCCTGTTGCCCGTCACGCTGTCTTGGATGGTGGTCGGGCTGATTTTGCTGCACGTGCTACACGCCGTTCTGGGTGTACGGGCGTGGTTTGCCAGCGGCAATGTGGGGCGTACCGACGTTCACTGAGTGGAGTGTCGGTTGTGGGACGTGGGACGCGCGTCTAAGCGTCTAGGGGTACGGTGTCTGAGGGTCTAGCGTCTAAGCGTCTGAGATGGGATTCAAGAACAGGCTCCAGCTGTTGCCCGCGTTGAACGGTGCGGTGGATCACTGGGTGAGATTTCCGTTTACCCTGCTGCGCTACCCTGATGGCATGAATCCCTCTCTGTCTGTGGTCACGGCCTGATGCCCGGCTCTGGCGGCGGGCCGGGAGCGGTAGCGGGCAGCGCCCTGACCGAGGCGAGCTACAGCACCAACACGGCCAACGCCCTGATTCACCTCTACCGCGCCGAGGTGGGCAAAATGACGGCTTACCGCCAGCGGCTCGATATGACCACCAACTGGTCTGTGGTGACTACGGCGGGTCTGTCGTCGTTTGCGCTGGGTGATCCCAACAACAGCCACGCCACCTTCCTCTTTGCGATGTTCATGAACTACTTTTTCCTGCGCTTAGAGGCCCGGCGCTTTCGCAGTTTCGAGATTGCCCATCACCGGGTGCGGATTATGGAGCGCTTTTTTTATCCGGCCATGCTGGGCGACAAGGTAGATACAGGCTGGCACCAGTTGCTCTTGGCCGAGTTGGGCAAACCCCGCAGCCCCATGACCCGCGCCGACGCGCTGGGCTGGCGGCTGAACCGCAATTACCTGTGGATTTACACGGCGGTGCTGTTCGCGTGGTTTGCCAAATTAGACCTCAGCCAACCCAAAGGCTGGACGCTGGAATTTCCCGAAGCGCTGTCCTTGGCCGACATCGGCAATTTCCCCGGTTGGCTGGTGTTCGCGGGCGTCACGGCCTTCTATACGCACCTGATCGTGCTGGCGGTGCGGGCAGCCCGGACGTATCCGTTAGAGGAAGGGTAAGGAGTGTAGAACGTAGAACAAGCCAACCCACCTTCTACACTCCACGTTCTGTTGTTCGTTCTACCCGTCCTTCCCGCCACAGTTGCACGCCCAGCAGCACCGCCGCTTGCACGGGCAAACTGGCCGCATACAGGCGCGGTTTGCCCAGCAGCAGGCACGCTCCCAGCGCCAGCAGTTGCGTACTCAGCCCCAGATTGGCGGCCAGTCCGGTGATAGGTTGCGGCGTGTAGGCCACCCGCTGAGTTTGCGTTGGCGTGGGGCCAGCATGAGCGTTTAGCCGACGTTCGAACACTGCACCCAACAACTTCTCCTGCGGCACGAAATAGGCCGCGTAGACGGCTTTCAGGGCCGCCAACAGGTGCGGGTTGTCTGTGTTCTGGGCAGGCGCGGCCCGGAATTCTTCCCCCCGTGCGGCGCGGTAGTCGCGTTCCCACAGGTAATCCACGGTCAAGATCAGGCTTTGCAGCAGCGTCAGCGGCAGGCCCCAGCGCCCTACCAGCGCCACATTCAGCGCGGCATTCACCACCAAATCCATTTCGGTATCCAAATAGCGCCCGGTTTCGGTGGTCTGTCCGGTGGCACGTGCCAATTGGCCGTCCAAGTTGTCCAGCACAGTCTTGACCTGAAGCAGCAGCGCAGGCGTCAGCCGTCCGCCGCGCCGGATGGAATGGGCCGCGTACAGCCCCAGCGCCGTGTGAAACAGCACCAGATAGGCTGGATTCACGCCCCGTTCGGCAAAAGGTGGAATCAGGCGTTGGGCCAGAGGCCGGAACAGTCGCTCAGCCGCCCACTCGATACCGGGGCGGGCCTTGCGCGTCTGTGCCAGCGGGGGAGAGGAAGGGGCAGACATTGTGCCCATCATCCTGCATCAATTCGGCCCGATCACAACAGTAACCCCCGCCGCACGATTGCTCATGCTTGGCGGGGATCGGCTGCAACTGTGGGTGTGAACAGGAGCGGCAGGCTCTATCGGCGGCCACCCTTCGGCGCACTCTTCCGCACTCCGGCATAGCGGTTGCGTTCCTTGCGGCGCTCGGCACTGGTTTTGCCCGCTTTATTCACGGGCGCTTTGCTGGCTCGGCCTGCTGCCAATCTGCTGGGCGCAAAGGTATCCACCATCAGAAAACGGGCCAGCGGTATATACAGCACCAGCACAAAAATCAGGGTTCCCCACCACGTATCCAAGTATGGCCCCAGCCCGACAGCCCGCAGCAGTCCGCCCACCAACGTGGCGAAGAGGGCGAACAGGAACACGCGCACCGTGAGCTTCATGATCTTGCCGCGAGTGAAACCGGGTTCGGGGTCAGGGGTGGTCAGCCAGCGCCAGATGTTCATGCGGGTTCGTCTCCTGTGGTTGTGGTGCCTTTCGCGGGCCGGGCCGCCGCACCCAGCGTAATCCGGTCACGGAAGGCTTCCAGTTCCGGCCACTCGGTTTGTCCGGCGTCCAGTTCGATGAGGAGCGTGGGCGCGTGCATCCGGGCGGCGGCGCGGGTCAGGGCGGCACGGTGGGCAGCGTCACGGGCCGGGGCCACGAAAATCACGCCCCGCACGGCGCTTTTACCCGACAACAACGACGCCGCGCCAAACAGTTCCCGTTCGCCCGCCGTGATGTGTCCGGTGTCTTCCATTCGCACGGCCCGCGCCAACACCTGCGCCACAGGCAACTCGGAAGAAAAGACGGCGTGCAGGCCAAGTTCATCCAGCGCCGGAGCCAAGCCGCCCGCCAGAATGTCTTCGGCCAGCAGCGAGCGCGGCCCGATTACGGCCACCGTCACGCGGGACGCCATCGCCAGCGGCGGCATATCCTCGCGTGCGCCACCCGATTTGGGCTTGACCCGCTCCAGCGCCAGCCGCATGCCGCCCGGATTCTGGGCCAGTTTCAGACCAATTTCAGTCGCCACCGTTTCCAGCGTGGGGCCGCCATCAGGAATGGGCATCAGCGTAGGCAAGCTGCTAAAGCGCCGCGACAGCAGTTCGGTCAGCGCCTCGCCCCAAGCGTCGTTGGCCACCGGGGGGCTTTGCGGCACCAGCACCGCGTCCACCCGGCCCAGCGCCAAAATGCGTCCCAGCGCCAATTGCACCTGCACGGGTTCCCCCGGCAAGCTTTCTTGCCCCAGCGCCAAAGCTTCGGCGTCGGTCAGGTCAGAGACGGCTCTCTCGACCCCAAGTTCCTTAAGGTACGCCGCCCAGTACCCCGACAGACGCGCCGCACGCGATTCCAATAAGCCAACCTTCACGCTCCGCAGTGTACAGGGCCGGAGTGTTCACAACCGGAATCTGGGTTTCCTCGGCCTCGCGCAAGCCTCTATCCTTGCCCCCATGTCTGATCTGCCCACCCTCCCCGACGCCCTGCGCCGCATCCTGCCCGCCGCCCGTTGGGAAGCCATCACCGAGGGTCAAAGTGGAGCGGGCGTGTGGAAATCGCAGAAGTATGTGATGAAGGTGCAGGAGCGCGGCGGCCACCCGGTCAGCACCTTGCAGCAGGAGCGGGAGCGGTTGCGCTGGCTGGCGGAGCGCGTGCCCGTGCCTGCGCTGATCGGCTTTGAAGTGAGCAGCGCACACGAGTTTTTGGCGATGTCGCGCCTGCCCGGAATCCCCATGAGCCACGCCGACGCCCTGCTGCACCCAGAGCGCGTGGTGGGTCTGCTGGCGCGGGCGCTGCGCCAACTTCACGCCCTGCCCGTCCGAGATTGCCCGTTTTCCATGATCCTGCCCGTGACCCTGCGGCTGGCCCGCGAACAGGTAGAAGCGGGCGCGGTAGACGAAACCGACTTTGATGAAGAACGCTTAGGCCGCAGCGCCGTCAGTATTTTCAACGAGCTGGCCCGCACCCGCCCGCCCGCCGAAGACATCGTGGTGACGCACGGCGACCCGTGTTTGCCCAACCTCATTCTAAATGGCGAGTGGGTAGAAGGCTTTGTAGACGTGGGCCGCGCGGGACTGGCAGACCGACACGCCGACTTGGCCTTGGCCCACCGCAGCCTCAAATTCAACCTGAACGCCGCCCATGCCGAAGCCTTTCTGGATGCGTATGGACGCGAGTGGGTAGACCCGGAGAAGTTGGAATATTACTGCCTGCTGGACGAATTGTTTTAGGGGAAGGGTTCATGGTTGGCGATGCACTACAACATAGGAATGTCAGGCGACCTTGAACTCTTTCTTCCCGCTGAAACCGCTGAGCCCTTCCGATTCCCGCCCACCGTTCGTCATTGGGGGCCAGAGGAATTCGTGATTCCCAGTGAAGAGTTTGGCGTCGATCCTGCCTTTATTTTTCGGCAACTGGACAGCACACCCGCTTTGTATGGCCCTTGGCTTCAGGATGTAGCTGCTTATGGTGCTCCTCGAATCTTGTTCCGCCTCAGTGCCATAGAAACGCTCAGGTGGCATGGCCCTGCAAACGACAGTAACCCTACTTGGAGGGCTCTGCAACGTTTTCTAGAGGCGACATTGCCAGACAGTGCCGCTTGGTGCTTCATAGTTAGCCACGACAGCGAAGGGCCGCTCCCTCATGAGGCAGAGTTTGGGGATGTCGCCGTGTTGATGCAGCGACTCCGCAGCTATTTCGAAGAAGGCACCCGCCAAAGTTTTGCCGTCCGTTCACCACGCCCAACACTCTGACCTTCTAAAACACATTCTGCTTAAGCACAGGGATTAACACGTTTTCTATCCAGCAGCCGCAGACCATACTGCCCCACCTGTATCTCTTCCGTCACGTCCTTTCCCGCCCCCCATGCTCTACTTGGGCTTCATGCGTGCCCTTTCCCTCTTTGTGACCCGGCGGCCCTGGCTGGTGCTGGCCCTCTGGGGGCTGGCGGCGCTGCTGTCGGTGCCCTTTGCGGCCCGCGCTCCCGCCGCACTTTCGGCCAATCCCGGCAGCCTGCAAGACTCCGATGGCCGCCGAGTCATCAACATTTTGCGCGAGCGGTTTGAAGAAGTCGACACCAACACGGTGCTGCTGGTCACACGCAGCACGCCGCCGCTGGATACCGCGCAGGGCAAAGCTGTCTACGACAAGTTCGTGCAGGGGCTAGAGGGTGTGCAGGGCGTGACGCGGGTACTGCGTCAGGATGCCCAGACCACGCTGCCCACGCGGGCGGAGGACGGCGTGCTGGCCCTGACGGTGGCGCAAATTCCTCTGGAAGAAGGAGCCACCGAAACCCTAGCGCGGGTGCGCGAGTACGCCGACAAGGTAGAAGCGTCTCAAGTGGGGGCGTCCGGCCCCGGCCTCAGCATCCGCATCACGGGCGGGCAGGCCATTGCCGACGATTTCACCGCCTTTGCCGAAAGCGATACCAAACGCAGCGAATTCGCCGCCCTGCCACTGACCGCGCTGGTGCTGCTGCTGGTGTTCGGGGCGCTGGTGGCGACTGGGTTGCCGTTGGTGGTGGGCGTCCTCAGTATCACGGTGGCTATGGCGTGCCTCTTTGGCCTAACGCGGGTCATGGAAGTCAGCACCTTTGCCCAGAGCATCATCACGCTGATCGGCCTCGGCGCGGGCATCGATTACGCCCTGCTGATGGTCAACCGCTTCCGCGAAGAATTGGCCCAAGACGGCGATTCGCGGTCAGCGGCAGCCCGCACCATGCTCACGGCGGGGCGAAGTGTGGCCTTCAGCGGCATCACGGTAGCCATCGCCATGGCGGGCCTGATCCTGCCGCCGCTGGCCTTTGTCCGCAGCATGGGCCTCGGCGGGGTGCTGGCCGTCCTGCTCACCATTCTTGCCAGTCTCACAGCCCTCCCGGCGATGCTGGCCTTATTGGGCGAGCGCGTGAATAGCCCCCGCATCCTCAAATTTCCGTGGGCACAGAGCAGCGCGGCCTCCGAAGCATGGACGGCCTTCGCCCGCCGCGTTACCGCCCGTCCCTTTCTGGGGGTCATCCTCAGCACCGCGTTTTTGCTGCTGCTGGCGCTGCCTGCCCTGAACATGAAAACAGGCTACGCGGGCGCGTGGGGCCTCACGCCGGGAGTCGAAAGTCGGGACGCGCTCTCCGATGTCCGGACGCTGGGCGCGGGCGGCCTACTTAGCCAATTCGAGGTGGTGCTGGACAACGGCGGGCGTTACGGCCCCGAAGACCGCGACAGGTTCCGGGCAGTAGTGGCCGACTTGCGGGCCTTGCCGGGGGTAGAAACCGTGCTGAGTCCCTTCCTGACCGCTGCCGATCTCAGCGGCAATACAGCGGGAGGCGGCACCGACGCTATCGCTGCCGTCACCGCGCTCACCCAGCGTTCCTTTAGCACAGACCGCCAACTCCTCCGCGTCACGGTCATTCCCGATACGGCGCTGCGGGCAGACCGCATCGATGCCTTCGAGACCCAGATTCGGCGCACTTTGGACGCCAGCGGCTACCGCTACACGCTGGGCGGCGCTCCTGTGGGCGAGCGGGAATTCAGTCAGGCCATCACCGGGGCGCTGCCCACCGTCATCGCGGGCGTATTCGTCGCCACCTTCCTGCTGCTGATGGTGGCCTTCCGCAGCCTGTTGATTCCCCTGAAAAGCATTTTGATGAATGCCCTCACGGTGGCCGCCGCCTACGGAGTGGTCACGCTGGTGGTACAGGACGGCTTTCTGGCCTCCTACCTCGGCATTCCGCAAGATGTCGGGGTGCTGGATTCCAGCCTGCCGCTGCTGCTGTTCGCCGTCCTGTTCGGCCTCAGCATGGACTACGAAATCTTTTTGCTCTCGCGGGTGCAGGAAGAAGTGCTGCGCGGCCACTCCAACGATGAGGCGGTGGTATTGGCGGTGGGGCGCACAGCCCGGATCATTACGAGCGCCGCCATCATCATGTTTATCGTGTTCTGCGCCTTCATCGTGGGGCGCGTAGTGGCGAATAAAAGCATCGGCTTGGGGCTGGCGGTGGCCGTGCTGCTGGACGCCACGTTGGTCAGGCTGGTGTTGGTGCCCGCCTTCCTCAAAATTGCCGGAAAGTGGAACTGGTGGCTACCCGCGTGGTTAGACCGGTTGTTGCCGCAGGTGCGGATAGAGCATTGATGGCGGGTGGATAGTAAAACGTGGATCGTGGGGCAAACGCCAAACCACGATCCACGTTTTACTATCCTTAGTGCCGTTCAATCACCGTGCCCACCACATCAATCGGCAGATCCAGCACCGTTCCCGTCAGGCCGTTTTTAGCCATCACGCTATGCAGATAGGTGTGCAGCCGCGCCGTGTCTTCGCGGGTGTCGTGAAAACACAGCACAGTTGGCCCCGCGCCACTCAGGGCGGCTCCCAGTGCGCCGTGCTTGTGGGCTTCTTCCAAAATGTCGCTGAGGCCGGGCACAAGGGGCGCTCGCCAGATTTGATGAATGTAGTCCTGCATGGCGTGGCGCAGCAGATCGAGCCTGCCCACGCTCAGAGCCGCTGCCAGCAACGCCGCATGAGACAGCGCGTGTACGGCGTCGGCGCGGCTGTATTCCTTGGGCAGCACGGCGCGGGCCTTGCTCGTCGACAACTCGAAGTCGGGAATCAGCACCGTGACGGCCAAGTGTGCGGGCGGGTCTAGGCGCACATAATGCGTGCCCAACTTGTCCAGTGTGGCGACCACGATGCCGCCAAACAGCGCCGGAGCCACGTTGTCGGGGTGGCCTTCTTCCCGCGCCGCCACGTCCAGCACGGCTTCGGGGGTCAGCGGGTTGCCCAACAGTTCGTTGCCCGCCACGATTCCGGCCACCAAGGCGGCGGCGCTGCTGCCTAGGCCCCGTGCCAGCGGCACATCGGACTCGATTTCTATGCGGGCGTGCGGCAAAGGTTGACCCGCACGTTTGGCGGCCAGCAGCATGGCCTTGTACACGTAGTTGCTCTCGTTGTGCGGCGTGCCGTCCAGCCCCGCACCCATCGGCACCACTTCGGTGTGGCCCTGAGGCGTCACGCGCAAGGTGGTATAGAGCGGCACGCTCAGGCCGAGGCTATCGAACCCCGGCCCCAAATTAGCGCTGCTGGCAGGCGCACGAACGGTAAACGGAGTCACCCGACTACCGCAGGTTCAGCAGTCCAGCCCACGCTCCACGATCCACACTCTGTCCCGTGTGTTTCCCACTCACCGCTCACCACTAACCACTGACCCATTTTCAAAGAATAGTCGCCAACACGCTCTGCATATCCGCCCCCACCGCCACAGGCGCGGCCATGCCCCGCATCGCGTTGTTGGGGTCTTTCAGGCCGTTGCCCGTCAGCACGGCCACTACACGCGATCCCGGCTTCAGTTTTCCGGCGGCGTGTAGCTTCAGCAGGCCCGCAACGGGGGTGGCGCTGGCAGGCTCGCAAAACACGCCTTCGCGGGCAATCTGAAAGTAGGCGTCCATGATTTCGTCGTCGGTGGCCATATCGAACAGGCCGCCGCTCTCGCTGACCGCCGCTTTGGCGAGGTGGGCGCTGGCCGGTGCACCAATGCGGATGGCCGTCGCCAGCGTTTCGGGGTTGTCCACCCGCTCCAGCCCGCGTGCCAAAGGAGCCGCCCCCGCTGCTTGAAAGCCCCACATGCGCGGAAGCGTGTCGGTCATCCCACGCGTGCGGTACTCGCGGAAGCCCATCCAATACGCGCTGATGTTTCCGGCGTTGCCCACAGGCAGGGCCAGAATATCGGGAGCCGCACCCAGTTCATCCACGATTTCAAAGGCCGCCGTTTTTTGACCCTGCAAGCGGTAGGGGTTCACGCTGTTCACGAGGGCAATCGGGTGTTCCCGGCTGATCTGCTGCACCAGACTCAGGGCCGCATCAAAGTTGCCGTTGATCGCCACGATCTGCGCCCCATACGCCACCGCCTGCGCCAGCTTGCCCAGCGCGATGTTGCCGTCGGGAATCAGCACGATGCAGCGCAGCCCACTGCGGGCGGCGTAAGCGGCGGCGGCGGCGCTGGTATTGCCCGTGCTGGCGCAAATTACGGTGTCTGCGCCGTCTTCGACTGCTTTAGCTACGGCCATGACCATGCCCCGGTCTTTAAAACTGCCGGTGGGGTTCAGGCCCTCGTATTTCAGGAACAGCTCTATGTCCAGCAGTTTGCTCAGGGCGGGCGCGTGAATCAGCGGCGTGCTGCCCTCGTGCAGGCTCAGGGCGGGCGTCTTGTCGGTGATGGGCAAAAAGTCTTTGTAGCGTTCCAGTAGTCCGGGCATAGGGGTGATGTCCTCCGCGCCGCCTCACCACTGCTGTGGGAGCGGATCAAGTCTGCCTATGCTAGCGGTGCAGTCGCCCCGGCGTGGGCAGGGGGGCAAGACAAGACAGCGAACACCCCCAATTGGCGGCGGCACTCCTGCCGATTCGTCAGCTTGAAGTCAGAGATGAGCGTGCTGGCCGTCCTTTGCATAGCCCAGCTTGATCGGCGGTTTCGCTGGTGCTTACCCCATGTTGGGCCAGTCTTGAGAAGGTGTGCTTGGCTACACTGATCGGGGGGCCTGCGTCTCATGCTCATCCCACAACGGCTTCACCTCAGAAGCAAGCATCGTTGAAACTCAACGTCCAGGAGGTAAGAATCATGGGTTGGATCATCACTATTCTGGTAGGTGCCCTCTGCGGTTGGCTCGCAAGTCTCATCATGAAGACCAACGCTCAGCAGGGTGCAGTGGCAAATATCTTGATCGGTATCGTGGGCAGCATCGTCGCCCAGTTCGTCTTCGGCAACCTGCTCAACATCGGCGGCGCAAGTGTCGCGGGCAGTGGCTTCACCATCTGGAGTATCATCTGGGGCGTGGTCGGCAGCGTCGTGCTGATCGCTATCCTCAAGGCCCTGAAGGTTTTGCGCTAACACCTTCTTTCTTCACCAACCGGACGCCCCAGTGGTGTCCGGTTTTTTGTGTCTTCGCCCTTGGCAAATCGCCCTTAAGATTCGTTGCTGGGTCTGTGCAAGGCTTATCTTGCCCATTTTAGATGTGCTACATTCGTAAGGCTTGTCTGTTCCCGCCCGGCGTGGCAGACGCTCCAAAATGGGGCGCGGCCTGCGGGCAGTGCAGCGGAATCAGACTCAAGAAGGGAGACCAACATGTCAAAAGTATGCGAAATGTGCGGCAAAGGGCCGGTAGTCGTCAACTCTGTGGTGCGCCGTGGTAAGGCCCGTGCAGCGGGCGGCGTAGGCCGTAAAGTCACCGGCGTGACCAAAACCCGTCAGGTGCCTAACCTGCAGCCCCTCACCGTGACTCGCGGCGGCATCAGCCTGCGCGTGCGCGTGTGCACCAAGTGCCGCCGCAGCCTGATCTAAGCTGCTTGAATCTTCACTCGTCGCCTCTGTCTGTCATGGATGGAGGCGGCGGTTTTTATTGGTCTGCTTCTACAGCTTCGGTTTGCGGTCAGGCACGAGGCTGGCAATCAGGAGCAGCAGCGTGCCGCCGACGACGCACATATCGGCAATATTAAAAATAGGGAAGTCGCCCGCATTGAAGGCGCGAGTCACGGCGCTTAGGGCGGGCGAGTGGATCATGTCGGTCACCTTGCCCTGCCGAATGCCGTCTATGGCGTTGCCGATGGCCCCGGCAGAGACCAGACTTAGGACTACTGTAATAAAGCGGGGTTGCGGGCGGAAAGTAAGGTAGCCCAAAATGCCCAAGCCAACGGCGAGCCTTCCTATCGCCAGCGGCAGCGCCGAGCCGCTGAATAGACTCCACGCCGCGCCCGTGTTGAAGGTCAGTACCCAATCGATCAGACCGGGAATAAAAGGGATGGCAGGTTGGCGTTCTACTAAATTTGCCAAGGCCCACGCTTTGAGGGCTTGGTCGGCCACGATCAGCAGCCCAGCTATTAGGAACGGCATCCACACAGGCAGGCGGGGCGCACGGTTGGTCAGGGTCGGCACGCCGAGCAGTATACGGAGCGTGGGCAGGGAAGAGGGGAGCGGCGTTGCAGGTAGCCTGCCGCGTCACCATATCTATCCACCGACTGCGCGACAATAAACGGTATGGCAAATGTCGAATCCTTCGATCTGGATCACACCAAAGTCAAGGCTCCTTACGTGCGCTTGGCGGGCGTCAAGACCACGCCGCGTGGCGATTCCATCAGCAAATACGATCTGCGGCTGCTTCAGCCCAATCAGGCGGCCATAGACCCGGCAGCCATTCATACCCTCGAACACCTACTGGCCGGATATCTGCGCGACCATCTGGAAGACGTAGTAGATGTTTCCCCGATGGGTTGCCGCACCGGAATGTATATGGCCGTCATTGGCGAGCCTGATGAACAGGGCGTATTGCAGGCCTTCGAAGCGGCCCTACGCGATACTGCCGCCCATGACCGCCCTATTCCCGGCGTCAGTGAACTGGAGTGCGGCAACTACCGTGACCACGATCTGCAAGCTGCTCGCCAACATGCCCGCGACGCTCTGGGAGGCGGCCTGAAGGTACAGGAGACCATCCTGCTCCAACGCTGAGCCTGTTCCACTGCCGTGTCCTCCAACAATTCGGTGGGTAAGATTCAAGTCGATCCGGTCTGCAAAGGCCGGATTTTTGCGTCCTGAACGTTGACTTTCATCTCACGAGAAAAGTATTCAGAGAAGATGGCGGGCAGGGGGTTGACACCCTGCGCGTTCCCGTGTAATCTCTCTGAGCCTCACGAGAGGCGCGGTGCATGACAAGCGAGTGAGAAGAGCGAGAGCAAGCAGAAATTATTCTGTCTGCGCGTGCGCAGACAGTTGCAAGC
>NZ_CP011387.1:0-67500 GCF_001644565.1 Deinococcus puniceus | reverse complement strand
TCAGCATCGGCACGCGGCCCACCAACACGGTGCCCAGCAGCGCGCCCATCACACTTCCTAAGCTGAAGTAGGCGTGAAAGCGGCTCATGACCGGGCGAGCCAAAGCCCGTTCTACGGTTACGCCCTGCGCGTTCATGGCCACGTCCATTGCGCCGTTGGCCGCTCCCATCACGGCGAGAGCGAGAGCCAACACCAGCAGATTAGGAGCCAGAAAAGGCAAAGCCAGCGCAAAGATGAATGCGAACATGGCGATCAGCGTGACCCGGTGGCTGCCGTAACGCGAAGTCCAGCTGCCCGTGACCGGCATGGTCAGCAGACTGCCCAATCCGATGGCCAGCAGCGCCAGTCCCACCTGTGTTTCGCTGAGACTCAGTGCGTCGCGGACGCTGGGAATGTTCACTGCCCAAGTCCCGAACACCGCGCCGTTGGTCAGAAAGACCAGCCCCAGCGCCTGCCGAGCCATCTCAGAGTGTCGGGGTGTATAAGGCGTCATCTGGGCGGCGTCAGTCATAGCAAAACCTCTACGGAACAGCGGCAATGGGGGAGGCGATGGGGGAGAAGGGGGTATCCAAGTCTGAATCGTTTCAGATCACTCCGGTATACGGTAGCATTCCTTATGCCGTCCGCCAAGACCCCAGTGCCCGCCGCGCCTTCTTCCGAGTCAGGGGCGCAGCAGCCGACTGGAGGCCCGGAGGGAACAAGACCGCCCTCACCCCGCCGAACGACCCTGCGTGATGTGGCTCAGGCTCTCGGTGTGTCGGTGGCGACGGTCAGCAATGCTTACAACCGTCCCGACCAGCTGTCCCCCGATCTGCGGGAGCGGGTCTTCGAACAGGCGGCGGCGTTGGGGTACACCGGGCCTGACCCGTTGGCCCGCAGTCTGCGGCGCGGGCGCACCCAGGTCATCGGCGTGCTGTACGACGCGCCGCTGTCTTACGCCTTCGCCGATCCTGCCGCCAGTTTGTTTCTGGGCGGTGTGGCCCATGCCCTTCAGGATGCGGGCCTGAGTTTGCTGCTGCTGTCGGGCCGCAGTGAAGCCGCGCCTGCTGGAGACGCCGCCCGCAGTGCCAGCGTGGACGGGTTTATCAGCTATGCCACGGCGCACGGCAGCCCGCTGCTCGATGCCGCCCTGACCCGCAATCTGCCGACGGTGTTGGTCGATCATGCGGTGCGCCCGGACGCTGCCTCCGGTGTTCCCCGCGTTGCCCACCCGGTCATCGGCATTGACGATGCGGACGGTGCCACACAGGCTGCCGAGCATCTGTTGGCGCTGGAACACGAAGCCATCGGGGTGCTGGCGTTGCCGCTGCGGGCCGATGGTGTGGCTGGAATCCTGTCGTTGGAGCGGGAACGCCGGGCCACCAATACCCATATTCTGGCCCGCTTGCAGGGCTACCGCGCCGCCCTGCACGGCACAGTTGCGGCAGACCTGCCCGTGTACGAGGTGGCCGACAACACGCCCGAAGGTGGACAGATCGCCGCCCACGCCTTGCTCACGGCTCGTCCAGACACCACCGCGCTGCTGTGCATGAGCGACGTGTTGGCACAGGGAGCATTGGCAGCGGCGACAGCCCTCGGCCTGCGCGTGCCCGAAGACCTGAGCCTGACCGGATTCGACGACATTCCCAGCAGTGCCGCGCTGAATCTGACCACCGTGAGCCAGCCCACGACCCAAAAAGGCGAACAGGCCGGACGTGCGCTTCTGGCGTTATTGGCCGGAGAAACACCGCCGAACGTGTTGTTGCCGACGACGTTGGTGGTGCGGGGAAGCACAGGGCGGCGAGTGACGCGGGTCTAAGGATGGCTCGTGAAGCTTTGTTTTTGTTCCATCACCCCCTTGAGGGGGACTCGCAGAGCTGTGCAGCAGTGGGGTGAGTGAGCGCAGCCATTGCCCTTCTTAGACCTTCCTACCCTAAACCCTTAGACACCGTACCCTTAGACCCCACCCCCAGAAACCCCGCCCCAGCCCCGCTCCTGAGTTGGCTTTGAGAGCAACCTCAAGGCTGAATCAGCGCGTGTTGGTAGGCTCGCGCCCGGTATTTGCCCCGCCGTGCCGTTAGGGTGCAGGCATGACGTTCAAGCGGTGCGGGTTCGGCGTGGCGATTACGGCCCTCTTAATTTCTTTTCCGGCACAGGCGCAGTCGGCGGCAGCCCTTGCCAAGCTGGACGCTGCCCAGATGAGTATCCCGGCGGCGCGGGCCAAGACCTTCGTGGGCAGCCCCCTGACGGTGCAGCAAAACTTGCGTGCGGGGGCCAACTACTCGCGGCAGGTCGTCAGTTATCAGTCCGACGGACTCCGGATCAATGCCCTCCTGACCGTTCCCAACGGCACGCCGCCCAAGGGGGGCTGGCCCACTATCGTATTTAATCATGGGTACATTCCGCCCAACGTGTACCGCACCACCGAGCGCTATGTGGCTTACCAAGACGCTTTTGCGCGGGCCGGATTCATCACCCTGAAAAGCGACTACCGGGGGCACGGCAGCAGTGAGGGCGAGGCGCTGGGCGGTTATTTCGCGCCTGATTACACCACCGACGTGATGAACGCGCTGGCCAGTCTGAAGGCCGACAAGCGCGTGAATCCGGCCCGAATTGGGATGTGGGGCCACTCTATGGGGGGGTTCCTGACCCTGCGGGCGATGGTGATAGACCGCCAAGTGAAGGCAGGCGTGATTTGGGCGGGCGTGGTGGGCGACTACAACCAGATCATCAACGAGTGGCGTAGCCCGGTTCCGGCGTCTATTCCCAAGTCGGTGCTGGCGCTCAGGCAAAAAGCAGTCGCCAAATACGGCACGCCGCAGGCCAACCCCAAGTTCTGGAATACGCTGGCCGCCAATTCTTACCTCGCTGACATCAGCGGCCCGGTGCAGCTGCACATCGGCACCGCCGACAACGACGTGCCAGTCGCCTTCCATACCCGCCTGACCGAGCAACTGAAGGCCATCGGCAAGCCCGTGCAAAGCTACGTGTATCCCGGCGACAACCACGACCTGAGCCGAAATCTGACCACCGCCCTGAACAGAAGCGTGGCTTTCTTCAAGGCGAATCTGTAACCACGATGCGGCGTCTGGTGCAACTGGGATTGCTGCTGTTGGTGGCGGGTGCGGGCTGGGTAGCGGTGACTCAGCCGGAGAATCTGCCGTTTGCGCTGCCAGAAAATTCAACGAGTCAGCCCACGACTTCCGCTCCCTCTGACCCCACGGCCCCCGCCCCAAACGGCACCCTGACCGACGCAGCCCTGACTGCACTCGTGACGCGGCAGCCCATCAGCGTACAGGCGCTCCGGGCGCGGGAGTACCCCGGCAGCGCCCTCACGGTACGTGAAACTCTGCGGGCCGGGGCAAACTATTCGCGGCAAGTCGTCAGCTACCAGTCCGATGGACTCCGGATCAATGCCCTGCTGACCGTGCCCAACGGTGCGCCGCCGCCGGGTGGGTGGCCTGCCATCGTGTTCAATCACGGGTACATTCCGCCCGACGAGTACCGCACCACCGAGCGCTATGTGGCCTACCAAGACGCCTTTGCCCGAGCCGGATTCGTGACCCTAAAGAGCGATTACCGGGGGCACGGCAGCAGTGAGGGCGAGGCGCTCGGCGGCTACAACGACCCCGGCTACACGGTAGATGTGCTGAACGCCGCCGCCAGCCTCAAGGCCGACAGGCGCGTGAATCCGGCGCGGCTGGGGCTGTGGGGCCACTCTATGGGCGGCCAACTGAGTCTGCGGGCCATGCTGGTTGATAAAAGCCTGAAAGCCGCGTCTCTGTGGGCAGGCGTAGTCGCGGGCTATGACGTATTGGCGACAGACTGGAACCCGCCCGCCACTGGCCCAAAACCCACCCTAGACCGCCTGAACCGCCGCTACCTGCGGGCACTCAGTCCCAATGCCCTGCTGCGCGACCTGAACGGCAGGCCCATTCAGCTGCATCACGGTACCAACGACGCCGATGTGCCCTACTCGTTTCAGAAAGCCTTGGCCGACGACTTGCGGGCTGCTGGGCAGGGCGTGGAAGCCTACCGCTACGAGGGCGATAACCACAACCTGAGCCAGAATTTGCAAGTGGCCCTCCGGCGCAGCGTGGCGTTTTTTAAGGCGAATCTGTGAACTTTCATGCGTGGGGGAGTAGTCTCAGCCTATGACAGCAACCACTTCGGCAGGCAAAGTTCTTCTGATTACGGGCGCGAGTACGGGCATCGGCGCGGCCACAGCGCGGCAGGCGGTGCAGGCAGGCTGGCGCGTGGCGCTCTTGGCCCGCAGCGAGGACAAATTGCAGGCGTTGGCCGCAGAATTGGGCGAAGGACAGGCCATCGCCCTCCGCGCCGACGTGACCCAGTGGCCCGACCTAGAGCGGGCAGTGGCGGCCACGTTGGAACGTTTTGGACGGCTGGACGCAGCCCTCGCCAACGCAGGATTCACGGCAGGCGCACCCCGTTACGCCACTGGCGACCCCACGCCCGACGAATGGCGCGACATGATCCTGACCAATGTGCTGGGGGCTGCCCTCACCGCCCGCGCCACGTTGCCGCACCTGATCGGCAGCCGGGGCCACCTGTTGTTGGTGGGGTCTGTGGCCGGAAGAGTCGCTACTCCCGGCCCCTACAGCGCCACCAAATGGGCGATTTCGGGCATGGGCGAAAGCATCCGCCGCGAAGTGAGTGCCGAGGGCGTGCGCGTGACCACCATCGAACCGGGCCGGGTCGAAACGCCGTTCTGGGCAGAAGGCCGCAAGCCACAAAACGCTGAATTCCTGCAAGACGACGATGTGGCCCGCGCCATCCTGTACGCGCTCCAGCAGCCCGCGCACGTGGCGATCAATGAACTGCTGATCCGCCCGACGACGCAGGACCTGTAGGCGCGATTACACCTGCCCGACGGCCAGCAGATGGGCGCTGACACCCCACAGATGCGGGTCTGTTTCCGTGCGCCGCACCAAGTCTAAGAGGCGCTCCCGCCGTTCTGGGTCGGCCCACAACACATCAAACTCCGGCACGATGTTGCCCAGTCCTTCCACCGCGTATAGGGCCACATTCGTCAATCCAGCGTCCTGAAATTCGGCGACCAACTCTGCCGGGCTATGAAAATACGTCTCTGTGAACCAGCCTAGCGCCGGGTCAGGTGGCAAATGCAGGCCCGTAGTGAGGGTGTGGTTCCGCATGGCGGCAAAGCGTGGATCGGCGTCCATGCCCGCCAGCAGGCCGTCTAGGGCACTGGCCGTCCGGGTAATCGCGGCGGCCAACACGACTCCGCCCGCTCTAACACAGCGCCGCGCTTCCCTGAGGGCCGCCACTCGGTCTGCCCGCCCGGTGAGGTGATACACCGGCCCGAACAACAGCGCCGCGTCTGCCGAAGCCGCCGCGTAGGGCAAGGCGCGGGCGTCGCCCACCACCGCCGATTCCAAACCCGCCAGTGCGGGGTCTTGTTGCGCCCGTTCTATATGGTTGGGCATGGCGTCCAGCAACTGCACCGAATAACCTCGCTTCAGCAGCCAGCGCGAATACGGCCCGGTGCCGCCGCCAATGTCCAGAATCCGGGCGGGGGCAGGCGGCAAAAACCGCACCATCAGTTCGAGGGTGCGGGTAAATTCCAATTGATTGCTGCCGCGTAACAGCCGCTCATGCTCCCGATCCTGTTCGTAGTAGAAGTGCAACGGGTCTGAAGCCATGCCGGGAGTTTAACCCACCACCCTCAGCGGCTCAGATCGTACCCGGTGACTTTTTGGCCGGAGCGCGGGTTGCTGGTGCTGATCGCTACGCGCTGGTCGTACAGGTTCCAGCCCTGCGAGACATTCATTTCGGGTGTGAAGCGGGTGGCCGGAACGTTGCCCCCGACTTGACTGTAGATGAGCCACTGCTGATTGCGGGCCACGCGGTCTGCTTCGTTGGCATCAAGGCTGGCATTGTTGTTGGCATCGTTGTACACGACCACCTGATACACGCCCGCCACACCGGGAACGTCGGGCAAATCCACGCCAAAATTCCAAGTATTGATGCCGGTGCTGACCACGTTTTGGGCCAGATTGCTGTTGTTGGTCACGACTTCGGGAAAGCCCGCGCCGACCAAAGCGAGGCGCAAGCGGGGATCGGTGCCCCAACTGCCACCCAAGCTGCCGCTGACATCGTAGGCGTCAGGTGCTTGAATGCCGCGAGGCCCGCAGGCGGCCAGAGCCAAAGGAACGCACAAGAGCAGGAGGGCAGATTTTCTCATGCCTTCAGCTTAAAGCGTGAAACTGATGGGAGCGTGAAGCGGCACTCATGCCCAATGACTGGCTCAGGCCCTATGCGCCACTTTGCCGATGTGCCGGGGCAAGCGAACACGGCAGACTAGGGCCGAAGACAGAGCCACACAGAGGGAGGGCGCAGAATGCAAGATAAAACAGATTCGGACGATTGGCGAAGGACACCAACGGGCGACAGCGTAAATACACGCCGCGCCCCCACCCCCTAACACGCGGGCAAGTGAGCAGCACAGTGGCTTCCCGCACAAGGACTGACGATGAACGGGAAGCAAATTACCAAACTTGGATTTGAACGCAAAGCGATTGGCTTGGCACTGGCCGCCGCGAGCTTACGCGAAGGCGCGGGCCTCAGCCGCGAAGAGATTTTAGGCGAGTTGCGCGGCGTGCAGGCCAACCCCGATGCCTTCTTGGGCGGCGTGTACGACGCGTTGGCCGCCGAACTGATCGCGGTGCGCGGCGTGCAGGAAGCGCGGGCGTCCAGCGACCTGCGGCCCGCACCCTTGCCCTACCCGGTGTGGGGCGCAGACCTGATCGACCCCGGCGCACACACCCAGATGGACGTGGCGATGCGCCTCCCCATTTCGCGGGCCGGGGCGCTGATGCCCGACGCACACGTGGGCTACGGCCTGCCCATCGGCGGCGTACTGGCAACTGAAAATGCTGTGATTCCGTATGGCGTGGGCGTGGATATCGGCTGCTCCATGATGCTGAGCGTGCTGCCCTTGCCCAGTGGCGCACTGAAAACCGAAGAAGCCAAAGCCCTGCTGATGCGCCATACCCGCTTCGGCGCGGGCGTGGGTTTCGAGAAGCGTGACCGTGAAGACCACGCCGTGCTGCACGAAGACACGTGGGACGCCCTCCCCCTCTTGGGCCACCTGCACGAGAAGGCCATCAACCAGATCGGCACGAGCGGCAGCGGGAACCACTTCGCAGAGTTCGGGACATTCACGCTCGCGGCGGCTGACCCGGAGCTGGGCTTAGAGGCGGGCGACTATCTGGCCCTGCTGTCTCACAGCGGCTCGCGGGGCTTCGGGGCGCAGGTGGCCAACCACTTTACGCGGCTGGCACAGGACTTGCACCCTACACTGGACAAGAGTGCCCAGAAACTGGCCTGGCTCCGGCTGGACACCGAGGAAGGTCAGGCCTACTGGCTCGCCATGAATCTGGCTGGCCGCTACGCCCTCGCCAACCACGACCTGATTCATACCCGGCTGGCCCGCGCACTGGGCGAAACCCCGCTGCTGCGCGTCAGCAACAGCCACAACTTGGCTTGGAAACAGCAGGTAGACGGCAAGGAACTGATCGTGCACCGCAAGGGCGCGACCCCCGCCGCCGCCGGACAACTGGGCCTGATTCCCGGCAGCATGGCCGACCCCGGTTTCTTGGTGCGTGGGCGCGGCAATCCGGCAGCGTTGGCGAGTGCCAGCCACGGCGCAGGCCGTCAGCTAGGGCGCAAAGCCGCCATCAACGCCCTTGCCAAAAAAGACGTGCAGGCCTACTTGGAGCGTCACGGCATCACCCTGATCGGCGGCGGCATAGACGAAGCGCCGCAAGCCTACAAGCGAATTGAAGACGTGATTGCCCGCCAAACCGATTTGGTGGATGTGCTGGGCCAGTTCATGCCCAAAGTGGTGCGGATGGACACAGGCAATGAGGACGTTTGAGGGTTGTAATTAGTAATCGGTGAAACCGGGGGGCTGCTGAGATTGGTGCAGCACCCCGGTTCTCTTTGGCCTACTCCATTTTCCAAGCTCCGGCAATGAGCGCGTGCAGCACAGCGGCGCGTTCTTCTTCGGGCAAAGGATCGTGAATTAGCCAGCGGGCCAGAAGTTCCTCAAAGGGCGCTTGTAGGCTGCTGTCTCCAACGGTCAACACTATGCCCACGAGGTCTACTGGGGGAATACCGCCGGGTGACACGCCGCCGTTGTTCAATGCGTCTTGCAGCGATTGTCTCCCCATCTCTTTCAACTCGGTTTCCCGCTGACCGGGCGGCGCTTGCTCCTGAGCAACAGGCACAGCCTCAGCCCGCGCCCGGATCAAGTTCAGATCAAGATGGATACGAGCGAGAATGGCCCGGAGTGACGGCGAATCCAGCGCCAGTAGTCCCAGCAAAATATGCGGGGTAGATGTGACGACAGACCCCAACCGCCGCGCTTCTTCCGTGGCCGTTTCCATCACCTGCCGCGCCGACGGGGTGATGCTGGGCGCGTCGTTGAGTGACTGGGGAGCGTTTGGATACGTGGCCTGCACCAGCACCCGCAGCGGCTCCAGCCCTGCGCCCAAGCCTTCCAACACCTCGCGTGCGCCGCCCCCGGTTCGCAACAGCCCCAACAGCAGATGCTCCGGCCCCACCTGATGGTGTCCCAAAGCGTGGCCTTCTTCCCGTGCATAGTGGAACACCAAGCGGGCCTGATCGTCGTAACGGTTCACGGGAAAGCCAGCCGAAAAAGAGTCGAACTCACGCGGTTTAGACGCATGGTCAACTCTAGCAAGCTGATTTTGTCGCCGGGTGAGCCCAGAGCTTAAGCACAAACCCTGCCCTTGTTTTTCCTATGCAGCAATCCCAAATGCCGCCGCCCAAGTGCGTGTGAGGCCGTCGTGCGTGCAACGCGCGGGCCAATTCCAGCGTCAAGACGACTGGCAATTCCGCTTCAAGAGAAGGATTCAGCCGAGTTGGGATGCGACAAGATCAATCCTCCCGAGCGGAGCGCTTCGCTTCCCCTACCCGGTGGGGTAGGGGGCTGGGGGGTGGGGGAATCCAACGTGGGACAAGTTCAACAACCCCCAATCCAACTTCCTAAAGCCCGCGCCCCAGCCGCTCTAACAGCGCCACCCCAAACGCCACGCCCTTTTCAAAATGCACCTTCAAAATGTTCTCGTTCGGCGCGTGAATCCGCCCGCCCAGATTGCCGATGCCCATTGCCACGCAAGGCACACCCAAAAACTCGTTGAAGGGCGACATGGGGCCGCTCGCCGCACTGCTAGGGTGAATGATCGGCTCCAGACCGTGTGCTTCCCGCGCCGCCTCTAAGCAGGCCACCACAAACGGATGCCCCGCGTCGGCACGGGCGGGCTTCTGGTGAGATTCCAGTTCCACGACTTCTACGTCACTCAGACCTTGGGTGTCCAAGTGGGCACGCAGCAGCGCCAAAATCTGCTCCGGGTTTTGGTCGGGCACCAGCCGGAAATCCAGCTTGACGCTGCCGTGCGCGGGCAATACGGTTTTGCTGCCTTCACCCTGATAGCCGCCGCTCCAACCGTTCACGTTGACGACGGGCAGCAAGTTGGTACGCCGGAAATAATCGGGGCCAGTGGCAAGCGGGCGCGTGACGCCGTAAGTATCGCGCACCGCCTGACCGTCGCCGGGAATGGTGGCGATGGCGGCTAGGTCGGCGGGGCTGGGGTCGCGCACGGCGTCATGAAAGCCGGGAATGGTCACGCGGCCCGTATCGTCGCGCAGGGTTGCCACGGCGCGGGCGAGGCGGTACAGCGGATTGTCGATCACTGCGCCCAAACTGCTGTGCAGGTCGGAGTCGGCTACGCGGCAGCGCAGTTCCACGCACATCACGCCCTTCAGACCCAATGAGGCCACCGGGCGGCCTTCGGGCGTAATGGAGCCGAATTCCCACCAGCAGCCGTCGGCCCGCAGTTCGTCGGCGTGGGCCTCCACAAAGGCGTCTAGGCTGGGGCTGCCCACCTCTTCCTCGCCCTCCAGCAGCCAGCGTATCCGCAGCGGCAACTGCCCGCCGTGCCGCTCGCGCACCGCCCGCACCGCCGCCAGCCGCGAAATAAACTCGCCCTTGTCGTCGCTGACGCCGCGTGCGTACAGCCGCCCCTCCCGCTCGGTCAGGGCAAACGGCGGGCTGTCCCAGAGTTCGGTGGGGTCTTCGGGCTGCACGTCGTAATGGTTGTAAATGAGTAGGGTGGTGGGGCCGCTGCCTGCCTCGGCCACCAGCACAGGGGCAACCGTGCCGGGATACTCGCGCACCGTAAAGCCTTCCGCTTCCAGCAGGCGGGTCACGTAGGCCGCCGCTTCGGGCAGCATCCGGCCCTGTGCGCTCACGCTTTCTATGGCGACAAATTCGGCCAAATCCGACAAGCCGCGTGCAATGTGGGCCGACAGGTCGCTGTGGTGGGGGGAAGTCATGGGCTTCAGGGTAAGGGATGGCGGGGCGCAGGGGCTGAAGTTGGGGATGTGTGGGGGCAGTCTAAGGGTCTGGGATCAAAGGGACTAAGGAAGGGCGAGCGGTTCGGACAGCTCGCTTAGAGCGTGGTTGAGTTGACGCCTTATTGATAACGAGATATTGTTATCAAACTTATGCCTGACTCCCGCATTCCTGTTACCGTGATCGGCGGCTTCTTGGGGGCAGGCAAGACCACCCTCGTCAATCACCTGATCCGGCAAGCAGGCCCCGCCTTGTTGCCCCGGCGCATCGGCGTCATCGTGAACGAGTTCGGTAAGGTGGGCATAGACGGTGGCCTGATCGAGGCCCTGACCGATCAGCCTGACGATATTCAGGAGTTGACGCAGGGCTGCCTGTGCTGCACAGGGCGCGACGACCTGATCTCCGCTCTGATCCGGCTGGCGCAGCGCGGCCAAGACGAAGGCGGCGCACCCGCCCACGTGCTGATCGAACTGAGCGGCGTGGCCGATCCTACGCCCGTGCTGCACACCCTGCTTGACCCCGATGTGCGGGCCGTCTTCCGGCTGGACAGCTTAATCACTGTGGTGGACACCCGCAATCTGGCCCAGACGCTGATCGAAAACCCGGAAGCCGCCCTGCAACTGGCCTACGCCACCACCGTGATTCTGAACAAAAGCGATGTGGTCACCCTCGCCCAGCGGCACACCGCCGAACAGATCGTGCTGGGGCTGCACCCCTTGGCCCGCGTGCTGCACGCCAAAAATTCGGAAGTAGACGCAGAAACGGTGCTGAACGCTCACGGCTTCAGCGCCGACTGGACACCCGAACCGTCCCGCACCCAGCACACCCCCGGCCTCAAGAGTTTCACGCTGGAGGCGCACACGCCGCTGGGCTTGGAGGGCTGGCACGGCCTGATTCACCGCATCGTGTCGCGGCCCGGTCAGGTGTTGCGGGTCAAGGGCTACGTGAGCCTAGAGGCCCATCCCAAAAAGCTGCTGATGCAGGCGGTGCGTGACCTGATCGCCCTTGACCCGCTGCCCGAAGACCGCGACGGCTACACCCGGTTGGTGGCTATTGGCCGCGATCTGGACGCCGACGAGGAACGCGCCGCCTTTGCCGTGCTGAGCGGCCAGACCGAGCGGCAAGTGCTGCACCGCGCTCCAGTGGCACGTAACGCCACTGCCGCACTCTCCAAATAGTCCTGCCGCTTCCGAGGTTCGTATGTCCAGAGTCTTCTTCTTTTTCCCCCATTGGTCACGCACTGCCGCCCTCGGCACCCTGCTGCTCCTTCCTGCCGCTCAGGCCAAGCCCAACGTCATCGTCTCTTTTCAACCCCTCTTTGATGTGGTAACGCGGGTGGCCGAACCGCACGCCGCCGTGGAGCGTGCCGCGCCGCTGGGGGCCAGTCCGCACGACTTCGATCCCACCGTGCGCGACATTGCCCGCATCCGCTCGGCTGATCTGGCGATCATGGCCGGATTGGGGGCCGACGACTGGCTGGAACGTTACGTGAAGGCCAGCGGCAGCCCGGCCAAAGTGCTGAAACTGGGCAACGTGATGACCTTTACCCGGATTCGGGAAGGCTCGGCCACCGATCCGCACTGGTGGCTGGATGCCCGCCTGATGGCGCAGGCCGCCCGCACGGTGGGCACGCACTTGGCCGCCCTCGATCCGCAGCACGCCGCCGCCTACCGCGCCAATGCCGAGCGCGAGGCCGTGCGCCTCACCGCACTGGACGCGGAACTCCGCCGCACCCTCGTCCCGGTGCGCGGCGGCAAACTGGTCACCTTTCATAACGCGTTCGGCTACTTTGCCCGCGCCTACGGTCTGACGGTGAGCGCCACCATTACGCCGCTGGCAGGTATAGAACCCAGCGCCCAGCGGATGGCCCAGACCGTGCAGACCATCCGGACAGCGGGCGTGAGGGCCGTGTTTGCCGAACCGCAACTGCCCCAAGGCCCGGCCCGCGCCGTGGCTGCCGAAGCAGGCGTGCCGCTGTTTGTGCTTGACCCCGAAGGCAGCGTGCAGACCCCCAACTACGCCGACATGATGCGCCGCAACCGCGACACCCTGTTGCAAGCGCTGAAGTAGAGGCGACCCCCACGCTCTTCGCGGGTGCAGAAGTTGTGTCCGATCTCTGCGCCGTAAGCCGGAAGAACCCGTCCTTCACGCCCCTTTTCTTTTGCCGGAGTACCCACCATGACCCATCTGAAACTGACCCTGACCGCCGCCCTGAGCCTGATCACTGCCGCCCACGCCGAGACCGTGTCCCGCCTCGTGGTGGCCGACGCCACAACCAACGTATTGAACGTCTTGAACCTGACGGACGGCAAAACAGTAGGCACCTTCAGCACGCCCGGAAAACTCAGTGGCCTGTACGCTGGCCCCGGTGGGCAGTACGCCTACGCCATCCACCGCAACGATGACCGCGTCACGGTGCTGCACTCTGGCCTGAGCAGCATTCCGCACGGCGACCACGACGACCTTGTTCAGAAGGCCCCGCATGTGCTGGCGACCCTGAACGTGGGCCAGCAACCCACCCACTTCTTTGCCCACGATGACCGCATCGTTATTTTTAACGACAAGGGCGGCACGGTGGCTATTTTTGGAGAAACCCTGCTGGGCAAGACCAACGACATGCAAATCGTTAAAGTGGCCCAGCCCGACCACGGCGCACCCACCGTCATGGGCAACGTGCTGCTCAGCGGCTCTCTGCGCCTGAACCGGGTGGACGCCTACGACCTCAAGTCGGGCCAATTGCTGAACACTATAGACGGCTGCCCGGCCCTGCACGGTGAGGCCATTCTGGGCGACACCAGCTACTTCGGCTGCACCGATGGGGTATTGGCGGTCACGGTCAAGGGCAATGAGATCACCTCCAGCAAACTGACCAACCCCGCAGGCACGCCCGAAGGCAAGCGGGTGGGGACAGTGGCGGCCCACGCCAAAAGCAGCACACTGTACGGCAACTTCGGCACCGGGTTGGCCCGCTGGACGGCTCAGGACTCGGCCCTGACGCCCATCACCCTGCCCGCCGTGCCCCTGAAATTCATCTTTGCCGCAGATGGTCAGCGCCTGTTGGTACTGACCGCCGACGGTGCCCTGCACGCCCTTGATGCCCGCACAGGCCGGGTACTGCAAAGCGCGGCAGGCTTGGTCAAACCCGCCGATGCCGCCGACAAAGCGGCCATCCGGCCCACCATGACCCTCGGCCAGAATGCGGCCTACCTGACCAGTCCCACCACAGGAGAAGTACTGGAAGTCGCGCTGAATACCCTGACGGTCACGCGCCGCCTCGTGGTAGGCGGCACCCCGGCGATGCTGGCTCTCACCTCGGCGTCGGGCGAGCAACACTGATACGGCTCACACCCTGACCCCACCCACCGCGCTCTGGCCGCTACCGTGAGGCGATGAACTTTTGGAAACGCCTTCCGTCTGGACTGACCGCACTCTTGGGGGCGGTCTTGGCCGCAGGGGTGCTGTGGGTCTTCCGGGTCGAGCCGCCCCCTCCGCCGCTCAGCCTCAGCCAGTATGTCAGCGGCGTTTACCAGCGCCAGACCCAGCCCGGTGAAGCCCAGATTCGGCTGAATACGGGGCAGACCGTGACCGCCGTGACTTATGCGGAGGCCCAACCGACCCCCGGACAAGCCGTCGTGCTGAACCAGATCGACGGCCAGTACATCCTAGAAGGGCCGCGCCGCTTTCCGCTGCTGGGCGCACTCTTGGGCCTGACGTTGTTGGTGGCCCTCGCGGTGACGGGCGTGCAGGGCCTGCGGGCTGTGCTGGGCAGCGCCCTCACGTTGGCCGCCCTCTGGCTGATCTTGCTACCCCTGCTGCTGGGCGGCGCACCTGTGCTGGGGCTGCTGCCCGCTTTGGGCGGGGTGTTGGCCCTCAGCGTGTACTTCGTGCATGGTTGGAACCGCAAGAGTCATGCGGCCCTGCTGGCGCTCCTGCTGTGCGTCACCCTCGGCGCGGGGCTGCTGAACTTGTTGGTGGGAGCGGCCTCCCTGACGGGCCTGAGCGATGCAGGGGCCACCGTCGCTCAGGCGTCTTACGGCGTGAGTGCCACCGGGCTGTACGTGGTGGGCGTCCTGCTGACCAGCTTGGGGGCCATGAACGATGTGGCGATCACTCAAACGTCCGCCGTCGAAACGTTGGCCCAGACGAGGGCGGCACAGGCGGGGCCGCCTCTGAGCCGCCGCGCCCTGTTCCGGCAGGCCATGCGGGTCGGACGCGACCACGCGGCAGGCATGGTGAACGTTCTGATGCTGCTGTATGCGGGCGGCTCGTTGCCCCTGCTGCTGCTGATGCGGGCCAGTTCGGGCACGCCGCTGTGGGTACAGGTCAACAGCGAGGGCCTGTTTACCGAATTGGCGGCGCTGCTGCTGGCTTTGGTCAGCATGTTGCTGGTGGTGCCGGTCAGTACCGCTTTGGCCGCCATACAGCACTTCCCTAGCACGCCCCGTTCTCCAGACTCTACCTGACGCTCCGCCGTCAGAGCGTGCAGCCCGCCTCCTTCTTACCGCCGGATTAAAAGCCAGAACAGAGGGCTTTCAACCGAAGTCCGTACGACTGCATTACTTCTCGAAGCCGTGCGGATGCGTGCGGTGCCACTCCCAAGCGCTTGCCACGATGTCTTTCAGGTCAGTGAATTTGGGGCTGAAGCCCAGTTCCTTGACGATCAGCGTGGCGTCGGCCACCAAGCGTGGGGGGTCTCCGGCGCGGCGGGGGGCCAGTTCGCGGGTCAGGGGCGTACCCACCACCGCGTCTACGGCGTCCAGCACTTCGCGCACGCTGAAGCCGTGACCAAGGCCCACGTTGTAGGTGGTCGCTACTTGCCCGCCGCCGTGCAGGGCTTCCACCGCCAGCACATGCGCGTCGGCCAGATCCTGCACATGCACGTAATCGCGGATACAGGTGCCGTCGGGCGTGGGGTAATCGTCGCCAAAAATCATCATTTTCTCGCGCTGGCCCAGAGCGGTGAGGCAGGCCAATTCGATCAGGTGGGTCTTGTTGGCGTGCGCCTCGCCAATCGCGCCGCCCGGAGCCGCGCCACACACGTTGAAGTAGCGCAAGATGGTATACGGCAAGCCGTGTGCCGTGCCGAAGGCATGAATCATCTGCTCGGTCATCCACTTGGTTTCGCCGTACACGCTTTCGGGCTGCTTGGTGGCCGTTTCAGGAATCGGCACGGCGTCGGTGGTGCCGTACACGGCGGCAGTCGAGGAAAACACCAGCGGAATCTTGCGCGTTTCTACGATGGCTTGCAGCAGGTTCAGGCTGCCCAGCACGTTGTTGCGGTAGTAGCGGCCCGGTGCCCGCATGCTCTCGCCCACCTCGATCAGCGCGGCAAAGTGAATCACAGCGTCGGGTTGGTGCGCGTTCAGGGCTGCTTTCACGGCCTCGGCGTCCAGCAGATCGGCCTTCACCAGCGTCACTTCGGGCGGCAAGGCTTCCGGGTGTCCGCTGGAAAGGTTGTCCAGCACGACCACGTCATGCCCCGCCGCCCGCAGTTGCCGCACCGTATGCGACCCGATGTAGCCTGCCCCGCCCACCACCAGAAGTTTCATGCGGGTAGGTTAGCAAAGGATTTCGGGGTGGCGAGTTGGAAATCTAAGCTACGGGAAGGTTCACAGCATTTGTCATAAGAATGACCGAGCGAAGCGAGTGAATTTTACCGAGCAGGACGGAGAATGGAGTCACCGAAAGTCGCTTTTCTCGGTGACTCCATTCTCCGTCCTGCTCTAACGGTCTAAAGGTCTAGGGTGCTGGGGCAGTGAGGTTTTGGGGAGGCAGAGCAGTCAACAGAGGCGTCTAGCACTGGCTTTTCCTCTCACCGACACCCCATCAGTGCGCCGCCGAGATGGCCTGCACCATCCGGTCTTGCACGCTGCGCAGAGTCAGGATCGGGGTGGTTTCGGGGCCGTTCATCAGGATAGAAAAGGCCAGTATCTTGCCGCTTTTGGCGGTGACGTAGCCCGCCAGCGCACTGACTCCCGGCAGCGTTCCGGTTTTGGCCCGAACATCCAGCCCCGAATTTTGCAATCTCAGGGCCATCGTGCCGCCGCGTCCGGTGTGGGCGGGGCCAGTTTCGCCTGTTCCTGCTTGGGGCAAGGCCTCGGCAAAAGCGTTGCGGCGGGCGCGGTACACGGCGGCGGGCAGAGTGGCAGACGCTTTGGCTGTGGCGTAGGGCAAGTCGTGCAGCACGCTCAGCAGGTGTACGAGTGTGCGGGCGGTCAGGCGGTTGTTGCGGCTGAGGCCACTGCCATCGGCCAGAGCCACGCCGGTCAGGTCTATGCCCATGCGGCGCAGGGCGGCCCGTTCGCGCAGGAGTGCGCCCGCCAGCGTGCCTCGCCCCAACGGTGTGGCGGCCAGACTGCCCAAGAGTTCCTCGGCTTTCAGGTTGTCGCTGGGACGCAGCACTGCGGCCACCACCAGCGCAGGCGAGGCACTGCGGACGCTGGCAAGACCGTGTTCTGGGCGGCGGTTTACAGGAACTAGCGGGTCAGGCGGCAGGGCTTTTCCGTCCTCATCCACGCGGGCAGGGGCCAGATACGGCGTGAACTTGGGGGCTACACCCACCGCGTCCGAACCCACCACAATTCCTGCCCGCCGCAGTTCGGATACCAGCGCCGCACCCGCTCTGGCCCGCGCTTCCTGCGCCGAAATCGGGGGATTGGTTTCCCACTCGCTCAGGCGCACGGTGGTCATGGGCACGCCCACGATCAGTTCCGTCCAGCCGCCCGCCTGCATCGGGGATTCATCGAGCCGCACGGCATTCACACGGCGCAGGCCACGCGCAAAGGCTTGTTTTGCCAGTGCCCGCAGGCTGTTGGAGCCGCCCGCCACGCTCAGAGTCGGGTCAGCACTGCCGCGCAGGGTCAACGCCGACACGTTTTTTTGGCCCACTTCTGCGGCTGGCACGGTCAGTTCGGTACTCCACCACCCGCCCGCGCCGCCCCGGTCTACCAGCACCGAAGCCGCCGTCACCAGTTTTTGGGTGCTGGCCGGGATCATGGACTCGTCGGGTCTGAGGGCTTCCAGCACCGGGCCGCCGCCCACCTCCCGTACCAGCACCGACACCTGTACGCCGTCTGGCACATCCCGCAACGCTTCCCGCACGCCTGCGCTGAGGCCGGGATCGCGCACCAACTGCACGGCAATGGGCGTGGTGGGAGACAGGGCCGCCAAATCGCCGGAGAGCAGAATAAGCGTACAAATGGTCAGCAGGCGGCGCACCCGCAGAGAATAGCGTGTGAAGCTGAAGCGTGGCTGTCGGCTTAAGGGTCTAAGGGTGGCTCGTGAAAGTTGGCGTTTGCAGAGGCGATGTAGCTTCTGCTCTGGCTTTTGCCCTTCTTAGTCCCTTAGATCCTAGACCCTTAGACCGCCTTTACTGCGTCATCTGCAAAAACATCTGATATTGCGGCGCACCGCCCAGCATGTTCTGGCCGCCGTCTACGGGCAAAATCACGCCGGTCACATAGCTGGCCGCGTCCGACACCAGAAACAGCGCGGCGTTGGCGATGTCTTGGGGCAGGCCGAAGCGTCCCAGCGGTACGGTGCGCGTGAATTGGCTGCGGGTTTTTTCGTCCGGGGCGAGGCGGGCCATACCCTCGGTGCCGTCGATTGGGCCGGGAATGATGGCGTTCACGCGGATGCCGCGCAGGCCCCATTCCACGGCCAGCGTGCGGGTGAGGGCGTCCACGCCAGCTTTGGCGGCCACCACATGCGCCTGCATGGGCACGGGCACGCCGTAAGCGCTGATGCTCAGCACGTTGCCGCCCGGAGCCTTGATGTGCGGCGCGGCAGCCTTGATGGTGTTGTAAGTGCCGAGCAGATCGATGTCCACCACCGTCTTAAATCCGTTGGGGCTGATGCCGTCCACGGGGGCGGGAAAGTTGCCAGCGGCTCCGGCCAATACGATATCGAAGTCGCCGTGCGCTTCTACCGCGAGGGCCACCGCCGCTTGCAGGGCCGCAAAATCGCGCACGTCGGCACTGACGCCAAGGGCTTGCCCGCCCGCTTCCACGATGCCCGCCGCTGCCTTCTGCGCCTTCTCCAGATTGCGGCCCAAAATGGTGACCGCGCAGCCGTGCGCCGCGAAACTTTGGGCGATGCCGAGGTTGATGCCGCTGCCGCCGCCCGTAATCAGGGCGTGTTTGCCGCGCAGCAGGTCAGGGCGGAAGGTGGTGGCGGGATCGGCGGTTTGAGTCATGTGGCGCTCCTTTTGGGTTGAACGTGGGTGAGATTCTGGGGGCTTGGTCTAAGGGTCTAGAGTCGAAGGGCTAGAGATGGATGGTGGGTGCGGTGGAGCGTTGGGGCTTTTAGCTCCTCACCCTTGAGGGGGGAGGTTGGGACTCGCAGAGCTGCGCTAGCAGAGGGGGTGAGTGAGCGTCAGCGATTGCCTTGCCTCAGACTTTCAGACTCCCCACCGCGCCAACGCCTCAATCCCTCACCGCACCGCCCCCGCCAACCCCTCCGCCGTCATATGTTCGGCGTTCCAGTCCACCGCCGCCGCCAAGCTTTGGGCATGGGGCAGGCCGTCATTCAACGTGCGTTTGCTGCCTTCCAGCGCTTTGGGAGGGAGCGCGGCAAGGTGCGCGGCCAACGCCTCGGCACGGGCATACAGCGCGTCGGCGTCGGCATGGAGTTCGGTGACGAGGCCCCAGCGTTCGGCGGTGGCGGCGTCTATGGGTTCGGCAGTCAGGGCCAGGTGGGCGGCGCGGCCCCGGCCAATGATTCCCGGCAGGCGTTGCAGGCCGCCCAAATCAGCCGCAATTCCAAGCCTCACTTCGGGCAGGCTGAAGCGGGCCGAGGTGCTGGCAATCCGAATATCGCAGGCGGCGGCCAGTTCCAGCCCCGCGCCGATGCACCAGCCGTCTATGGCCGCAATAACCGGAATGGGGAGCGCGGCGAGGCCTTCTATAGCGGCGTGCATTTCGTCCACCACCGCCTTAAACGCGGCGTGCTTGCCTTCAGTCTGGCTTAGGGCGGCGGCAATGCTGGGCGCGGTGGCTTTCACATCCAAGCCCACGCTGAAATGGCGTTCTCCACGCAAGATCAGCACGCGGGCCTCTGCCAACTGCCCCAACGCCTGCGCCGTTTCTAGCCAAGTGGCCGGGCCAAACGCGGCTTTGGGATGGGTAAACGTCAGCGTCGCCACGCCCGCCGATTGGGACAGCTTCACGGCCCCAGTGCCGCCCTGTTGCCCGGTGTCAGGCGCTGAATTGCTCATGCTCTGAAGTGTAACCCGAATGGGTGAACCGGGTTCAAAATTCCTGAGCAACTCATCCGGATTCCGGCCATTTCGTTATCTTTCGGAACAGCGCCGAAAGCTAACTCCATTCTGGAATCCGTACTTTTCCTACTCCTTCCAGTCGGATTTCGCAGTTATTTCATAACTGTTCAATCGGAATCCGTATCATCCGGGCCACTCACCCGCTTTGGCTCCCGATGCGGTTTGCTAGAGCTATGGCGGGAGTGGGTGTGGGCAATGGGGAAGGCTGGAACGTGGGCGGCGTGCCGGTGCGGGTGCAGCGCAGTGCGAGGCGGCGCACGCTGGGGCTGCAAGTACGCCCCGGAGAAGTGATCTTGCACGCGCCCACGCAGGTGCCCGACAAAACGCTGCTGGAATTTCTGAACGCCAAACGCGACTGGGCCGCCGGACACCTCGCCACCTATGCCGCCCGCGTGCCTGCCGTTTCTTCTCTGTCAGACAGCACAAGTCTAAGTTTTTTGGGGGAACCGCTGACACTGCGCCTGAACAGCCCCGGCACACAGGCCGAGCGCGTGGGGCGTGCGCTGTGGGTTCCCTCTGACAGACCAGAAGCGGCCCTGACCGACTGGTACAAAGCCGCCGCCCTGCCGCGTTACCGCGAACTGGTTGAAATTTACGCCGATGGGCTGAATGCCCGCTCACGCCTCAAGGCCGTACACGTCAGCGACACGCGCACCCGTTGGGGCAGTTGCACCGCCGACGGCCAGATTCGCCTGCACTGGGCCTTGGCCCGCGCTCCGCTGGACGTGGCCTGTTATGTGGCCCTGCACGAAGCCGCACACCTGCTGGAAATGAACCACTCGCCGCGCTACTGGGCGCACGTTTCCCGCCTGATGCCCCAACACAAACTGCACCGGGAGTGGCTCCGGGTGCAGGGGCATAGGCTGATGAAGTTTTGAATGAGGCTGTAGGAAGTGGGTTGTGGGCTGTAGGAAGGGCAAAACCATGAATATCTTTTGACCTTCCCACAACCTACAGCCCACTTCCCACACCCTTTACATCGCGGGCATCGGCATCGGGTTGGGCCACGCCGGAGTGTCCGGATTGTCTGTCGGCTGCGGCTCCGGAAAACCAGGGGTGTCGGGATTCACGGGCGGATCGGTCATCGGGCCGAGGTCATCGCCACCGGGCAGGCGCTCCGGGCGGGGCAGGGGCGTGTCGGTGGGTTCGGTGGCCGGGGCAGGCGGGCGGTCATAGGGGCCGGTCATGATAGTTGCCTCCTTGCTGAACTAGGGCTTGATGAGTGGCCCCAAGTGTGCGCCGCGCCCGTGCTGTTCTGGCAAGAGGGGCGTGAAGAGGCCTTGATTTGCCGTCAGATTGCTGAACGGTGGCCGCCCAAATGTGAGCCTTGCTGCTAGGCTGCGGGCACTGTCCATCAGAACAACCAAACTATTCACCATCTGCCGGAGGACTACGCTTATGTCTAAATTTATCTTGGCTCTGGATCAGGGCACCACCTCTAGCCGCGCCATCGTGTTTGACCGGGCGGGAGCCGTGGTGGCCGCCGCGCAAAAGGAATTCACGCAGTTTTTTCCTCAGCCGGGGTGGGTGGAACACGACGCGCAGGAAATCTGGGGGACGCAGGTGGGCGTGGCGCAGGAAGCCCTGACGCGGGCGGGCCTGCGGGCGGCAGACGTAGCGGCCATCGGCATTACCAACCAGCGCGAGACGGTGGTGATCTGGGAGCGGGCGTCGGGGCGGCCCATTCACCGGGCCATCGTGTGGCAAGACCGCCGCACCGCGCCCCTGTGCGATTCGCTGCGGGCGGCGGGCCATGAGGCCACGTTTCAGGCCAAAACTGGGCTGGTGCTGGACGCCTATTTTTCGGGCACCAAAGTCGCGTGGCTGCTAGACCATGTACCGGGCGCCCGCCAGCAGGCCGAACGCGGGGAATTGGCGTTTGGCACGATGGATTCCTGGCTGACCTATAACCTCACGGGCGGAGAACTCCACATCACCGACGCCAGCAATGCCAGTCGCACGCTGCTCTTCAATATTCATACCGGAGACTGGGACGATGAACTACTGGCCCTGCTGAACATTCCCCGCGCCGTGTTGCCGCAGGTGCGGGCCAGTTCCGAGGTGTACGGCGAAACGGCGGAAGGGTTGCTGGGGGCGCGGGTTCCCATTGCCGGAATCGCCGGAGATCAGCAGGCGGCCACCTTCGGGCAAGCCTGCCTAAAACGCGGCATGGCCAAAAATACCTATGGCACGGGCTGCTTCCTGCTGATGAACACCGCGCAGGAGGCCGTGACCAGCCAGCACCGCCTGCTGACCACTGTGGCTTGGCGCTTGGGTCAACAGCTCACCTACGCCCTCGAAGGCAGCGTCTTTACCGCCGGGGCCACCGTGCAGTGGCTGCGCGACGGCCTCGGCATCATCCGCGAAAGTGGCGACGTGGAGGCGTTGGCGGCCAGCGTAGAAAACAGCGGCGGGGTGACGTTGGTTCCGGCCTTCGCGGGTTTGGGTGCGCCCTACTGGGATCCGCACGCACGCGGCACGATGCTGGGGCTGACGCGGGGAACCACAGCGGCCCACATTGCCCGCGCTGCTTTGGAGGGCGTGACCATGCAGGTGGCGGAGGTATTGGCGGCTATGGAGCAGGATGTGAGCAGTCAGGGAAGTCCGGCTCTGACCGAGTTGCGCGTAGACGGGGGCGGCAGCCGAAACGACTTGATGATGCAACTTCAGGCCGACATCGTGGGCGTGCCTGTCGTTCGTCCCAAAATCACTGAAACGACGGCGCTGGGCGCGGCTTATCTGGCAGGGTTGGCGGTGGGCTACTGGCAAGACGCGGGCGAAATCGCGGCTCAGTGGCAAGAAGACCGCACCTTCGAGCCGCGCACCACTGCCGACGAACGCGGGCATCGTATGGAACGCTGGGGCCGGGCCGTGTTACGGGCCAAAGACTGGGCACAAGAGGACGTTTCTCTGACGGGGAAGGGCGCAGAATGAGCGACATGTCTTCTGTGCCTGCCGATCCCCGAATCGCCGTCCTGCAAGCCACCACCACCGCCTCCCAGTGGGACATTCTGGTCATCGGCGGGGGCGCGTCGGGTCTGGGAACCGCCGTGGAAGCGGCCACTCGCGGCCACAGCGTCTTGCTGCTGGAAGCCCACGATTACGCCAAAGGTACCAGCAGCCGCTCCACCAAACTCGTTCACGGCGGCGTGCGCTATCTGGCACAGGGCAACGTATCGCTGGTGCGCGAGGCGCTGCGGGAACGCGGCCTGCTGCGCCAAAACGCCCCCCATCTGGTGCGCGATCTGGGCTTCGTGGTTCCGGCCTACGACTGGTGGGCTGGCCCGTTCTACGGCATCGGCCTGAAGTTGTACGACGTGCTGGCGGGCAAACTGAACCTCGGCACCAGCAAAAACCTGACCCGTGAAGCGGCCCTGAAACGCACGCCCACCCTGCAACCCGAGGGCCTGATGGGCGGCATCCTGTACTTCGACGGCCAATTCGATGATGCGCGGCTGGCGATTACGCTGCTGCGAACCCTAGAAAATCACGGCGGCGTGGCGCTGAACCATGCCCCAGTCACAGGTCTGATCAAAGAAGATGGCAAAGTGGTCGGCGCACGCTTCCGCGACGCTGAAACGGGGCAGGAACACGAGGTGCGCGCCAAAGCTGTGGTGAACGCGACGGGTGTGTGGGTGGACGAAATCCGGCGCATGGACGCGCCCGACGCGCCCGATATGTTGTCTCCGAGTCAGGGCGTACATATCGTCGTAGACCGCAAATTCCTGCCCGGAGACAGCGCCGTCATGATTCCGCGCACCGATGACGGACGGGTACTGTTCGCGGTGCCGTGGCACGATCACGTGGTCATCGGCACCACCGATACCGCCGTGCCCAGCGCCAGTTTCGAGCCGAGGGCGTTGGCCGAAGAAGTGGAATTTATTCTGAATACGGCGGCCCGCTACCTTTCGCCCGCGCCCACCCGCGCCGATGTTCGCAGCGTGTACGCGGGCCTGCGCCCGTTGGTCAAGCCGGAAGGCGGGGCCGACACCAAGGCCATCAGCCGCGATCACATCATCCGGATTTCGGAAGGCGGCCTGATCACCCTGACGGGCGGCAAATGGACGACTTACCGCCGCATGGGAGAAGACACCGTGACCCGCGCCGAGGGATTGGCGGGCTTGCCCGAACGCCTGACGCTGACGCCCAAGCTGAAACTGCACGGCTGGAGCGACGAAGAAAGGCCAGACCATTGGAAGGTCTACGGCACCGACGCCGAACGCATTCAGGCCATGCCAGACGCCGGAATTCAGCTTCACCCCGACTTGCCCTACAGTGAGGCCGAACTGCGCTGGGGGATTCGCATGGAAGGGGCACGCACCGTAGAAGACCTGCTGTCTCGCCGCACCCGCGCCCTGCTGCTGAATGCCCGCGCCAGCATGGACGCCGCGCCCCGCACAGCAGCAATTCTGGCCGAAGAATTGGGCAAAGATGAGGCTTGGGCCGCTGCCGCCGTGCAGGAATACAGGGCTGTGGCCGCAGGCTACGTGCTGGAGTGAAGGGGCGTTTCCGGTGGTGTGGGAGGGTGTCTAAGGGTCTCGTAAGGGGCGAGGGCAAAACCTAGCATCTTGGTTTTCGCTCCTCACCCTTGAGGGGGGAGGCTGGGACTCGCAGAGCTACGCAGTAGAGGGGGTGAATGAGCGCCAGCGATTGCCCTTCCTAGACCTATAGACGCCCTTCAGCCCCCACCCATATACGCCAACATCAGCGCCCCCGTCGCCGCCAGCGAGTCCGTATGCGTGCGCTCGTAGGCGTGGCTGGCGTCTACGCCGGGGCCGATTAGGGCCACCGGATAGTCTCCGCCTGCCCGCCAAGCTGCGGTGCCGTCGCTGGCGTAAAAAGGGTACATATCCACACGCAGGGCTATTCCGGCCCGTGCCGCTGCTGCCCGGATGCGGTTGCCCAACTCGTGGTCGTAGGGGCCGCCCGAATCGGCCACACACAGCGTCACGTGGTGTTCGCTGCTGGTTTGCCCGTCGCCTATGGCGGCCATATCTACCGCAATCAGTTCGTCGGTGTGCGGCGGAATCCCGGTGGCGGCTCCGTGCCCCACTTCCTCGTAGGTGGTGACATGAAAAGCCACCGTGCGGGCAGGCGGCGTGTGCAGCAGCGTGCGCGTGACACCCAGAAAGACCGCCACCGCCGCCTTATTGTCCAGATGCCGCGCCTTGATGTATCCGGCGGGCGTCAGGCGGGGCCGCGCATCGAAGCTGACGAAATCGCCCACGCTGATACCCAGAGCAAACGCGTCGGCAGATGAAAACACCGCTTCATCCAGTCGCACTTCCATCACGCTCTGCTCACGCTTCAGCTCGCGCAGGCCCGCGCCGTGGACATGCAAACTCTGGCGAATGTTGACCACCGTGCCCGTGATCACCCGCCCCGACTGGGTATGCACGCGCACGTCTTCACCCTCCACAGTGGCCCAGTCGTAGCCGCCCAGCGCACTGAGGGTCAGGCGGCCCGAACCCTTGATGCCGCGCACCATCGCGCCTAGCGTGTCTACATGGCCGCTAAACGTGACGTGGCCCGCACCAGTGCCAGCTATTTCCCAAGTCAGCGCCCCTTTGCGCGTGCGAACAAAAGGCACGCCCAGCGCCGACAATTCCGATTCGATCAGCGCCACCGCCGCGCCCGTGAATCCGGTAGGGCTGGGGGTGTCCAGGAGGCGCAGCAGAATATCGAGGGTGTAAGGCAGGTCTAGGTCAGAGCGAGGCGTAGGCATGGTGTCTCTATGATGCCAGCTTGGTGCTGGGCTGCGTCTCAAGGCTCACCGCCCGACGCCCTCTCAGTCCACCTTCATCGTCATGATGCTGGCCCCGGCGTCTACATAAACCGTTTGTCCGGTCATGCCACTACCGAGGTCTGACAGCAAAAAGAGGGCCAGTTTGCCCACTTCTTCAGGGGTAGCGTTGCGTCCCAAGGGTGCGGCGGCGGCGGCTTTTTCGTACATGGCCCCAAAGCCCGGAATAGAGCGGGCGGCGATGGTTCTCATCGGGCCTGCGCTGATGGTGTTCACGCGCACGCCCGCCGCGCCCATTTCGGAAGCGAGGTAGCGGGTGGCGGCTTCTAGGGCGGCTTTGGCAACGCCCATCACGTTGTATTTGGGCACCACCTGCTGAGAAGCGTGGTAGGTCAGGCTGACGATGCTACCGCCCGCATTCAGCAGCGGTTCGGCGTGGCGGGCGGTGGACACCAGCGTATAGGCGCTGACGCTGAGGGCCGTGTTCCAGTCTTCGGGCGTAGTGTCCACAAACCGGCCATCCATCGCGCTGCGGGGGGCAAAGCCGATGGAATGCACCAGCATGTCCAGCGTGCCAAATTCGGCCTTCACGCGGGCAAACAGGGCCGTCAGGTCGTCTTCACTGGTGGCGTCGGCCTGCTGCGCCCACACGCCTTCCTTGCCCGCCAGCAACTTGTCCAGTTCTCCCTTCAGGCGCTCGCCCTGATAAGAAAATCCCACGCGGCACCCGGCGGCCAGCAGTTGCTCGGCAATGGCCCAGCCGAGGCTACGGGCGTTGGCGACACCCATCACGAGGGCGGTTTTGCTGGACAGATCGACGCTGATACTCATGGGAGCGACTGTAGCAGTGTGCGGGGGCAGGCTGCTGAAGTGGGTACAGAGTTTAACAGGGTCTAAGGGTCGAGGGTCTGAGGGTTGGAGGTGCAGTTCGGCGGCGATTGTGAGGGCTTTTGGCGCTGTCGGGGCAGTTGCACGTTTGCTCGGCAGTGGGCCACCAGTCAATGCGTCTGCCCCAGCACCTTAGACCCTTAGACAACGCACCCTTGACCGCCCCACCCCAGCCGTCCAGATTTTGTCAGAGCGGCTGCGTAAGCTGGGGCATGACATTGAAGCGGTGGGTGTGGGCGGCAGCGCTGGCTGCGGGGGCACTGGGCATGGGGCAGGCCGAGCCGCTGCGGGTGGGGGCCGTGTACGCCGCTGGAGCCACGCTGGAAGCGCCCGCGTTGGGCGTGCAGATCGAGGTGCCGCCCGGTTTTCGCGCCCAGTTGGTGCCCAGCGAAGACGCGCCGGGGGTGGCCGTGCTGCTGATCCGAACGGTGGGCACCGGCAGCATTCAACTCAGCGTGTTGCCCGCCGCGCCCGCCGGAGCATTGGCCGCCGCCTTTCCTGCCCGTGTGCGTGCGGGGCAAACCGAGGCCACGCTGGTCAGTTCTGCGTTGGCCGGAGCGGTGCAGACCGGGCACTACACTTTGCCCAACGCCGCCCTGAGCCGCGCCGCCCTCCTGCTGCCCAATGGAACCCGCGTCATGGCAACTTTGGCGCACCCAGCGGGGCAGGAAGCACAGATTCTCAGTACCCTGAAGGCCGCGTTGAACTTGGCCAAACCGACTGCGCCCGCGCCCACCCTGCCCGCCCTGTGGCAAGAACGGCTGAAGGTGGCCCAAAACAATTCCTTCGTGACGGTGGGAAGGGACAAAGACTTCGCCTTTTTTGGCCTGTGCGCCAACGGCAACTTTGCGATGACCACCGCCGAAGACTCGTTCGCCAATGGAGTCGTTGGGCAAGTTGCTCTGACCGCGCTCAGCGACACCGAGGCCGTGCTGAAGCTGACCCAGAAAAGCGGTTTCACCACGCTGGCCCGCGTGCAGTGGGGTTCCCATGAAGCGGGCCGCACCCGCATGAACATGGAACTCTATCTGGCAACGCCCTATATCGGCTGGCTGGAACTCGACACCGCAGACCGCTTTTCCGAACAGGACGTGACGGTGGGCCTGCTGTGCCTGTGAGGGGGCTGAAGCCCTTCACCCCTATGCTTCCCATCACCCCCGTTTCGTCACCCCGTCCAGCGTCATCAGCGAGCCGTACAATTCCGGGCGGCGGTCTCTGAAAAATCCCATGCCAGCGCGGAATCTGCGGGCTTCTTTCAGGTTCAGGGTGTGGGTCAGTGGGCCTTCTTCGGTGTCCCCCAATTCAGCCACGATTTCGCCTGTGTAGTCGGCCAAGAAGGAGTGCCCGTAGTAGGTCTGGGTCAGGTCGCCCACGACTTCGGTGCCGATGCGGTTGGCGGCCCCCACATACGCCGAGTTGCTGACGGCGTGGCCCTGCATGGCCCGCTGCCACATGGAATGGTTGTTGGGGCTTTCCACGCCCTCGGGTTCGCTGCCGATGGCGGTGGGATACAGCAGGAAGTCGGCCCCGGCCAGCATCAGGGCGCGGGCGGTTTCCGGGTACCACTGATCCCAGCAGATGCCCACGCCGATGCGCCCAAATTGCGTGCCCCACACCTTAAATCCGGTATCGCCGGGGTTGAAGTAGTACTTTTCCTCGTAGCCGGGGCCGTCGGGGATATGGGTTTTGCGGTAGTTGCCCAGCAGCGTGCCGTCGGCGTCTATGCACACCAGGCTGTTGTAGTGCGCCTGCCCGGCCCGTTCGAAGTAGGAGAGCGGCAGCACCACCCCCAGTTCCCGCGCCAGATTCTGAAAGCGCCCGATAAACGGGTGGCCTTCCAGCGGGTGCGCCAGCTCGAAGTATTCCTCGCGCTCCACCTGACAAAAATACAGATTTTCGAACAATTCGGGCAGCAAGATGACCCGTGCGCCTGCTTTGGCGGCGTCGCGCACATGGGCCTCGGCGCGGGCCACGTTGTCTTCCAATTGGTCGGTCACGTGCATCTGGATCACAGACAGGTTGAGGGTATCGGCAGGACGAATCATGCGTTCAGGCTACCTGACCCAGCCAAAAAGAGAAGTGATCAGGGCAGATTTCGTCTGTTTGGTGATCGAATCGGCAAGACGCGGGGCGCTGAATTCCCCCGCTACCGCTGCCCAGTTGACCGATTCTTGGCTCTTGATTGGTTGTGTGAGTTGAGGAACAAGCGCCCCGGATTCCTGACTGCTGCTGTGCTAGCGTTCCGGCATGACCGCCCCCACCACCGATGTCTTCTTCGACTTCCTGTGTCCCTATGCATGGCGCGGCATAGAACTGGCCGCCGTGCTGCGCGGGCAAGGGCACGCCTTCCGGCTGCGGCACTTTTCGCTGGTGCAGGGCAACCACGAAGAAAACGGCGGCAAAGAGGGCGTGGTGTGGTGGCTCACCGATCAACCGTTGGGAGAAGGCAGCCCGTACCAGCGAAATAGTCTGGCCGCGTTTCTGGCTGCCCACGCCGCCGCGCAGCAGGGCGAGGAATTGCACTGGGCCTTTACACTGGCCCTGTTCCGCGCTGTACATGAACACAAAAAGACGCTGGATGAAGCCGCCATTGCCGAGGCCGCTCAGATTGCTGGACTGAATCTGGAGGCCTTCGCCGCCGCCCGCGCCGATGAGGCGGGCCTCCGCGCCAGCCTGCGTGCGGACTTGGCCGAGGCCGCCGAGATTGGCGTGTTCGGTACGCCCACCTTCGTGCTGCCTGATGGAAGCGCCGCCTACTACCGCTTCGAGAACCTGACCCGTGACCCTGAAACGGCGCTGGTGTGGTGGAATCTGTACGGCGAAGTCTTGCGCTCCAGTGCGGGCATTGCGACCATTAAGCGGGCGAAGAACCGTCCGGCGCAGAAGGCGTAACCCGAAGTGAGAGTGCAAGAAAAGCCTTCTAAGTTTTAAAGTGACTTGACAATACTGTCAATAATAAAAACAAAAAAGAGAGATCCTATCAAGGATGCGGCAGCGACGATGCCAAGTGCCGTAAGAAGAAAATCGGTTTGGCTTTCGGCGAATGCTTGGCAAGCCAATTGTGCCTGTTCTACACCCATTGCCCGGACATCTTTCACCAGAACTACCGTTGTTCTTCCGCAGTCTGGGAATTCTATGTAGCTGGTCTCTGGGGTAGTGTCGGTCAACTTGCTTAAATTGACGCGCTCCAAAAGCAGAATCCAAGCTCCACTCCGAATGGTAGGGCGATAAGTAGTCTGCCCTATTGCCTGCATAGTCGGCGCACAGGACGCCAACGACGCCGCCAAAATAAGCGAGCAAAGCGGAAGGATAACGCGGTGTTGGCGAAGATTCATGGCCCAACTTTGGCACATTTAAAAGAACAGAGAGTCAGGAATATCGGGCTTGACTAGCGGTCTGCTGTCAACGTTGCTCCAGCCGCCGCGCTACCTCTCCGTCTGCCCGTTTTAGGCCACAGCGCACGTCCATGTAGTCGCGGTACACGGGGTCAAAGCTGTAGATCAGCACTGCCAGCATCCCGTGATGGTCTATTTCCATGCCCTGAAGACGGAATCCGGCCCGCAATTTGGGGATCAGCACCGCGTTGTTGGTGGCGTGGTGGTGGCTGCGAACCAGCGTGTAACCCTCGGCCTTCAACACGTCTAGCACCACAGGCAGCAGGCGCGAATAGACGCCTTTGCCCCGGTGCTGCGGCAAGAGCGCCGTGTTGATCATGTAGGCAGTGCGGGCGTCCCACTGCCGCGAGATTTGCCAACCCGCCACCTCGCCGCCGTGCAGGATCAGCCACGCATGGCGCTTGCCGTCTGGCATGGCAAACGGCGCGTCGGCCTGCCAATCGAAGGACACGCTCTGGTACGCCTCGGCCTCCAGTCTGTCGGCTACGGCCCAAGCGTCGGCATTGGTCACGGGGCGCAGGCTGTAGCCGCCGCCTAGATCGGTTTCTGGGGCTAGCGCGTCTGGTAAGGGGAAAGGTTCATTCCCCATTCCAAGCCTGCCCCAGCGGTTGCTGCTGCGTGATGCAGTGAAAGCTTCCGCCGCCCTCGATGATGGCGCGGCTGCTCAGGCCGATCACTTCGCGGCCCGGAAAGAGAGGACGCAAGACTTCCAGCGCGGGAATATCGTTGGGGTCGCCGTACTGGGGCACCACCACGAAGCCGTTACCGATATAAAAATTGGCGTAGGTAGGCGGCAAACGGCCTTCCGCACCCTCTAGGCGCTCGGCGGGCAGTGGCAATTCCACCACCCGGAAAGGCTGGCCGTTCAGGTCGGTCATGGCCCGCAACTGCGCCAGATTGCCCGCCATAGTCGCGTGATTCGGGTCTGCCGGATTCGGCTCCACGCTGGTCACGATGGTCTGCTCATCCACAAAGCGCGTGATGGTGTCGATGTGCCCGTCGGTGTGGTCGTTTTCCAGCCCGCCGTCCAACCACAGCAATTTCTGAATGCCCAAGGTGTCGCGTAAGAGTTCGGCGTACCCTTCTTCGGTGAGGCCCGGATTGCGCGTGTCGGTCAGAAAGCACGAACGGGTGGTGAGGCCCACGCCCGCGCCGTTCACTTCCAGCCCGCCGCCTTCCAGCACTTCGGGCCTGTCCCAGTGCGTCAGATTCAGAGATTGCGCTACGTATTCCGGCACGCGGTCATCGTGCCCGGAGTCGAATTTGCCGCCCCAAGCGTTGAAGCGCCAGTTAATCAGGCTCAAGTCGGCCTCCGCACCCGCTCCCCGCGTAACAAAAATAGGGCCGTTGTCGCGCATCCACACGTCGTCCAGCGGCACATGATGAAAGCTGACATTTGACCCTTCCAGCCGTTCGCGGGCGTCCTGCTCGCTTTCGGTATCGCGCACCAGCAGATGCACGGGTTCAAAGCGGGCAATGGTGCGGATCAGTTCGGCAAACTCGGCCCGCACCGCGTCCAGATGCCCGAACCACAAGTCGTCGCCTTGCGGCCAACCCATCCACGTGGCGGCGTGCGCGGCCCACTCTGCGGGCATCGCAAAGCCCTGCGCGGCGGCGGGGGCGTCTTGCGGCAGCAGGTGCTGTTCGGGGGCGGGCAAGTCAGAGCGGGCCGAATCGGAGCGGGTCACGGGGGGCATTGTGTCATACCAAATTGCGATGATTAGCAAGAATCATCCGAGCAGAGCGAGTGGAAAAAAGCACGGGCTGGCGGAGATGGACGAACATCCGGTGTCGTTGCGGATGTTCGGGAATCAGAGCAAGTCCGTATCATTCCGGGGAGTGCGGAAGGTGATGGGGGTGTTTTTCTGAGGTGGAAGGTGAACCCCCCGTTGCTCTGCAACGCCCCCCTTTGAGGGGAGGACAACAGCAAAACGGGCGAAGCATCCCCGCCTCGCCCGTCTTTTCTTTATTCACTTACCCCAGCAACGGCGTATCGCCCAGATCGGTGCTTGCCAGCGCCCGGAACTCGTCGGCTTTCTCGGCAAAGCCCATCATGTCATAGCAAGCGGCCAGCTTCAGCGCAAAAAACTGCGTGGCACGGGCATCTTCGCGGCGTTCGGCGGCCTCTAGGCAATCACGGTAATGGCGCACGGCGAGGTGATACTGCGCCCCGCCCTCGGCGTGTTCGGCTCGGCAATGGCTGATCCGCAGAGCCACGATATCGGTAGGCAGGCTGCCGACAGCGTGTTTAGAGGGTGCGCTTTGCAAGTTCACGTCAGAGGTCGCGCCGTTCATGGCCCCGATTTTAAGCGTGTAGCGCAGCAGATGAATGAAAGGTGAACCGGATTTGGCAGTATGAAGGTGTGTTTCCAAGCGTTGTCTGAAGCGGGTACAGACTTTTGTTGGACATTCGGCGCAGAGGGTGTAAGCTATTGCTTCGTAAAATTTCTCACATTAAAGCTGAGCTTCATTCTCCGGTCACCACTCTGGCCCGCACCGTCAGCTTGGGCAAATCCACATCGGTCAGGCGCACCCGCAACGCCGTTCCTGCCGGGGCGGGGGTACTGAGGGGCAAGTCGTAGGCCAGATCAGGAATGAGGAGGGTGGCTTGCGGGCCGCGCCGATCTACAACTACGGCATCCCACACGCGGTCTGGCTGGGCGGCTACGTAGCGCAGGGTGTGATGCTTGCGGCTCAGGCGTTCGGCCTGCCGGGTGGCGTCGGCGTTCATCTGGGCTTCGGCCACACGGGCAGCAACGGCCTTGCCCGCCAGCGGTTCGGTGCCCGTGAGGTGCGAGCGCAACTGCTGATGCACTACCAGATCAAGGTAACGGCGCATGGGGCTGGTGGCCTGCACGTAGAGTTCCAGCCCCATGCCGTGATGCGGCCCCGGCGAAGGCTGAAAGCGCGTGCGGGCCAGCGTGCGGCGGCGGGCCCACTGGGCGGGCAGGGTGTCGCCGTGTACGTCGCGTGTAGGTGCGTCCTGCGTGGCAAACGGCAGGGCGATACTGTGATCGTCACCGAAAATGGCGGCTCCCCAGCCTGCCAGCGTCATCGATTCCTGCACCACGAAGCGCATTTCGGGCTTGGGCAGCGGCGAGACTTCCGCGCCGTGTGCGTCGGCCTTCACGCGCACTTCGGGCAGGTCTATGCTCATGGCCCCTTCCGATTCGCGCAGATCGCGGCTGGCACGAGCAAGGCGGGCCAATGTCACGAACGGTTCTGCGCCTGCATCCAGCCGGTCTTGCGCCTGCGAATAGGTCAGCCGGGTCACGCGCACGCGGCTCAGGCACACGTCTACGGCGTCGGCGTTGCCGTCCGAATCCAGATCGAGGCTGATGGACAGTGCAGGCATGGTGTCGTGTAGGCCGAGGCCCGTGCGCTCCACCAACTCGTCGGGCAGCATTCCGATGGTCTGGTCAGGCAAATACAAAGTTGCGCCGCGTGCGCGGGCTTCCAAGTCCAGCGGGCTGTCTGCCGTCACCAGCGCCGAAACGTCGGCCACATGCACCCATAGTCGGGTCAGGCCGTCCGGCAGGGCTTCGATGCCCACCGCGTCGTCTGGGTCACGGTTGCCTTCATCGTCTATGGCAAAGGCTTCGAGGTGAGTCAGGTCTAGGCGGGCTTCATCGGCAAAGTTAGGCACGGGCAGCGTGACCGGGGTTAGGGCCGCGCCCAGACGGTCTGCATACGGCGTGCGGGCCTCCGTCCACAGGCCCAGCCGGAGCAAGAGCGAGTGCGCCGATTCGGGCGTTTCAGCCTGGCCCAGCTCGCGTAGGGTACGGCTTTTTTCGGCCTTGCCCCGCGCCAGCAGTTCTATTTCGGTGCGTTGGGCCGGGGTGAGCTGATCGGCAGTGAGGGGGGGCAGAGTCATGGGTTAGAGGATACGGGGCGGGGCAGGGGAGGGGGGAGTAGGTAAGCGAATAGAAACTTGGGCTTACTAGTCCTTGCGAGAAGGCTGAATACCGTTCGGGCTAGAGCGCGTCTGGCATACAGATGGCTGGCTTCAACTTCATTAACTCTAAAATTGCGCTTGACAATCTGTGAGTTTGGTGTTTCTATATATGTACAGGAGACGAACATGAATGAACAACATCAACCCGAAGATTTCCGTTCGCAAGTCCAGCGTCTGGTGGCCGAAGGCAAACTCACCCCCGACGAGGCGGCAGGATTGCTAGACGGAGATTTGCCCGCCGAAGCCGAGCCGATGGCCCTGATGCCCACCCAGAGCGCCGACCAGTTCAGGGACACGCCGCCCGATCTTGATTTGCACGTCAGTGGGTACAGCCTGACCGTGCTCCACGACGCGCACCTGTCGGCCCCACAACTGAGCGCCAACCGCGACGGCGAAGTGACTTTGCAGGCCACCGCCAACGGCTGGAGCGTGCGCCGCCTGACCCATTCCGGCCACCATACCTTTAGCTTGAAAGCGATTTTGGCCCTACCTTTTGCCCCGCGCAACGTGCATGCCCAAGTGGAAGGCGGTAGCCTGACCCTGCCCGATCTGGCCGGAGAAATGCAGGCCGAAGTGAATGGCGGCCACCTGAAAATGGGCCGCGCCGCGAGTCTGAACGCCGAAGTGAACGGCGGCAACTTGACCGCCACCGAACTGGGCGGCCCCACGCACCTGAACGTGAACGGCGGCAACCTGACGCTGGAGGGCGCACGCACCCTGAACGCCAGCATCAACGGCGGAAACCTGCGCTGGGCGGGCGTCCTGACGGGCGGCGATCACCGCCTAGAAGTGAATGCCGGAAACGCGACTTTGTACCTGAAAGAAGGCAGCAACGTGACCTTGCAGGCCGAAGTGACGGTTGGAGCGTTCAAATCCGACTTCGCCACCAGTCAATCCGGCGGGTTCCTGAACACCCGGCATGGCGGGCGACTGGGCAGCGGCGAAGCGCAACTGTCTTGCCGAGTTACGGCGGGTCAAGTCAAAGTGCTGACCGGATCGGGGGTGGGGTTATGAAAGAAAAAGTCAAACGTATCCTAGACCTCGTGCGGGCCGGAAAACTAGACCTGAACGACGCTGCGCCGCTGCTGGCCGCCCTGAGTGCGCGGCTGGCCCTCACCGACGCAGACCGGGAATTGGTGGCCTCGCTGCTGGCGCGTGAAGAGATGGATACTGGGCAAGTGGCCGAACATCTGATGCTGCTGCGCGGCGTGCGCGATACGCCCCCGGCCCCGCCGCGCCCGCCCACGCCCCCCAGTTGGGATGAGCAGTTTCCCGGCTCACAGCCTTTTGGACGCGGCATGAATGTAGACGTGAATCTGGAGGGGATTATGGATCGAGTCAATGAGCGTTTAAACAGCGTGATGGGGCGCGGAAATTCGGCGGGTGCGCCCCCCCGCGCCGGAGCTACCGCCCGAATCCTGCGCGTGCAGGTGGAATCCAGCGAAGGCGACGAGTACGACGCCAACTTGCCCGTGAGCCTCGCGCCTCACCTGCACAAACTGATTCCCGCGCACGGCATTCGCGCCCTAGAACGCGCTGGCCTGAGCCTAGAGGCGCTGCAACTCCTGATAGAAGCCTCGCCGCCTCCCGGCAACCTGATCAACGCCGAAGACAGCGAAGGTAACAGCGTAAAGCTGACGCTCTCGTAGGAGGAACGGTGCGGGAAACGTGGAATGGCCCTGTCTCCGTTTTCCACTCCATCCCCTACAGTGAATCCCATGCCCCGCCCCCTGCCCATCCCCTTCCCCGATGAAACGGAAGCGCCCACCGTGACCGAACTGCGGTTTCCCAGCAGCGGCGTCACGGTGCGCGGCGATTTTACCCTCAACGAATTTGCGACCCTCACGCCCGACAATCTGGAATTCCTGCGCCTGTACGTGCGGGTACGCGGGAACCTGAAGGAAGTGGAACGTGTGCTCGGCGTGTCTTACCCCACCGTCCGCGCCCGCTTCGATACCCTGCTGCGGGCCATCGGCTACGAACCCGAACCCGCCGATCCGCAGTCGGAAGTGCTGGAACGGCTGGAGCGCGGCGAGATTACGCCGGATGAGGCGGCGCGGAAGTTGCGGCGTTAGTGGGTTGGAGTTGGAAGGTGAACCCCCCCGTTGCTGGCGCAACGCCCCCCCTTAGAGGGGAGGACAAGGGCTTTTGCGCTCCCCTCTAAGGGGGGCTGGCTGCGCAGCAGACTGGGGGGTTCGCCCGGAATCGTCGCCTATTTACTGCCCTTCAGCGTGCGTCTGCACATCCCGCTTCAGCCGCATCAGAATCGCGCCCATGCCACGCAACCGCATGGGCGTAATCAGTTCGGTCAGGCCCATATCCATATAAAACTGATCGGGCACACTCAGGATGGTTTCGGGGCTTTCGCCGTTCAGCGCCTCGCTCAAAATGCCTGCGTAGCCGCGCACGGTGGGGGCTTCTTCGGGCACTTTGAAGAACATCTGCACGCCGCCGTCTACCTCTTTGGTCACCAAAAAGAAGGGGCTGGCGCATTCGGGCACAGGCTGCAAAAATTCGGGGTGATCGATGTATTGCTGCGGCAGGGGCGGCAGTTTGCGGCTGTATTCCAAGAGGGCTTGCAAGCGCAGCGGCTTGGGGGCACGCCGGAACAAATCCACGATGACTTGAAGCTTTTCGGGCAGGGGCGCAGTGGGGGGGGTAGAGTCGGCGGTCATACGGCCACTGTACCCCCGGCACCGGGCGGGATATGGTAAGGCTTGTCCAGTTGACCTACTTTGTCAACTGATAGGCCGATTCGGTACACTGGGGGTCGACAGCGTGACCAGACCCCCGCCCATTCCTCAGGAGGAATTCCCATGACCCAGCAAACAAACTATGCAAAAGACGTTCTCGTCGACACCGATTGGGTGGCCGCCAACCTGCATACCCCCGGCGTGCGCCTCGTGGAAGTGAACGAAGACATCTTGCTGTACGACACGGGCCACATTCCCGGCGCGGTGAAGGTGGACTGGCAGGGCGATTTCTGGCATCCGGTAGAGCGCGATTTTATTACCGCCGATGAAGTGTCGGCGCTGCTGGGCCGCCTCGGCATCAAGGAAGGCGACCAAATCGTGCTGTACGGCGATAAGAGCAACTGGTGGGCCTCGTATGCCTACTGGTTCCTGAGCTACAGCGGTGTAAAGAACCTGAAACTGATGAACGGGGGCCGCCAGAAGTGGGTGGCCGAAGGCCGCGAGCAGACCACCGACGCGACTTCAACGACGCCCACCACGTATCCGGCCTTGACCCGTGACGAAAGCCTGCGGGCCTACCGCGATGAAGTGCGGGCACACCTAGAGAGCGTGAAGGCCGGAACGGGCGCACTCGTAGACGTTCGCAGCCCCGACGAGTTTTCGGGCAAGGTCACGCATATGCCCGCCTACCCGCAAGAAGGCGTGCTGCGCGGCGGCCACATCCCCGGCGCACGCTCCATTCCTTGGGCGCGGGCCACCAACGAAGACGGTACCTTTAAGAGCGCCGACGAACTGACCGCGCTGTACGGCGGCGAAGGCGTGACACCAGACAAAGACGTGATCGCCTACTGCCGCATTGCCGAGCGTTCCAGCCACAGTTGGTTCGTGTTGCGCGAACTCTTGGGTTACCCCAACGTCCGCAACTACGACGGCTCATGGACGGAATGGGGTAACGGCGTCGGCCTGCCGATTGAGAAGACCTACAGCGAGGCGTAAGCCGCCAAGCAGGGATAAAAAATTAAGCGAAGGCCGGAGCGATGGAAAACTGCTCCGGCTTTTTGTTGGTTGGTGTGGGGCGAGGGAAACAGAGAAGGGCCGGAGGTTTGGTGTTGCTCCCTCTCCCTTGAGGGGGGAGGGCCGGGGAGGGGGTGAGTGAGCAAGGCGATTGCCCTTCCCCATCTAAACCTGACCTTTAGCTTTCTTCCCGCGCCGCCCTTTGACGTTACGCTGAACCTCGCAACAGACAATTCGCAGTGTCTTTCCTTAGACGTTCCCATCAGACCGCGCTGGCTCGGGCGTTGCTGCCCCGGCTCCGTTCGCGGCCCGCCCCTTCCCCGGAGGTTTCCCCATGAAACGACTTGGTTCTGTCATCACCATCGTAGCGCTGCTTTCTGCTGGCTCCCTCACCTCTTGCAGCCTGATGTCGGGAGGTATGGCGCAGGGCAAAGGGGCTATGACGGTCCTGCCGCCCCTCTCGGTACCCGGCGATCTGCGCCCCGACGCACCCGCCCTGAGCGCACGCGGCAGCTACGCGGTGGGCGTGCAAACGCTGAAACTGGTGAATCCGGGCCAACTGGACATCGTGAACGCGCCCAAGGAGGGGGCCATTCCGCGCTATGACCGCCCGCTGACGGTGGAAGTCTGGTATCCCACGGCGGGCGCGAGTGGGGTGGGTGCGACCACCTACGCCGATGTGCTGGGCAGCGGCCCCAACGATCCCAAGCGGCCCAATACGCCGTTCACCACGCCCGGACGCGCCAGCCGCAACGCTCCGGCCAACCTTCAGGGCGGGCCATTTCCGCTGGTCATCGTGTCTCACGGCTATCCCGGCAGCCGCTCCCTGATGACCTACCTCACCGAAAACTTGGCGAGCAAGGGCTACATCGTGGCGGCCATAGACCACACCGACAGCACGCACGGCGACAAGGTGGCCTTTGCCAGCACGCTGCTGAACCGCCCGCTAGACGACATGTTTGTGCTGAACGAGATGGCGCGGTTGGGCGCGGCAGGCAGCGGCAGTGTCCTGAGCGGGATGGTGAATGCCAGCCAGACCGGGTTGGTGGGCTACAGCATGGGCGGCTACGGCGCACTGAACGCGGCGGGCGCAGGCTTTGGCCCGCAAATGCTGCCGCTGGTGCCGGGGGGTGCGTTGGCCGCACGCCAGACCGGAGCCTACGCCACCGATCCCCGCATCAAGGCGGTGGTGGCCTTCGCGCCTTGGGGCAGTGACGCCGCCGTGCGCTCTATCGGCGTGAATTTTGGCGGCAAATACGGCTTCTGGGACGAAGCAGGCTTGGCGGCCCTCAAAGTCCCGACGATGTTTATCGTGGGCGACAAGGATGACGTGGCAGGCTACACGGGCGGCGTCAAATCCCTGTTCGAGAACGCTGTGAACGCCGAGCGGTACATGTTGGTCTACCAGAATGCCAGCCACAACTCGGCCCCCAATCCGCCGCCCGCCGCCACGCTGGGCAGCTTCGACGACTACATGCACTACGCCGAACCCGCGTGGGACATGGGCCGCATCAACAACATCAACCAGCATTTCGTCACGGCCTTCCTAGATACCAAACTGAAAGGCATAGCCTCCGCCGCCGCGTACCTGAACGTGCCTACCGCCCTGTCAAATGACGGCAAATTCAGCCGCAATGCCGATGGTACAGCCAAAGCCGACGACACCTACTGGCCCGGATTCCTGAACCGCACGGCGCGGGGCATGGAGTTTTACAAGATGATGCCGAAGTAGGGGCAGACCCCGTTGCTGGCGCAACGCCCCCCCTTAGAGCTGGGGACTAAAAGCTCTTAGGCTCCCCTCTAAGGGGTCTGGCTTCGCCGCAGACTGGGGGGTTCACCCTGAATCGTCTCCCACTCACCGAAACTCTTCCACCCGCACCAACGGCCCGCCCAATCCACCGATTCGGGCGGGCAATTTATTGGGGTCAATTGCCGCGCCCGTGTCCGCATCCAAGGCGCTGAGGCGGGCGCTTCCAGCTTGCAAATTGATGTCTAGCACGCTAACCACACTGCGGGCCGTACCGGGAAAGCCCACGTAATCGCGCCCGCCGATGCCTCCACTGCTCAGCACGTTCAGGTTGCCCAATTTGGCCGGATAGTACGCCGCGTGATGCCCGCTGACATACGCCAGCACGCGCCCTCGCTCCATTATCTCGCGCAGGGCGGCGGCTTCCGCAATCACTTCGCCGGGTTTGTTTTTGCCCTCGCTGACGCCTGCCAGCGGCAAATGCCCCACCACAAGGCGAACGCCTGCCGCCTGTGCCTGCGGTGTGGCGAGTTGTGCGGCCAGCCATGCCCGCTGTGCCGCGTCTACTTTTGGCCCAGCAGCGTCCAGCACAGCAAGAAACAGGGTGCGTCCGCCCCGGTCAGTGCGCGTGAGGCTGTACCGGAAGGGATACTGCGCCGCGTCTACGATTGTTCCGGCGGGTGAAAACCGCATCCAGTAGGTCGCCGCTTCCCGCCGATCTCGCGCAAGGCTGGCGTCGTGGTTGCCCAGAGTGAACACGAACGGGATTCCAGCCTTTGCCAGTGGCCCGCGCACATCGCGCTCAAAGCTGGCCCACATGCCGCGCACGTTGGCATCGGTCAGGCTGGCTTTTTGGCCCGCGATCAGGTCGCCCGCCGACAGCACCAAGTCTGGCTTCCAAGTGTTGATGATGCGGCTGAGGCTGGGTTTGAGGGCGGGTGGATAGCTCAGGCTGCCATACGAACCGTTGATGTCGCTGAGGACGGCCACGCGCAAGAGGTCAGGGGCGGCAGGCGGCAAAGGCGTGCCAGACAGCAGGAGTGGCATGAGCAGAGGCATGAGCAGGCGGCGCATAACCACCACTTGATCATGATTCCTTGAGCCAACCGTCAGACGCTCCTGACATGGCCCGCGCAGACTGAGACATGACCCAAAACGATGACCGCGACGCCTTGCCCGTGAATCCTGTGTTGTCGGTGCGAACCGAGCAAGGCGCTGAACACACGCCCGCCGAGCAGGGCGACGCCCCCGCCGACTTTGCCCAGCGCCCCATTCCGCCCATGTCCACCCCCAGCACCGAGGGCCTCAGCGCGGGAGAGGTCAGCACCATGCTCGGCGGCGACGCCAGCATGACCGAAGCCAACGAAGCCCTCGGCACGGCGGAAGGTCTGAATACCATCACCGAAAGCTGAAGCCTGCAGCCGTGCCACACTGCGCCTATGCGTTCTGTCTCTGACCTGCGTGCGGCGTGCGCGGCCCTGCCTCATTCCCAAGAAACTTTCCCGTTTGGCATGGACACTTTGGTCTGGAAAGTCGGTTCCCCTGACGCCGCCAAAATGTACGCGCTGACTGGCATAGATGCTGATCCGCTCACGCTTTCACTGAAGGTGCGGCCTGAAGACGGCGACACCCTGCGGGCCGCGCACGCCGCGATTGTGCCGGGCTATCACCTGAATAAGCGCCACTGGGTCACGGTCACGTTGGACGGCAGTCTGCCCGACGACTTGGTGCAGGAACTCTTGGCCGGAAGTCACGCCTTGGTCTTGGCAAGCTTCACGCGGGCGCAGCGGGCAGAATTGGGCCTATGAAGGTCAACATCGGTGCTGGCGAGAAACACTGGGACGGCTGGATTTCCACTCAACAGGCGGAATTGGATTTGCTGGAGCCAGCCACATTTGCCCGCTTTTTCGGTGATGCGCAGGCCGATGCTTTCCTCTGCGAACACGTGTGGGAACACCTGACGATGGAACAGGGGAGCGCGGCGGCGCGGTTGGTCTTCGCCCATCTGAGGCCCGGTGGATTCCTGCGCGTGGCTGTGCCAGACGGCCACCATCCCGATCCGGCTTATCAAGCGATGGTTGCTGTACACGGCTCCGGCCCCGCCGCCGATCATCAAATCGTGTATACGCTAGCCACCTTCGCGCCCATCTTTGCCGCCGCCGGATTCCGCGTGCGCCCGCTGGAATGGTGGGATGTGGCGGGCCAGTTTCACCGTGCCGACTGGAACCCAGCCGACGCACCCATAGGCCGCTGTAGCCACTTGGATGACCGAAATGCGGCGTGGCGGGCGGGCACAGGCAAGCTGGGATTCACGAGTCTGATTCTGGATTGCTTCCGCCCATGAAGAAGCAGGAGCCGCAAGCAATCGTCCCGGCTCCTGCTCAGTTATGAATTGTTTAGAACGCTGTGTCCAACGCCTCTAGTGCCGCATCCGGGTTCTGAATCCCCGCCTGCGCCATATCGGGGCGGCCCCCACCCTTGCCCCCCGCTGCGGCGGCCAGTTTGCCCACCAGTTGGCCCGCGTGTGCGCCCTTGGCGACGGCTTCTTTGCTGGCCTTCACCACCAATCCGGCATCCGAGGCGATGATCACGAGGTCTGCGCCGCTGGTGTCGAGGAGCTTGTCGGCGGCTCCGCGCAGTTCGTTGCCCGCAATCCCGGTCAGTTTCAGGGCCGCCACCCGGAAGCCGCCCAATTCACGCAGAGGAGCCGCGCCGCCGCTGCCTCCGCCGCTCATCTGCGCCTCGGTCAGTTGACGGCGTACCTGCACCGTTTCTTTCTCGGCGGCCTTCAGTTGGGCCTGCAAGCCTGCCACGCGCACTTCCAGACCGTCCAAACTGGTATTTAGGCTGGCGGCAAGGCGGGCGTCACTGTTCAGGCGCTCGCGCAGCCAAGCAGTCGCGGCTTCGCCTGCCAGAGCCTCGATCCGGCGCACGCCTGCCGCCACGTTCTCATCGCTCAGCAGCACAAATGCGCCGATTTCACCCGTGCGGGTCACGTGTGCGCCGCCGCAGAGTTCCTTGCTGCTCACGGTGTGGCCGTTCAGGGTCACGTCGCCTTCCACGCTCACCACGCGCACGGTGTCGCCGTACTTCTCGCCAAACAGGGCCGTCGCGCCCGCTGCTTTGGCCTCGGCAATCGGCATCTCCTGCCACTTGACCGCAAAGTCGGCGCTGATCCAGCGGCTCACCAGTCGTTCCACTTCCGCGATCTCTGCTGTACTCAGGGCCGCGCTGTGCGAGAAATCGAAGCGCAGACGATCCGGGGCCACCAGCGATCCGGCCTGACGCACGCCGTCGCCCAGCACCGCACGCAGGGCCGCATGCAGCAGATGGGTGGCCGTGTGGTGGCGCTCGGTGGCCTGCCGCGCTCCGTCTACCACGCCGCGCACGATCACGTCGGGCGTCAGGGTTCCGGCCTGCACTTCCACTTCATGCAGGAACACACCGCCGGGGGTCTTGCGGGTATCGCGCACCACGCCCGCCCCGGCCAGGCCGTCCTCGCCCGTCCATTCCAGCCGTCCGGTGTCGCCCACTTCGCCGCCCCCCTCGGCATAAAACGGCGTTTGCGTCAGCACCACCGTACCCGCCGTGCCTGCTTCCAGCGCGTCCACGCGGCCCTCGGAGGTCATCAGCGCCAGCACTTGCCCCTCGGCTTCCAGTTGGTCATAGCCCACGAACGCGGTGGCGCTCAGGTCACCCACGGTATCTTGCCCGCCAAACAGCTCGGATTTGCCGTATTTACTGCCTGCCCGCGCCAGCATCTGCGCCCGCTCCAAGCTCTCGGCGTATCCGGCTTCGTCCACGCTCACGCCGTACTCTTCGGCAATTTCTTTGGTCAGGTCTACGGGGAAGCCGTAGGTGTCGTAGAGGGTAAAGGCCTCTTCGCCGCCCAGCACACCGCCCTGCTGCATGCCTTCCAGCAGGCCGCCCAGCCGCTGAATGCCGCCTTCCAACGTTTTCAGGAAGCGTTCTTCTTCGGCCCGAATTGCCGCCGTGACGCGGGCTTCTTCTGTCACCAGTTCGGGGTAGCCGCCGCCCATGCTCGCCACCACCAGTGGCACCAGCGTGTGCAGCACGGGTTCGCGCAGGCCCAGCAGGTAAGCATGACGGCTGGCGCGGCGCAAAATCTTGCGAATCACGTAGCCGCGCCCGGTGTTGCTCAGGCTTACGCCATCGGCCAAGGTCATGCTGACAGAACGCACATGCTCGGCCACCACCCGGTGCGAGATGCTTTCTGGCCCCAAGTAGGGCTTGCCGCTCAGTTCCACGATCCGGGCAATGATCGGCGCGAACACGTCGTTGGAATAGAAGTCGAAGACGTCCTGCACGACGGTGGCGATGCGCTCTAGGCCCATGCCCGTATCGATGTTCTTGGCGGGCAAATCCAGCAGCGTCGGGGTTCCGTCGGCCTGCGGTTCCTGCCGCTCGAACTGCGGGAACACGTTGTTCCAGATTTCCAAAAAGCGGGCGCTTTCGCGGGTGTCGGCGTACTCGGCCCACGTGTCGTCGCCGTAGGCTGGCCCCCGGTCATAAAAAATCTCGCTGCATGGCCCACACGGGCCGTTTGGCCCCTTGGCGGGCGCGTCGGCGGGCCAGAAATTCTCGTCGGCTCCAAAGCGCAGGATGTGGTCAGCGGGCAGCCCGATGTCCTTCGTCCAAATCTCGAAGGCTTCCTCGTCGTCCTCGTAAATGGTGGCGTACAGCTTGGATTTGTCCAGCCCCATCCATTCGGGTTCGGTCAGAAACTCCCACGCCCACATCAGCGCGTCCCGCTTAAAGTAGTCGCCAAAGCTGAAATTGCCCAGCATTTCCAGCAGCGAACAGTGCCGGAGCGTGCGCCCCACGTTTTCGATGTCAGTAACACGCAGGCACTTCTGGGCGGTCGTCACGCGGGGATTGTCGCCGTAGCCGGGGAATTTGGCCGCCGCACCCATAAACTGCGGCTTGAAAGGCTGCATGCCCGCCACCGTAAACAGCGTGGTGGGATCAGGCGCAATCAGGCTGTGACTGGGCAGGCGCAGGTGGCCTTTGCTCTCGAAAAAAGACAGGTACTTTTCACGAATCTCGGCAGTTGTTGGGGCTGTGGTGGGCGGAACCGTCATAGGGCGCAGTCTATCAGCGGCGGGGAGGGGGTGAATCCGCCGAATGGCGCGGAGAGGAGTTGGTAGGCAAAGAAAAACGGAGAACACCTGTCCAGCGTCCCCCGTTCTTCACTTGTCTGACTTATTTGCTCAGTCCAAATCCACAGCCCACCACGCTTCCCGCTGTGCGGCGAGGCGGGCGCGGGGGTCGCCAATGGTGTCCAGAGCGCGGGCCAACCCTTGCCAGTCCAGTTCGCTCATCGGGTCTATGGCTAGAGCGCGTTGGTGCAGCATGGCGGCGTCTTTGGCGCGTCCAGCTTCGGTGGCGGCGCGGGCGGCGAGGCCCAGAATACTGAGCTGCTTTTGCTCCAGCCGCGAGCGCACATCGTCAACCCACGGGCTATCGGCTCCGGGCAAAAAGTGGCCGTAAATAGCTGCCAATTCGCGCAATTCCTCTAGCCCGAGGCTGCCGTTTTCGGCCTGTCCGGCCAGCAGTTCATACCGCTGCACGTCGTATTCGGGACTCAGGTCGCTGGCGAGGGCGTAGCGGCGATTGGTGCTGATCACCGCCTCGTTGCTGAGGCTGCGGCGCAGGCGGTGCAGGGTCGTATGGAACAGACTGCTGGCACGGGCCTCGTCTTTTTCGGGCCACAGCGCTTCGGCAGCTTCCCAACTCGTCACTTCTTTGTGTTCCAGTAGATAAAAGAACAGTTCCAGCGCCTTGCGAGACACCCACGCCACCGCCGCGCCCTTCCAGACCACTTGGGCGGTGCCTAAGCCTTTGGCGAGCATCCCGCTTTCGCCCTGAATGGTCAGTCCGGCGCGGCGCAACCGGGCGTCTACGGCAGTGGTCAGATCAAGCGGCGTAAAGGGCTTGGGCAGGTAATCGTCGGCCCCCAGATTCATGCCTCGGCGCACGTCTCCGCGCTCGGCATGGCTGGAGAGCAGCACAAACGGCAGTGCGCCTAATTGTTCGTTGTCGCGCACTTTTTCCAGAAATTCCAGACCCGTCATGTAGGGCATCACCACATCGCTGATGACCAGATCGGGCGTAAAGACTTTCAGCAGATCAAGGGCTTCGACAGGATGGTTGCTGGTGCGAACCTCATGCCCAGCACGGGACAGAATGACACTGATGAGCTTGAGGATGGCGGCGTCGTCATCCACGACAAGGATGCGCGGCATGGCGGTAGTCTAGCAGGCTGCTGATGGGCTGCACCATCAAGTGACCGTGAATGCAGTATTTTTAACACTTCGTGTAGCAAGTCTGGCTTGGGGCAAAACGCCGGACAGTTTCCACGCCTCTGCTTTAGGCTGGGGCCATGACTTCCCCGCTGCATCTGCTGCTGGCCCGAACCCTCACGCTCGATCCTGCCCAGCCCGACGCCGGGGCCGTGCTGGTGGGCGGCGGGCGGGTGCTGGCGGTGGGGTCTGCCGAAGAATTGAGGGCACTCGCTCCCCGCGCCGAGCGCCACGATCACCGCGACTTGCTGCTCACGCCGGGGCTGGCCGACGCGCATATTCACCTCGTCGGCTACGGCTTTTCCCTCTCGGAAGTGGGGCTGCACGGCGCACGCAGCGTGTCGGAGGTGTTGGCGCGGGTGGCGCAGCGGGCCATGAACACGCCGCATGGCACGTGGATTCGCGGCGGCGGCTTCCTGCTGAGCGAACTGGGCCTGAACGATTCCCCCACCGCCGCCATGCTGGACGAAGTCAGTCCGCACCATCCGGTCTTGTTGTATTCGCGCGATCTGCATTCGGCGTGGGCCAATTCGCTGGCGCTCCGGCTGGCCGGAATCTCGGCCACCACACCCGATCCAGAGGGCGGAAAGATCGTGCGGCCCCTCGGAATGTTGCTGGAAAATGCCACCGACCTCGTCGCCAACGCCATTCCGGCCCCCAGCGAGGCACAGTATCTGGCCGCCGCCCGTGCTGGGGCCACAGACCTCGCGGCACGCGGGTATGTCAGTGCCCACACGATGGCCTTCGAGGCTCCCGAAGCGCCCCGCGCCCTGCAAACGCTGGCCTCACGCGGAGAATTGCCGTTGCGGGTCTGGGCCAGCCTGCCGCATGACCGCTTGCCCTTGGCCCGTGAACTTGGGATCGGCCTCAACCCCGGTGGCCTGTTTCAGTGGGGCGGCGTCAAGTTTTTTGCTGATGGCGCATTGGGCAGCCGCACCGCTTGGCTGCACGCGCCGGGCTTTGCCGATGGCAGCGGCACGGGTATTCCGCTGGACTCGCCCGAATTGATCCGCGAACTGGGCGCACAGGCCATCGCGCTAGGCCTCACGCCCGTCACGCACGCCATCGGAGACCGGGCCAATACCGAGGTGCTGGACGCCTACGACAGCCTGCGCGGGGCGGCTGAGGCACGCGGCATCCGCCTCAGAATCGAACATGCTCAGCACCTGCGGCCCGCCGATATTGCCCGTTTTGCGGGCTTCACGGTCAGCGTCCAGCCTATGCACCTTCAGGGCGACGGCGCGATGATTCGCCACCTGTTGCCGCACCTAGAGCGGGAAACCTACGCCTTCCGTGCCCTGCGCGATGCCGGAGCGGTGCTGGCCTTTGGCAGCGACGCCCCCGTGACCCCGCCCGACTACCGCGCCAATTTCGCCGCCGCCATCAGCCGGGTAGACGATGAGGGTGGCCGAATCGCCCCCCACGAGGCACTGACCGAACTGGACGTGCTGCACGCCCATACGCGCGGCCCCGCGTTGGCCGCAGGTTGGGACGATGAAGGCATCATCCGCCCCGGCGCACGGGCGGCCTTTACCTTGTGGGACAGGTTGGGCGGGAATGCGCGGGCGCTGGTGTTCTAGACTCAGAGATTAAAAGCAGCAGAAAGGGGGAGCGTGTACAAGAACTGTCTGTGCATGCTCCCCCTCTTCCCACCTTCAGCTTTACACTTCCTCGTCCTCTGGCAGATCCGCATTGGAATACACGTTCTGCACGTCGTCCAAGTCTTCCAACGCTTCCATCAGCACCATCAGTTTGCGGGCGTCGTCGCCCTGTACGGCCACCGTATTGCTCGGAATCATGGTCATTTGGGCGCTTTCTACGGCGAATCCGGCGGCGGCCAAGCCGTCCTGCACGGCGTACAGGTCAGCGGGGGCGGCGGTGATTTCTAGGCCGTCCTCGCTCTCCACAAAGTCTTCCGCGCCGTGTTCTATGGCAGCTTCCTGCGCGGCCTCCGAGGCGTCGGCCACCAGTAGCACGCCTTTTTTCTCGAATTGCCACGCCACGCTGCCGCTGTTGCCCATGCTGCCGCCCTTTTTGGAAAAGACGCTGCGAACTTCGGCCACCGTGCGGTTCACGTTGTCGGTCAGAGCCTCAATAAAGATGGCGGTTCCGCCGGGGCCGTAGCCTTCGTAACTCACTTCCTTGTATTCCGCCGCGCCCTCGCCCGCCCCCAGCGCCCGCTTGATGGCGCTGTCGATATTGTCCACCGGAACCGTATCGGCTTTGGCTGCCGCGATACAGTTTTTCAGGCTGAGGTTGCCTGCTGGATCGCCGCTGCCGCCCGAACGCACTGCCGCCGTAATGGCCCGCAGGTGCTTGCTGATCATGGCCGAACGCCGCTTGTCGTTGGCCCCCTTTTTTCGCTTGATTTGCGACCATTTACTGTGACCGGCCATGTGTGTCTGTCTCCTTGAGTCCGGCGCGTTCCTTAACTTGGAACACCCAGAGCGGCAGCCATTCTAAAGCAGCGGGAGAGAAACCCCCCAGCCTGCTTCGCAGCCAGCCTCACTTGGAAGGGAGCGCAACAGCTTTAGTCCTCCCCTCTAAGGGGGGGCGTTGCGCCAGCAACGGGGGGGTTCACCTTCCACCTTCACCTGCCAACTCAGCCCGCTCGCCCCCCATACACCAGCGCCCGCACCAGTCGCTCCAGCGGCCCTATGCCCCAGCGGCGCAGTACCCATGCACTCGTCGGCAACTGGGCCAGCCCTACCACCAGCGCCAAAGCCACTGCCGACGCCGCGCCCCATTGCCCGTACTGTGCGCCCGCGTAGGGATAAAACACGGTGGTCATGATCAGGCTCTGGGCAATGTAGTTGGTCATGGCAACGCGCCCGCTGGCCGCAAAGGCCAACCATCTGCCCAGTCTGTCCTGTGCGGTCAGCGTGCCCAGTATTCCCACGTAGCCCAGTGCCAGCGCCAGCCCGCCGCTCATGCGTACCGGAGTCGCCAGCAGGCCGGAGGCGTAATCGCCCCGCGTATTTAGCCACGCCAGCAAGATTCCCAGCGGCAAGCCCAGCCCCCAGCCCCACACTGTCAGGCGGCGCAGCAGCGGCAGATGCTCGTGTGGGCGCAGCAGCAGGCCTGTACGGTAAGCGGCGGCCCCCAGACAAAACAGGGCCACCAACCAAGGCCCATTGAAGACGCTGCCGCCGATCAGGTTGGTACCGAAATCGCCCGCCCGGTCTGCCACGACTTCTGGGTAACTCATGCCGGGCAGCAGGTTTTGTAGGCCCGCGTATCGTCCTAGGCGCGTTTCGGACACGGTGGCCGCCGCCCATTCCAGCAGGCCGAGGCCCAGCCACCACGCGCCCAATGCCCCGGCCATCAATAGCAGCGTTGGCGCAGTCATTCGCGCCGTCAGCAGCAGGGCAGCGGCCAGCAACGCGTAATTGGCAATGATGTCGCCGTGCCAAATGAAGATGAAATGCAGCGTGCCCAGCGCCAGCAAGACCGCGTGCCGCAGCAAAAACGTGCCCACGCCCTGCCGCGCCAGCAACCCCGCCGCACCCCAGCCGAACAGCATGGCAAACAGACTGATAGAGCGCCCGTTGGCAAAAATATCGGTCAGCACCTGCACCACGCGGTCTAGCCCGCCCTGAGTCCAGACCCGGAATCCGGCGAAATCCTGCACGTTCACGATCAGGATGCCCAGCAGGGCCAGCCCGCGCAGCACATCGGGCAGAGGCGAACGCTGGCGCACCGGGCCGCGCTGGGGTAGGGGTTCCGCTTCCGGTAGCACGGGTTGCAGCGTTGGTTCAGGCTGTGCATCGGGCTGTGCGTCAGGCTGGGGCGGCGCGGTCATGGGGGCAGGCTAGAGCATTTGGCCGTGAACACAGAAGTTGGAATCATGAACGTTGTCAGCCACAGTCAATGGGGCGGGCGGGTGAAGACAGCAATAAAAAACCCGCCTTTCGGCGGCGGTGGCTTGAACTTGATTGAAAGAATAATAGCGCGGTATGCAGGGCCAGTCAAGCTATGCAGGCGGATTCTTTCTCCCATTCCCCTGTTGCCTGCCCGCTACACTGCCCACATGAACCGCGAGCAAGCCCACGCCCTGATGCAGGAACACACGCCCTCCGAGTCGTTGCGGCGGCACATGCTGAATGTGGAAGCCGCCATGCGCTGGTATGCACGCCACTGGAACGAAGACGAAGACCTGTACGCCGTGACGGGCCTGCTGCACGACTTCGATTACGAACTGCGCCCGGACACCCATCCGTACTGGGGCGTAGAATTCCTGCGAACCACCACCGACACGCCGGAAGCCGTACTGGACGCCATTATGGGCCACGCCGCCTACACGGGCACGCCCCGCACGTCGCTGCTGTCGCGCACGCTGTTTGCCGTAGACGAACTGACAGGCTTGGTGCAGGCTTCCGCACTGGTTCGCCCAGACCGCGATGTGCGCGGCGTGGGACTGTCCAGCCTCAAAAAACGCTTTAAGAATAAGGCGTTCGCAGGGGGCGTGAACCGTGACGAGGTAGTACAGGGTGCAGAAGAACTGGGCGTTGACCTTGACCAGCACATGCAAAACGTGCTGAGCGCGATGCAGGCGATGGCGCAGGCCGAGGCCGCCGCACACTGAGCCCGCCCGGATGGAGGCTGTCCATGCTGTCAGATGGCACGGGCGCTTTTTATGGGCTTTTCATGCCACTTGTACTTTCCATCCGGTGTTCCTGCACTCTGCACACCCGTTCCCTAGAGAACTGGCCCCCAATTCAGGGCTTTGGGCGCTCTTTCTACGTCTCGCCCTTTCACCTACACCCTAAATCTGACAGCAGGCCATGCGACTGAGATGGCCCCAGTTTGTCTGCCGAATTTTTCTCAAAAACAGGCTTTTTGGCGCTGTGACGTTACCTTCAGATTGTACAAACGCCACTTAAAGGTAGGCTTGGCCCTCATCTCAGCGTTTCTTTTGCAAGACAGGGCACACTCTGGTCATTCCTCACGCCGCACGGCGGAGAACATTCCCACTGCCCTGCTCCGGCGAGGCTGACCTAGGAGAACTCCCATGAACAAGACCCTGTTGACGCTCGCCCTGCTGTTTGCCGCCCCCACCACCCTCGCCACCGCTCCTTCCTCCGCGTACATTCAGGTTCAGGACGACACCACCGACGGAGCCGCCGAGCAAGCAGGCGAAGCCGTAGACGGAGCCGCCGCTGCCACGGGCGAAGCGATTGATGACGCCGCCGCCGCTACGGGTGAAGTTGTAGACGACGCCGCTGCCGCCACGGGTGAAGCCGTTGACGACGCCGCTGGCAACCTCACCGGAGCCGACGAAGCCATTGACCCCAACGGTGACGGCGTCGTGGACGCCAACAACAACGGCACCGCCGACACCCGCGAGTTCCCTTGGGGCCTGTTGGGCTTGCTGGGCCTGTTCGGTCTGCTGGGCCGCAACCGCCCCGCCACCGTGACCACCACCACGGATCGCCGCTAAACTTCTTCTCACCACGCCCCCAAAAGCGTTCCCCCAGCACACTAGGCTGGGGGATTTTTGTGCTTTGAAGAAAATGGAGAACCAGCCTGCTCAGGCGCGGCGCTCCGTTGAGGCGCTCTTCTCATATGGGTCTCATATGGGCTACGCGGTACGGAGGAGTGGCTTGCTCATGGGGGTGCGTTCACGACGATAGAGCCGCGAGCGGTGCTCCCAAAGGTGTAGCAGGAGTGGTGTGGAGTCCGTATCAGCGGCTCAGGCACGGGGCGGGAAGCGCACGAAGGTCATCCAGAAGTCCTCGAAGGCGCGAATAGCCGTCAGGAAATTGTCGAAACCCACAGGCTTGATCACGTAGCCGCTGGCGTGGCGAGCATACGAAGTCCGCACGTCGTCCTCGGCCTGAGACGTGGTGAGCATGACCACCGGAATGCTGCCCAGCAGAGGATCGGCCTTGATTTCGGTCAGCACTTCCAGCCCGTTTTTGCGCGGCATATTGATGTCCAGCAAAATCACGTCGGGGCGCGGGGCGTTGGCATGGATGCCTTCGCGGCGCAAAAAATTCAGGGCGTCCACGCCGTCGCGGGCCACATGCAGGCGGTTGGGCACGCGGGCGTCGGCAAAAGCTTCCTGAGTCAGCAAGATATCGGGTTCGCTGTCCTCGACAAGCAAAATTTCGATGGTGGTATGGGTATTCAATGTGTTCGGTATATTCACAGGCTGGCTCACAGGGGCAATGCCGATTGAGGAGGAATTGGAATAGGGAGGGAGAGCGTCAGGATACTGCCAAATTGGTCAGGGGGGGGTAAGGTGACTTCCAGTGTGCCCCCGTGATGCTCGGCGATTTTGCGGCAGATGGCGAGGCCCATGCCAGTGCCCGCGTAGGCCTCCCGCCGATGCAGCCTTTGAAAAATAGCGAAAATTCGTTCGTGGTACTCGGTGCCGATGCCGATGCCGTTGTCTATGACCTGAATTCGCATCAGGCTGCCCTCTGGCCGCGCCGTGACCCGGACTTGCGGCGGCACACCCTCGCGGTGAAATTTCAGGCCGTTGCCGATCAGGTTGGTAAACAGTTGCACCAGCAGCGAAGAATGCCCCAACACCGTACCGGGCGTGTCCCAAGTCAGGTGCCCGCCCGTGTCTCGCAGCGCCGCCCCCACGTTTTGCGCGGCTTCCCGAAGCACTTCGTCCAGAGACACCACACGCGCCGGGGTATCGGAGCGGCCAATCTGGGCAAAGCTGAGCAGGTCGCGGATCAGGCTCTGCATCCGGCCCACGCCTTCTTGCATAAAGCTCAGATACTGGTCGGCACGCGGGTCAAGTTGGCCCTGATAACGGCGCGAGAGCAGTTCGGCGTAGCTGCCCACCGTTCTCAGCGGCTCCTGAAGGTCGTGGCTGGCCACGTAAGCAAACTGGGCCAGCTCGCGGTTGCTGCGCTCTAGGTCGGCTATAGCGTCTTCGAGGGCCGCGCGGGCCGACAAGCGTTCGGTGATGTCCTGAAACATCACGACGGCTCCGGTCACGTTGCCCGTTTCGTCCTGCGTGGGCGTCACGATATAGGCCACCGGAACCGCGTGGCCCTGCGCGTGCCAGAACACGTCTTCTTCGACTCGGCGGGTCTGGCCGTCCTGAATGGTCTGGCGAATGGGACAGTGCGCCGGGTCGTGTGGCCTGCCGTCGCCGTGATGGTGATGAATCAAGGCGTGCTGGTCGGCCCCGATCAGGCGTTCTATGTTGTAGCCCAACGTGCGGGCCGCCGCCGGATTGGCAAAGGTGTTGCGCCCGCCCGCGTCCAGTCCGAGAATGCCCTCGCCCGCCGCGCCCAGCAGCAGCGTAGTAAAGCGCGTAATTTGGGCCAGTTCGTCGGTGCGTTCCTGCACGCGGGCTTCCAAGGTGGCGTTCAGCTCGCGCAGCCTCGCTTCGGCGGCCCTCACCGCGCTGATGTCGGAACTGGTGCCCACCCATTCACGCAGCGTGCCGTCCTCGTTCTTCACGGGAATGGCGCGGGCCTGCATGGGCACGTACACGCCGTCTCTCCGCCGCACCCGGTACTCGTTTTCGTACAGCCCCTGCCGCATCAGCGCCTCGCCCCACACCTCTGCCGAAGGGGTAATGTCGTCGGGGTGCAGGGCGTTCATCCAGCCTGTTCCGGCCAGTTCCGCGTCGGTCTGTCCGGTAAATTCCGTCCAGTCGGGCTGGGGCGGGTGCAACATGCCGTCGGGGGCCGACACCCACACGATCTGCGAGGTGGCTTCTACCAATGACCGAAACCGGGCCTCGGTGCCGTGCAACTGCCCCCGCGTGCGCTGGGCGGCGGTAGCGTCGCTGAAAATGGTCAGCACACCGCCTTCCGGCAGCCAATCACTCGGCCCCTGCGGCAGCGCCGTGATGCTCAGCCAGCGCCATTCCTCGGATTTGCGCTGAGCGGTGGCAGGCGTAAACACGCCCATCGGCACGTCGCGCAGGATTTCTCCGGTCTCTAGGCTGCGAATGCTGGGGTGGGTGTTTCCCGGAAACGGCGAGCCGTCGGGATGCACCGCCTTCCAGCGCGGGTCAAGCGAGTCGCGGCCCGTCAGTTGATCCAGCGTGAGGCCCAGAATCGTCTGTGCCGCGGTGTTGGCATGCAAAATCCGGGCCTGCCGATCCTGCACGGTCAGGCCCAGATTCAGGTTATCCAGCAGATGAAGAGACGCCTCCAGAGAGCTGGGCACAGTGGATATGGGCACGCTGGATAGAGGCACAGTGGAGCTGGGCACGGTGGATATAGGCACGGTGGCCCGCAGGTGCAGCAGCACGCTCCCCGAGTGTTCAGGGCCGGCAGGGGAGAGCGTTCCCGTAAACGGCGCACCCCGGAGGGTCAGTGGGAGGGCAAACGTTTCGCCCGCCTGTGCGCGGGGCAAGGCGGCGGCGAGGGCGGGGGCCTCATCGACCAGAAAAGCCCAATCTGAAGGGTGGGCATGTCGGCCAAACAAGGCTGTAGCTGCCGCATTAAGCAGCGTCCCGCCCGTATACAGCAGCAAGACCGGATCGGGGAGGGCGGCCAACAGCGGCCCAGCGGGAACATCAGCCCAAGCCGCTTGGGGGTTCGCTGCTGCGCTGCCCCCGGCTGGCACACCTTCCGCTGTCATCTGGCCGCCCTCATTCCGTCAAGTTTAGCCGCGCAGGGCGTACCCGACGCCGCGCACGGTTCTCAGCAGGCCGTACCCGTCCAGGTCACGCAGTTTGGCCCGCAGGTTTGCCATATGCACGTCGACCACGTTGCTGCCTTCGGGGAGTCGGCCCTGCCAGATTTCCTGCCCGATCTCGTGGCGCGAGTACACCCGGCCCGGCTGACGGATCAGGAGGGCCAGAATGTCGAACTCTTTGGGCGACAGCCGCAGTTCTTCGGTTTTGTAGGTCACGAGGCGCTTCTGGGGATCGAGGGTCAGGTCGCCCATGCTCAGGCTCTCGCTGGTGCGCTGGCGCAGTTGCACCTTGACGCGGGCCAGCAGTTCGTCGGGGTGAAACGGCTTGATCAGGTAATCGTCGGCTCCCAGCCCCAGCAGCCGCACCTTTTCGTCCACGGTGTCGCGGGCCGTGAGGACGATGATGGGCACAGCGCTGTTTTTACGCAGCCGCTGCACCACGTCGCCGCCGTCGAAATCGGGCAGGCCCAAGTCCAGCAAGATCAGATCGGGGTGATCCTCGCGGGCACGGATCAGGCCGTTCATGGCCGAATCTGCGTGATCGACGCCGTAGCCCGCGTCGGTTAAGTCCATTCGCAGGACATTTGCAATGTCGAGGTCGTCCTCGACCACCAGAATCCGTTGTACGCTCACGCACCCATGATACGACTTCATGAACTTATATTCATGCGAGGTGCGTGCAATCACTCGGAATGAGGGTTTTATCACATCGGTTGGTGAATACAGCTGAGGTTAATGCAGTCTGTGCCGGGTTGCAACGGGACAGCTGAAACGGGCTAACAATCTGCCTGTCATTCTTAAAAAACTCATTGTTAGGACGGAAAAATGGTTTTTATTAAAGTCATCGCCCTAAAACAAGAGGCTGCATTGGAGTGCCGGACGTACAGAACCAAGCGGTCAACCGGGCACCCCCGGCGGCCATGTGCTAGGTTGAGGGAACCGCGTTCTGGTCTGTAGTTGTGACCGAGCGACACAATTCGTCAGTTTTGTGCAACACCTCTTGTGCATCAACCTTGCTGGTTCAACCTTGCTGGATCGACACCGCTGTATCAACACCGTCTTATCGACATCGTCTTATCAACACTGCCGCAACTTCAGGGCCGCGCCTCACGCGCCGCTGCACCATTCACAACTTGGCCTGAACCCTGTTTTTAGGCCACCGGAGTCCACATGACCACCACAGACCTTGACCCGACCACCGGGGCCGCCGCGCCTTCGCCTAGCCCTGAGACACCTTTCCTTGAAGTCATCCCTTTGGGCGGCATGGGCGAAATCGGCAAAAACATCTTCGCCTACCGGTACGGCGACGAAATTATGGTCGTCGACGGCGGCCTCGCCTTCCCCGACTCGCACCAGATGGGCATCGACCTGATCATTCCGCGTATCGATTACCTCCAGCAAAACGCCCACATGATCAAGGGCTGGATTCTGACGCACGGCCACGAAGACCATATCGGCGGCCTGCCGTATATCCTGCCCCGCCTGCCCCGCGTGCCTGTCTACGGCGGCGGCCTGACGATGGGCTTGTTGCGCGAAAAACTGAGCGAATTCGGCATCAAGGATTCGGAGACTGACCTGCGCGAAGTCGGCATGAACGACAAAGTGCAGATCGGCACGCACTTTCACGTCGAATTTATCCGCATGACCCACTCCATTCCCGACAACGCCGGGTACATCCTGACCACGCCGGTGGGCCGCGTGTTGCACACGGGCGACTTCAAGCTTGACGAGCACCCCAGCGACGGCCTGCTCAGCGATTTGCCCCGCATAGAGCAGGCGGGCAAAGACGGCGTGCTGCTCCTCATCAGCGATTCCACCAACGCCGAGCGTCAGGGCCGCACCACCAGTGAAGCCGACGTCTCCCGCGCTCTCGAAGAAGTGATCGCCGGGTGCAAGGGCCGCGTGTTCCTGACCACCTTCGCCTCGCAGGTGCACCGCATTCAGAACATTCTGAACATGGCCCACCGCCAGAGCCGCCGCGTGGTCATGGAAGGCCGCTCCATGCTGAAATACGCGCAGGTTGCCAGCACGCTCGGCTACATGACCGCCCCCGATCCCTTCCTGACCAGCGAGGAAGTGGGCGGCCTGCAAGACCAGCAGGTGCTGTTCGTTTGTACCGGATCGCAGGGCCAGCCCATGAGCGTATTGAGCCGCCTCGCCTTCGGCACGCACGCCAAAATTGCACTCCGGCGCGGCGACAGCGTGATTCTCAGCAGCAACCCGATTCCCGGCAACGAAGAGGCCGTGAACCTCGTCATCAACAGGCTCTATGAAATCGGCGTGGACGTGTACTACCCGCCCAACCACAAGGTTCACGCTTCCGGTCACGGCAGTCAGGAAGAATTGGCGCAGGTGCTGAACCTCGCCCGCCCCAAATACTTCCTGCCTTGGCACGGCGAACCCCGCCACCAGATCAACCACGCCCGTCTCGCCCAGACCCTGCCGCGCCCGCCCAAGCGCACCCTCATCGCCAAAAACGGTGACGTGGTGCGCCTCGGCCCAGACGAATTCAAGGTCAGCGGAACCGTGCCCGCCGGAGCCGTGTACGTGGACGGCCTCGGCGTGGGCGACATTGGCGACGATGTGTTGTTGGATCGCGTCAACATGAGTCAGGAAGGCATTCTGATCATGACGGCGGTGCTGCATCCTGTGCCACACGTCGAAATCGTGTCGCGCGGCTTCGTGCGGGCCAACCGAGAACTCGACAACCAGATTCGCCGCGTGGCGCTGGAAGCCGTAGAAGAAGGCATGCGCGAGAAAAAGCGCCTCGAAGATATTCGGGACGATATGTACGGCGCAGTCCGGCGCTTCGTGCGGAAGGTGACGGGGCGCAATCCCGTGCTTATTCCGATGATCGTGGATTGAGTGTTTTAGGCGTCTAGGCGCGAGGAAGTTTAAGGGTGCTGTTTTAATCAGTCTGGAGTCGAAGGGTCTAAGGAAGGGCGGGAATGCCTTTGCTTGGGCCTTCTGCTTTGTTGTACCCCACCACCAGACCGCCCTCCCGCCCCCCAGCAGACCCCCATCTGACATGCCCGGTCTTAACCCCCATTTTGCCCACGTTCCTGACCCGAACCCGTGCGATAATGCGCCCCATGAGCGTGATTCCGTATGTGATTGAACAGACCGGGCGGGGCGAGCGGAGTTACGACATTTACTCCCGTTTGCTCAAAGACCGGATTATTTTCGTGGGCACTCCCATCGAGTCGCAGATGGCAAATTCCATCGTGGCTCAGCTGCTTCTCCTTGATTCCCAGAACCCGGAGCAAGAGATTCAGATGTACATCAACTGCCCCGGCGGCGAAGTGTACGCGGGCTTGGCGATCTACGACACCATGCGCTACATCAAGGCCCCCGTGTCTACCATTTGTGTGGGCATCGCCATGAGCATGGGCAGCGTGCTGCTGATGGGCGGCGACAAGGGCAAGCGGATGGCCCTGCCCAACAGCCGCATCATGATTCATCAGGGTTCGGCGGGCTTCCGGGGCAACACCCCTGATCTGGAAGTACAGGCCAAAGAAGTGCTGCACCTGCGCGACAAATTGGTCAGCATCTATCACCGCCACACCGATTTGCCCCATGAAAAACTGATGCGGGACATGGAGCGCGACTACTTCATGTCGCCTGAAGAGGCCCTGAAGTACGGCCTGATCGACACGGTGATCGAGCAGACGCGGCAAGTTGGAGACGTGCAATGACCGGACGCACAGGCAACACGACGGGTTCTGGCCCCACCAGTGGGGATCGCTGCTCGTTCTGTGGGCGTCAGCACCCGCAGATTGCCCAGCTGATCGAGGCTCCGGGCCGCGCCGCTTTCATTTGCAACGAATGCACCGAGCGGGCGCACGAGTTGGTCAAGCAGAACAAGAAGGGCGGAAGCGAGTTCAGCCTCGACGAACTGCCCACGCCCCGTGAAATCAAGGCCTACCTCGATGAATTCGTGATCGGACAGGACGAGGCCAAGAAAGCCCTCGCCGTGGCCGTTGTCAGCCATTACCAGCGCCTTGCCCACCCCGATGTGAACCTGCAAAAGAGCAACATTTTGCTGATCGGCCCCACCGGAACCGGCAAAACCTTGCTGGCCCAGAGCTTGGCCGAGATGCTGGAAGTGCCCTTCGCCATTGCGGACGCCACTACCCTCACCGAAGCCGGATACGTGGGCGACGACGTGGAAAACGTGATCGTGCGCCTGCTTCAGGCTGCCGAATACGACGTGGCCTCTGCCGAGCGCGGCATCATCTATATCGACGAAATCGACAAGATCGCCCGCAAATCGGAAGGCACGAGCATCACCCGCGACGTGTCGGGCGAGGGCGTGCAGCAGGCCCTTCTCAAAATTATCGAAGGGACGATTGCACAGGTTCCGCCGCAAGGTGGACGCAAGCACCCGCAGCAGGAACTCGTGCAGGTGAATACCAAAAACATCCTGTTCATCGTGGGCGGAGCCTTCGAGAGCATGGCCGACATTGCCCGCAGCCGCACCAACGTTCGCGCTGTGGGCTTCGGCGCAGAGCATAAGGGTGAGGAGACTCACGAACTGCGCTTCCTGCCCGAAGACTTGGTGAAATTCGGTTTGATTCCCGAGTTCGTGGGCCGCCTGCCGCTGGTGGTGCAGCTTCAAGACCTCGACGAAGAAGCTTTGGTACGCATTCTCACCGAGCCTCAGGGCGCGATTGTGCAGCAGTATCAGGCCTTGTTCGGCTTTCAGGACGTCGACCTGAGCTTTACCGAAGCCGCCCTGCGCGAAGTGGCCCACCGTGCCAAAGAGCGCAAGACCGGAGCGCGTGGCCTGCGTGCCGTACTGGAAAAAGCCATGACCGACTTGCTGTTCGAGTTGCCCACAGACGGCCTGACTGACCTGCGGTTCGATGCCACGCACATTGACGACCCCATGACCTTGCTTGAGTCCAAGGGACTCAAGAAGTCTGCCTAAACGCAATAGAGATTACAGCGCCGCCTCGCCCATGCCCGTATTCTTCGGGACATCGTGGGCGGGGTGCTTCTGTAGTTTTCCGGCACCGAGTAGGGTTCCGGTCAGACTCCCCGCAGTAGACCCCATGCAGTAGACTCTTCCCTCTCAACCCCCGGCCCAACATCCGGACTGGTTTCTCAAGAGGCCGGTTTTCAAGGAGTACGTATGATCTGGGAACTCCCCGTTGTCGCACTGAGAAATATCGTGATCCTGCCCGGCGTCACCATGAACGTGGATGTGGGCCGCCCCAAAAGCAAGCGTGCCGTAGACGAGGCGCAGGCTTCTGACCGCCGCGTGCTGTTGCTGACCCAGCGCGAAGCCCGCACCGATGACCCCACCCGCGCCGAGCTGTACGACATGGGTGTGCTGGCCGTGGTCAAGCAAGTTGTGCGGATGCCTGACAACACTTATCAAGTGCTGGTGGAAGCGCAGGAACGCGCCCTCGTTACGGGTGAAGTGCCTTCCGCCTACATGCGCGTGCGGGCCGAAACCCAAGTGGTGGCCGCCGACGACAGCCGTGAAGTGCAGGTCATCATGGCGGAAGTCAAGTCGGCCTTTGAGGAATACCAGCGCCAGAACAAGAATCTGCGCCTCGATAACTACCAACTTGAAGGCTTGAAAGCCCTCACCGACGCCGGAGCGTTGGCCGATCAGGTAGCCCACCACGCCACGTGGACGCCCGAAGAGAAGCAGGAAGTCTTGGGCGCGACGGCTGTGCGCCCCCGCCTAGAGGCCGTCCTGAAGTTTCTGGGCCGCGATACCGAACGCTTCAATATGGACAAGAAGATCGCTGGCCGCGTGAAAGAGCAGATGGACGCCAACCAGCGCGAATACTACCTGCGCGAGCAGATGAAGGCGATTGGCAAGGAACTCGGCGGCGGCGAAGACAGCCCCGCCGAAGTGGAAGCCCTACGCGAGAAGATTGAAGCCGCAGGCATGCCCGAGTCCGTGAAAGACAAGGCGCTCAAGGAGTTGCTGAGGCTGGAGCGCACGCCCGGTGGCAGCCCCGAAAGCACCGTGGTTCGCAACTACATCGACTGGCTGATCGATGTGCCGTGGAGCAAGCGCGACGAAGAAATTCTGGACATCGCCCGCACCCGCGACATTCTGGACGCCGATCACTACGCTTTGGGCGACGTGAAAGACCGCATTCTGGAGTTCCTCGCCGTGCGCCAACTGACGCACAAGCCCGGAGAAACCGCCGAGCAGCAGCAGGAGCGCACCGCCGAAGAACGAATTGACGACGCCGAACTGCGTGCGCCCATTCTGTGCCTCGTCGGGCCTCCCGGCGTGGGCAAAACCAGCCTCGGCAAGAGCGTGGCCCGCAGCCTGAACCGCAAATTTGTGCGAATGGCGCTGGGCGGCGTGCGCGACGAAGCCGAGATTCGCGGCCACCGACGCACCTACATCGGCAGTATGCCCGGACGCATCATTCAGGGCATGAAGACGGCAGGCGTGGCGAATCCGGTCATTCTGCTCGACGAGATCGACAAGATGAGCAGCGATTGGCGCGGTGACCCCAGCAGCGCCATGCTGGAAGTCCTCGATCCCGAGCAGAACCACACCTTCCAAGATCACTACCTCGAAGTGCCCTACGATTTGTCGCAGGTGATGTTCATCACGACGGCCAACAGCCTGCAAACTATCCCGCGCCCGCTGCTTGACCGCATGGAAGTCATTCAGATTCCCGGTTACACCCAGCCTGAGAAAGTGCAGATTGCCAAGCGCTACCGTGTGCCCCGTCAGATCAAGTCGCACGGCCTGACCGACAGACTGCAAATTACCGACGCGGCCCTGAACCGGATCGTGGAGGAGTACACCGCCGAGAGTGGCGTGCGGAATCTGGATCGTCAGATCAGCAAGCTGGCCCGCAAAGCCGCCCGCACCCTGCTGGAGCAGCCATGGGAAGGCCTGCGCGTGATCGACGCTGCCGACATTTCCGATTACCTCGGCGTGCCCCTGCACCGCCCCGACAAGATGGAAAAAGAACCGCAAGTGGGCGTGGCACAGGGTTTGGCGTGGACGAGTGTGGGCGGCACAATGTTGGTTGTCGAAGCCCTCGCCACTCCCGGCAGCGGCAAGATTACGATGACCGGCAGCTTGGGCGACGTGATGAAGGAAAGCGTGAGCGCGGCGGTGGCCTACCTGCGTGCCCACGCTGCCGAGTACGGCGCAGACCCCGATTTCCACAAGAACATGGACTTGCACGTGCACTTCCCCGACGGCGGCACGCCTAAGGACGGCCCCAGCGCCGGAATCACGATTTCCACCGCTGTCATCAGCGCCATCACGGGCCGCCCTGTGCGCCTAGATGTCGCCATGACCGGAGAAATCAGTCTGCGTGGGCGGGTGCTGCCTATCGGCGGCCTGAAAGAGAAGTTGCTGGCCGCCCACCAGAGCGGAATCCGTGAAGTGATCGTGCCCAAAGACAACGAGCCGAACCTTCAGGACGTGCCCGACAGCATCCGCGCCGACTTGCGGATTCATACAGTAGAGCGCGTGGGCCAGGTGCTGGAGCTGTTGCTGCTGCCTGCACCTGCAACGCAGCCCACCATTCCGCCTACCAAGAGCCAAAGCGTCACCCAACCCGGCGCATAAGCCCAAGCTGGAAGAAAGAGAAAAAGAGTGCCCCGCCCGGAAGATGGGTGGGGCACTTTCTGTTGACCTTGACTCTAACCACTTTAGGAATACGGCTTGTCAGTTATAGATTAGAATAGGGCAGGATGATTAAGCAGGTAGCTCTCTACGCGGCAATTTTTGCCCTCATTATTTTGATGATGGTCATATTCAATTTCTTTTTTGGCGAGTACGGTCAGGCGCTGTGGTTTATCGCCTTCATCTGTACTACAGGGCTGGCACGCCTCTTTTTGGCTAGAGTCAAGAAGCAGGAAGCAGCGGCGCAAGGCAGTTTGCCAGACACTCAGCCATTCAAAAGCTGAAGTCCAACTTATCTCCGAAATACGATGAGCGCAGCCAGCACCAATGCAGGCAAGGTCAGCCACGCCAGCCCGAAAGAAATGCACAGATAAGTGACGATTCCGGGCAACATGGCCGCGCCGAAGCGTGCCAGTGCAATTTGGTCGGGCAGCATGAAGCCGCTGGTTGCCAGCCATTCGGAGACGGCGAGAACCACCCACGGGGCCAATACAGCGACCAACACCAGCAGCGGCGAAGTCTGAACAAACAGAACAGTTGCCACACCACTGACCAAGGCCAGAACACTGAGCGGCACAGCAGCGGGTAGGATTCGCGTCCACCTTTGAGCAGCGGCAGTGATCGGCAAGCCTGCGGGTGGATTCGGCCCAAGCAGTGGAAGCATCAGCATCAGCAGTAAACCGCTGTAGACCGGGCCACCCGGAAAGGGAACAGGGGATAGCAGGGGCAAGAGGGCGGGGCCGAGCAGGAGTGCGGGCAGGAGCAAGCGGGCATGGGTCAGCACATGCAGAGTGGAACGCCAAGCGGAAGCGGCAAAGACGCCTGAACCACGCAGTACAGGCCGAAAGCGGGAATGGGCGGGGGGCAAGTCTGGATGCTGTGTGGGTGCGGGCAACCCTAACTTTTGTGCGCCTCGGCACAGACCCTCGAATTGCATATGCAGACGTGGGCGGGGATGAATTGCCACTTGCCAAAGCCTCAGCCAAGCGCGGTAAGCGGCCCAGATTCCTACGGCGGCCAACGGCAATACCGACGGGGCAAAAAACGCACCCAACAAGGGCAAAAGCGCCAGCCATAGTGCGAAGGCGCGGGCCTGTGCATCGTCGGCTAGCCGTGCATTCACGCTGAGTGCCCGAATCATCGCAGCGGTAGCGAAGGCCACTGGGAAGGTTGCGGCTTGCCAAATCAACCCCGGAAACAGCAGCACGATCAGTAGGCCTGAGCAAACGCCCCATGCCAGCGGCCCCAGCGAACTCCGCAGCAACGGCCAGCGTAATGCTTGAGCTTGCGGCAAGGGCGTTTGCAGCAACAGATCATCGGTGGTGTGCAGCCAGACGGGTTGGCGGCGCACCAAAGCAGCGGCGAGCCACAGCCCACTCACGCCCACTCCCAAGCTCCAACCGGGCAGGGTGAACGATGCAGAAAAATACGCTTCTCGCAGGCTAGCCAACACAACAAAGCCGATGCCGAGCCAATACAGCGCGAGTAAAGGCAAGCCCGCCGCCTTCCAGTCGTGCCAGAGTCGGGCGGCTCCACGCGAAAAAGTCAGTTGGCGCAGAGTGTGCAGCGGATTGATGGTCATGCTTGCGCTGGGTGCAGCGTCAAGGTTCCGCCGTCGCCCAATTCCAGCACGGTGGGCCAGAGTGTTGCCAATTCATCGCCGTGCGCCGTACTCAGCACCAGCCCACCAGCATCTCGGCGGTCTTCTATGGCCCTTAGCAATACAGCCCGAGAAGCCCGGTCTAGCGTGCCAAACGGCTCATCCAGCAGCGTAATCGGGCGGGCGAGGCCAAACGCCGCCGCCAAAGCCACCTTTTGCCGGGTGCCGCGAGACAGCACGCTGGGCCAAGCCTTCAGCCAAGGTGTGAGGCCAAATTCTGCCGCTAAGTCCAGCAACGGTTCGGTGGGCACTTGCCACGCGGCGGCCATAAAACGTAGGTATTCATGCACCTGCAAGTCTTCGGGCAAATACACATCGGTGGGCACGTATATGCAAGCTTGGCGGGCCTGCACTGATCCCGGCACGCCGCCGCCGACAGTCCCTTCACCGTTGATGGGCAATTCGCCCACCAAAGCGCGGAGGAATGTCGTTTTGCCTGCCCCGTTCGCGCCCTGCAAATGAACAATCTGGGAGCCGCTAAGTTTGAGGTTTAGCCCATGCAGAAGCTGAATTTGCTGCACGACAATGGCGCAATCGCTCATTTCTATGCTAGGGAGCTGAGTGCTGTTTTGTTCCTGAATTCGCTTATCAAGAAATAATTTGATTGTGCTTGTCATAAATCTAAAAATCACATTGAATGTTTCCGCTTCTATCGCTAAATTTATAGTCTTTGTACGTATTTATTGACAATTTGATGTGCCTTTGGTGTCGGAGGCGTTTCCTGACCAAAAGCACATTAACAGATTTTTACGGGGTATGAGACTCGGTTTATCGTCGCTAACTTTTTAAGCTCAGCCCCGGCCAAACGGCGTGCGCCCGGTATTCGGCAACGTCGTGCTGGTCGTGCGGGTGTCGGTACCGCGCCCGGCCTCTTCCCGGCCCGCGCCGTAGCCGCCCTGCGCCGCGCCGCCCGCGGGTTTGTAGCCGCCCGCTGCGCCCGCACCGCTGCTGGCCGGGGGGCCGAGGTTGGCTGCCGCCCCCAGACTGGTGGTGGTGTCGTTGGCGAGGCGCGCAAACTCCTTGGGATCGATAGACCGCTCCAAGCCGATGTCGTAGGAGATGATCCGGCGGCGGTACAGGTTGGCGAGGTAGGCGTCCATTGTGACCATGCCTTCCCGCGCCCCGGTCTGCATCGTAGACACGATCTGGAAGGTTTTGCCCTCGCGGATCAGCGAGCGCACGGCGGGGTTGGCCAGCAGCAGTTCGTAGGCCAGCACGCGGCCCGCACCGTCGGCACGCGGCAAGAGTTGCTGGGTCATCACGGCCACGAGGTTGTTGGCGAGCTGCACCCGAATCTGCGCCTGCTGCTCTTCGGGAAACACGTCCACGATTCGGTCAATAGATTCCGGGGCGGAGTTGGTGTGTAGCGTGCCCATCACTAAGTGTCCGGTTTCGGCGGCGGTCACAGCGGCCTTGATGGTTTCGTAGTCGCGCATTTCGCCCACCAGAATCACGTCGGGGGCTTGGCGCAGGGCGGCGCGGAGGGCGTCGTTGAAGCTCATGGTGTCCGAGCCGACTTCGCGCTGGTTGATGATGCTCTGCTTGTGCGTGTGCATGAACTCGATGGGGTCTTCGATGGTGACGATATGCAGCCTGCGCGTCGTGTTGATGTAGTCGATCATGGCGGCCAGCGTGGTGCTTTTGCCCGATCCAGTTGGCCCGGTAATCAGCACCAGGCCGCGCGGCGCAGTGGCGATGTCCACGATGTTCTGGGGCAGGCCCATTTCCTGAGCGCTCTTGATCTGAGTCGGAATCAGCCGCAGTACGCCGCCCACGTTGCCGCGCTGCATAAAGGCGTTCACGCGAAACCGGGCTTTTTCGCCCAGCGCAAAGCTGAAATCCAGTTCGCGCCGTTCTTCGAAGGTGCGCTGCTGGCGCTCATTCATCATGGAATACATCAGTTTGCGGGTATCGGTGGGGGCCAGTTCCGGCATGCCGTGACCGTCGTAGACGCCGTGCATCTTCAGTTGCGGCGGCAAACCCACCGTCAGAATCACGTCGGACGCGCCCTTTTCGGTGGCGAGGCGGAGAATATCGGTAATGTCTACAGGAGCCTGAGTCATGGGGAAACCTCGTGGGAACAGGAGCAGCAGAGAGGGGCGGCTGAGGAAGGAAAAAAATTCAGTTGCTCGTGACGGCCAGCACCTCTTCCAGCGTGGTAATTCCCTTCAGGGCTTTGTCGATGCCGTCTTGCCGCATGGTTCGCATGCCGCTTTCATTCATCGCCACTTCGCGCAGTTCTACGGCGGGTTTGCCGCTGCCGATGGCGGTTCTGAGGGCGTCGTCCAGCACCATCAGTTCGTGCAGACCAGTTCGGCCCTTGTACCCCGTGCCGCCGCAGCGTGGGCAGCCTGCACCGCGTACCAGCGCCCCGCCGCGCAAGTCCCGCTCAGAGATTCCGAGGCGGCGCAACACGTCCGGGTCGGCGTTGGTGGGGGCTTTGCAGTCGGGGCAGACCTTACGCACCAGCCGTTGCCCCAGCACCCCAATCAGCGAAGCACCGATGTTGAAGCCTTCCACGCCCATCTCGTCCAGACGGGTCACGGCTCCCGGCGCGTCGTTGGTGTGCAGCGTCGCCAGTACCATATGCCCGGTCAGCGCGGCTTCTACGGCAATTTTTGCGGTCTCGCTGTCCCGGATTTCCCCCACGAAAATAATGTCGGGGTCTTGGCGCAGGAAGGCCCGCAGCGCCCGCGCAAAGGTCATGCCCGCCACCGGGTTCACCTGAGACTGCACGATGCCCGGAATTTCGTATTCCACCGGGTCTTCGATGGTGGTGGTGTTCTTTTCAGGGCGGGCGATGCGCTTGAGGGTCGAAAAGCTGGTAAACGATTTGCCCGAACCCGTCGGCCCCGTCACCAAAAAGATGCCGTAAGGTTTTTCGATCAGGTCAAGGAAGCGCGGGAAGTTGTAGTCCGAAAAGCCCAGATTCTCCACTTCCGGAATGTTGGCGGCCTTTTGCAACAGTCGCATCACGGCTTTTTCGCCGTACACGGTGGGCAGCGTAGAAAGACGCAAATCGATGTCGATGCTGCCTTTCTTGAAGCGCACCCGTCCGTCTTGCGGCACGCGGCGCTCGGAAATATCGAGGTTGCCCATGATCTTGATACGGGCCAAAATGCTCTGGGAGCTGCCCTTGGGGAGTTCGTTTTGCTCGCGCAGCACGCCGTCTACGCGGTAACGAATCCGCAGACCAGTTTCAGTCGGTTCGATGTGAATATCGCTGGCTTCCTGCAACGCCGCCTCGCGGATCAGGTTGTCTACCACGCGCACTACGGCGTTGTCGTCCAGTCCCACCGACAGATCCATCTCTTCTTGCTTCTTGCTGTCGCGCTTGCTGGACAAGTTCGCCAATTCCTGATTCAGGTTGGCCATGTCCTTGTTGCCGAAATACCGCTCGATCAGGCGAATGATGTCTTTTTCGGCCATGACCGCCGGAATAATGTCGCGCCCCGTGATCAGTTTCAGATCGTCGAGGGCGAACACGTTGCGGGGGTCTTTCATGGCGACGACCAGCGATTCCCCTTGCAGGCGCACCGGAACCACACCGTAGCGGCGGGCCGTGCCTTCGGGAATCATCAGGGCCACTTTCGAATCGGGCGGGTTCTGAACCGGATCGAGAAATTCGTAGCCAAGTTGCGCGGCCAAGGAGCGGGCCAGCATTTCCGGTGACAGTTTGCCCGACTGCACCAGCGTATCTTCCAGCCTTCCCCCGCCCGCGTTCTGTTTTTGCAGGGCCACATCGATCTCGTCGGCCCCGGCAAAGCCCAGCTCCATAATCACTTCGCCCAGCGGCTTGACCTTGCCCTCGCGGGCCTGCACATGCAGCGCTTCCCGCAGTTGCGCCCGCGAGAGGCTGCCCTGCTGCACCATCTGTTCACCCAAGCGCCCGCGCTGCGGATAAAAGCGCTCGATCAGGGTTTCCACGTCTTTGGGCTTGGCCAGAATGAGGGTGACCGTGCGGCCCACCAGCGCCTCGATATCTTCACGTTTGCGCGGATCGCTGGCGACCACCGTCACGCCCTGATCGGATTCGTCTACGGGCACGGCGTTCAGGCGCAGTGCGTCGGCCCGCAGCATGCTGCCCAGCACGTCTTCGGTGGGCTGGAAATCGCGTGGATTTCTGAGGTACACCGTGCCGGTCTGCTCGGCCAGCGACTCGT